>NZ_LIWP01000014.1:0-46926 GCF_012978775.1 Campylobacter sp. RM15925
ATCAAATTTATACGAAGATCTTACGATCTTAAGATTAAATAAAAAATACGAAGAGAATGAAGAGGTAAATTTAGCTCATATAGTAAGCGAGAGGCTTGAGTTTTTCTCACTAAATTTAAAGCAAAAAGGCATAAATTTAACCGCCGATATCAAGGATGTCACGCTTGTAACTTCAAAATTTAAGGTGCGAAAGATAGTTGATAACCTCTTAAGCAACGCCGTGAAATACTCAAACGAAGGCGGAGATGTAAGCGTGAAGCTTGATAAAAAAGCTCTTGTTATCACAAATAGCGGACAGGGAATATCAAAAGAGAATTTGCCTCATATATTTGATCTTTACACGAGATTTGACGAGGCAAACGGAGGATTTGGCATAGGGCTTAATATCGTTAAGAAATTTTGCGACGAGCTGAAATTTAAAATAAGCTGTAAGAGCGGTAACGGCACAACGGAATTTAAAGTCGCCTTTTGATACGGCTAGATAAATTTCAAGTATTTTTAAGCAGGTGTCAGGGTGAAATTTATATGATATTTTTGGCTGTTTTGGCTAAATTTAAAGACCGTTTTTGGCGATGAAATTAGCTGCTTAAGGGTTAAAATTCAACCAAATTTATAGCTTAAAGATGTAAAATAGCCTTTAAATTTTAACTTTAGAGCTTGTATGGACGATTTACAAATTTTTTTAATACCCGAATATATCGGTATCGCATCTGCGGCGGTTAGCGGGTTTTTGTTTGCGGTTAAGAGAAATTGCGACTGGCTTGGCATATTTGTCTCAGCGCTACTGACGGCACTTGGCGGAGGATTTATGAGAGATACCATAGTATCTAGACCGCTATACTCATTTACTCACTACATGCCTTGCATTATAGTTATAGCCATGCTTGTTCTCTCCGCTCTTTTTAGGATTCACAAGCGTAGCGATATAGAGAAGAAATTCCTTTTTGTAACGACAGACGCCGTGGATCTGGTAAGCTTTTCTATCGTCGGAGCGATAATTGCTTTGCAATATGGATATAATATCTTTGGAGTTGTTATGCTTGCGCTTTGCAACGGCGTAGGCGGGGGAATTTTGCGTGATGTTTTATTTAACGAAGTTCCTTGGTTTTTAAAAACGGGTCTTTACGCGACCGTTAGCATCGTAGTCGGTGCGGTCTATTTTGTGATGCATCATTTTGGATTTACTAATATATGGTGGATAATGGGGCTTTTTGCTTTCGGTATTGTTTTTAGGCTTTTGGCCTATTATAGAGGTTGGCACCTGCCAAGGCTTGATTAAAGGAGGATGAAATGTATCTTTTAGACACTTATGCGAGATTTGATTTTGGATTTGAAAGAGGAAACGGCTCTACGCTTTTTGATAAAAAGGGGCGAGATTATATAGATTTTGCTTCGGGTATCGGCGTAAATTCTCTTGGTCATGCAAATAAAAGCATAGTAAAAGCGATTAAAGAGCAGAGTCAAAAGATACTTCATAGCTCAAATTTATACGCTATAAAGCCTCAAGAAAAGCTTGCTAAAGCGATATCAAAGGAGCTTGGATTTAAGGCTTTTAGTTTCTTTTGTAATTCCGGTGCAGAGGCTAATGAGTGCGCCATAAAGCTAGCCAGAAAGTATGGTGCGACAAATTTTAAAGAGAAAAAATTTGAGATAATAACTCTTAAAAATTCATTTCACGGCAGAACTCTAGCTACTTTGAAGCTAACCGGACAGGATAAATTTCATCCTGAAATTTACGCTCCTTATATCGATGGCTTTAAATTTTACGGCAGTATTGGCGAGATAATTGAAAATATAAACGAAAAAACCGTTGCAGTTATGATAGAGCTTGTTCAAGGCGAGGGCGGTATAAACGCTCTTGATAATAGCGAAGTAAAGCGCCTTGCAAAAGTTTTAAAAGAGAAAAAACTACTTCTTATAACAGATGAAGTTCAGTGCGGAGTGTATAGAACGGGCGAGTTTGTTACATCTAAGCTTTACGGTATAAAGCCTGATATCATTACCTTTGCCAAAGGGCTTGGCGGAGGGGTTCCTATCGGTGCTTGCGCTTGCAGGCATAGTGTATTTGCTCCTGGGGATCACGGATCTACTTTTGGCGGTAATTTTCTTGCTACTAGCACAGCACTTGCCGTTTTAAGCGAGCTTAAAAAGATCAAAAAAAGCGGTAAGCTAGATGAAACGATAGAAATTTTTAATGAAAATTTAGATGCCCTGTGCTCTAAATTTCCTCAAATTTTTGATAAAAAAGAGGGTCTTGGACTAATGCTAGGACTTAGCTTAAAAGATGAAATTGATATATCAAAGCTTATAAATTTGGCAAATAAAAACCGTGTTTTGATATTAAAATCAGGAGTAAAAACGCTTAGGTTTTTACCCTCTTTAAATATCAAAAAAAGCGAGATCAAAGAGGGATTTAAAAGGCTTACAAAGGTTATAAGTGAGTATAAAATTTAGCTCGTATTTTGATAATTGGCTAAATAAAAACTACTATAAAAACGGTGTTAATATAGGCAAAAAGGGCGATTTTTACACATCCGTTAGCGTAGGAGCTCTCTTTGGGGTTACGCTTGCTTATCATTTTTTAAATTTGCTTAAAAAGGGCGAATTCTCACCAAATGCAAATATCGTTGAGATAGGCGCAAACGACGGCTCTATGATGGGCGATTTTATAAGCGGAATTTTTACTTTTCAGCCTGAAATTTTAAAAACTTTGAAATTTAACATCATAGAGCCTCACGCAAATTTGCGCAAAATTCAAACTCAAAATTTAAAGCAAAAATTTGGCGACGAGGTTATCATAAATCATTTTTTGCATTTAAAGGAGTGTAAATTTGATGAGGCGTTTTTCATCTCAAATGAGCTATTTGACTGCTTTGCTTGCGAGGTAGTAGATGGCGATAAGATGCTTTACGTTAAGGATGATGAGTTATTTTGGGATAGCGCGGATAAGGAAATTTTGACAGCTTGCAAGAAATTTGAAATCACTAAAGGCGAGATCACAACCGGCTTAAGCGAATTTGCAAAAAATCTTGCAAATTCGGCGCGCAAACTTAAGTTTATAACTTTTGATTACGGAGATATGGGATCTAGGAGCGATATAACGCTTAGAATTTATAAAGAGCATAGAGTTTTTAGTCCGTTTGAGCTTGGAAATTTAAAAGAGTTTTTTGGAGTAAGCGACATAACTTATGATCTGAATTTCGCTCAGGTTAGGCAGGAATTTAAAGATTGCGGTTTTGATTTCAAAGGGTTTAAAAAACAGTCCGCAGCGATAGTTGATTTTGGCGGCGCTGAGGTGCTTGAATATGTGCTTAAAAACGGCGGAGATAGTGCTTACAAAAGCTTCTTAAAGCAGTTTAAATTTTTAACTAGCCCTGAATTTTTAGGCGAGAGGTTTAAGATGATAGAATTTGACAAAGGGATGAGATGAAATTTGTAACATTTTTTGACGGCTGTGTAAAAACGGGCATAGTAAGTAGTGATAACGGGCTCATAAGCTTTGATGAAATAGGGCTTAAATTTAAAGATTTAAATGACTTTATAGAGCGTGCAAGCGATAAAGACTATGAGCTTTTAAGCGGTTTTGAGGCTCAAGCACGCGGGCTTAAGATTGGCGAGGCAAAGCTTCTTGCGCCTATCATAACGCCTCGTCAAGATATCATCTGTCTTGGCATAAACTACATGGATCACGCAGCCGAATCTGCAAAATTCAAAGGCGAAAAATTTGACGGTAAGCGCGAATATCCCGTTTATTTCTCAAAAAGAGTAAATGAGGCGGTGGGACATGGGGGCGAAATTTTAGCTCACGAAAGCGTAACGCAAAAGCTTGATTACGAAGTTGAGTTAGCTTTGATAATCAAAAAAGATGCTAAAAATGTAAGCGCAAAAGACGCGAAGGATTATATATTTGGCTATATGATATTAAATGATTTTAGTGCGCGAGATTTGCAAATTCGCCATAAGCAGTTTTATTTCGGCAAGTCGCTTGATACGCATTGCGCGATGGGTCCTGCGGTTATTACGGCTGATGAACTGGATAGCTCAAATTTGACCATAAAATGCTATGTAAACGGCGAGCTTAGACAGAATTCAAACACTTGTAATATGATATTTAACGAAAGATACGTGATAGAGGAGTTAAGTAGCGCTATGACGCTAAAAGCGGGCACTATAATATCTCTTGGCACGCCAAGCGGAGTCGGTATGGGTCTTGAACCGCCTAAATTTCTAAAAAGCGGCGATGTGGTTCGTTGCGAGATAGAGGGTATCGGAGTGCTTGAAAATTTTATAAGCTAAATTTATGCTCGCTACCGGATGATAAAACAAACCAGCATATATGCTTGCTTTGGCTAAAATTTAATCCGTCTATTGAGTAAAATTTGCGTTTATTTCCATCTTGTTTGACTATGATATCAACTTTATACGGCATAAAAGGAAGGCTTTTGAAGTGACATGAGACAACTTCATCTTTTGCTAAGCTTATCTCCTTTAAAAGCTTTGCAATGATAATTTTGTCATCGTAAATTTCAATATATCTGAAATTTAACTTATCAAAAAGATTATAAAGCAAAACTGTAGCTAAAACTGCTCCCATGACAAGCTTCGCTCCATCGTTAAAGAGCATAAAGGATGTCGGAAATATAAGAAGTAAGAGTATGGGCGCGCAAGCTATAAATAAAGTAGTTTTATTTCTGCTATCAAGCCTGTATAAGAGCTTTGAGCTATTTTGCGAGTTCATTTTAATATAACTGCCGCAATAGCAAAGCCCCCGTCATGGCTTATGCTTGCATCTGCTTGTGAGATTTTAAAATTAGATTTAATTTTCTCTGAAAGTTTGATTTTTGGTGCGTTTTTTTCAGTTTTATAAATTTCTATATCAAAAAACGAACATTCATCGCCGATACCGCAACCAAGAGCCTTACTAACGGCTTCTTTAAGTGCGTAAAACCCTGCTAAAGTCGCATCGGTTTTTGCTAAAATCATCTCGTTTTCATTTAAAAAGCGTTTAGCAAAGGCTTCGCCGTAACGCTTCTTAAGTCTTGAAATTCTCTCTATGGCAACGATATCAATCCCTATCATTGAACTACAAAGTCGGTAAAGTAGATATTTTTAAGATGACCGTCGGCAAGCACTTCGTTTATACGATCTACGATCTCATCTTTTAGGCGATCTTTGCCCTTTATCGTGCTTACTTCTTCAAAAGTTTTAGACGATAGCGTCCTTACTATTATATCTCTGATGAGGGGTTTTTTCTTGTCTATTTCAGGGGTTAATGCCTCGGCGTTTAGCTCCAGCTCGACCTTTGTTTTAAGAAATCTTGACCCGCTGTCGCTTAACAAATTTACGATAAATTGATCCATCGGATAGACAGGACCCATGTTTATATAGTCGGTTGAGCGCTTGATAGAAGCGTTTTTAGAAACCATTTGTCCTTGGGTTTGTCCGTCTTGCATACTGTTTGGTTGATCGTTACCGCTTAATACAAGATACGCGATAAGACCTCCTATAACTAAAAGCAATACCAAAACTATAATTATTATTATGAGAATGAAGCTATTTCCCTTTTTGGCTTGCTTTTCTTCCATCTCTTCAGCCATTAATACTCCTTTTTTTGTATAATTATATAACAAAATTTAAAAAATGAGAAAATATGATACATAAAACTAATGCGGCAAGAATTTTGGACGGTAAGAGTGTAGAGTATGAGCTGTTTGAGTATGAGGTTGATGAGAGTGATCTAAGCGCCGTTAACGTAGCTTTAAAATGTGGAGCCGATATAACTCAAGTTTATAAAACGATAGTGTGCGAGTGTGAGCCAAGAGGCTTTGTGGTGGCTTGTATACAGGGTGATTTAAGCTTGGATCTAAAAGCTTTGGCAAGAGCTAGCAGGCGTAAACGTTGCGAGCTTTTAAATTTAAAAGATCTTGAGAAAATAACAGGCTATATCAGGGGCGGTTGCTCTCCGATAGGTATGAAAAAGACCTTTGATACATTTATCGATGAACGAGCTTTAAAGCAAAATTTCATTTATATAAGCGCAGGCGTTAGAGGTAAGCAGTTGCGGCTCAATCCTTGCGACTTGATAGAGGCTGTGAGTATGAAAATAGCCTTAATAGCTAAATGATAATTAATAAAAAGATGATATAATCGGCTTTAATTTTTTAAATTTATTATATTTTAAAGAGAAGTGATTGATGTTGGAAGAAATTTTTAGAGAGTATGATATACGCGGTATTTTTGATAGGGATTTAAATGAAACTAGCGTAAAAGCAATAGGTCTGAATTTAGGTCGCGAAATGCTAAAAAGAGGCGCTAAAAACGTAAGCGTGGGATATGATGCTAGACTTAGCGCGGATGAAATTTTCGGCTGGCTTGTTAGCGGATTAAACGGTGCTGGCATAGAAGTTTTTGATATTGGACTGCTTCCTACTCCGGTTGGTTATTTTAGTGTGTTTAACGACAAATTTGACGCAAATATCATGATAACCGGCTCTCATAATCCAAAAGAGTATAACGGATTTAAGATTACTATTTTTAAGGACAGCTATTTTGGCGCCGATCTTCAGAGGCTAAAAGATGATGTTATCTCTACGATAGAGGCTAAAACGAAGATAAAAGATGATTTTAGAGCCGTTAAATTCGATATCGCAAGCGAGTATAAGAAATTTATCATAGATCAGTTTGCCCACTTAAAAAATATGAAGCTAAAAATCATAATGGACTGTGCAAACGGAGCCGTAGGGGCTGTGCTTCCTGAAATTTGCAAGAGTTTAAATTTAGATGCTGAAATTTTATACCCAAACCCTGACGGAAATTTTCCAAATCATCACCCAGATCCTAGTGAAGAGAAAAATTTAAAAGATATCAAAGAGGCCTTAAGAAGCGAATTTGAGATAGGATTTGGCTTTGACGGGGACGGCGATCGTATAGCCGTGCTTACTAAAAATCGCAACATAAAAGGCGATGAGCTAGCCTATCTATACTCGCTTGCCATGAAAAACCCACGCGTTTTGGGAGAGGTAAAATGCTCGCAAAATATGTATGATGAGATTGATAAAAACGGCGGCAAAAGCTTTATGGGCAAAACCGGTCATAGCAATATCAAAAAGGCGATGAAGGAGCTAAATATCGATATGGCAGCGGAAGTTAGTGGTCATATATTTTTTAAAGAGCGATATTTTGGGTTTGATGACGCTTTGTATGCCATGTTTAGGGTGCTTGAACTTATACAAAAGGGCATAAATTTAGACGCGGAGCTTGATAAACTTCCAAAGGTTTACAGCACGGACGAGATTAAGATTAACACGACAGAGAGTGAAAAATTTAAGATAATTGAAAATTTAAAAATCAGACTTCAAGATAACTTGCAAGAGCTTCCTGAGATAAAAGAAATTATCGATATAGACGGTGTTCGCGTTAGATTTGATAACGGTTGGGCACTTGTGCGCGCTTCAAATACTACTCCGGTTATCGTTACTAGATTTGAAGCTAAGGATGAGCAAACGCTTGCAAAACTTCAAAATGCTTTTTTAAACTTAGTAGAAAATATAAAAAATAGGGTGTAAATTTATGGTAAATGTGATACTTTGTGGAGGATCCGGCACTAGACTTTGGCCGCTTTCAAGAACTCTTATGCCAAAGCAGTTTGTTAAAATTTTTAACGGTGAATCTCTTTTCAGTCTTACTCTTAAGAGAAATTTTGAATTTGAAAAGAGTATTATTGTTTGTAATGAAGAGCATTATTTTTTAGCTCTTGACGAATGTAGCGGTAAAGAGATATATAAATTTATACTTGAACCGTTTGGCAAAAATACCGCTGCTGCTATAACTTTTGCCGCCTTAAATTGTGACAAAGAAGAAATTTTATTGGTTACTCCGAGTGACCATATGATACAAGATGAGGCGGAATATAAAAAATCTCTTGGCAAAGCCAAAGAGTATGCTCAGGATGGATTTTTAGTAACATTTGGAATCAATCCGAGCGAGCCCAATACCGGTTATGGTTATATAAAATCAAAAAGCAACGGGGATGTTGAACGTTTTGTAGAAAAGCCGAATTTAGAAAACGCGGTTAAGTTTATTAAAGAAGGCGGATATTATTTTAATAGCGGTATGTTTTGCTTTAAAGCCGGAGTTTTTCTTGAGGAGATGAAGAAATTTGCTCCAAATATAGTAAATAGCGTAGAGAGTGCGATTAAAGACTCTTGGAGTGAAGATAATGTTCTTAAGATAAACCCGATCAAAATGGATGAGATAGAAGATATTAGTATTGATTATGCTCTTATGCAAAGAAGCACAAAGATAAAGATGGTTCCTCTTGATGCAGGATGGAGCGATGTGGGAAGTTTTGACGAGCTTGGCAAGAAGATTGAAAATTCCAAAGAATTATTCGAGATTGACTCTAAAAACAATTTTGTTATTACAAATAAGCCTACAGCTTTAATAGACGCAAATGATTTAATCGTCGTAAATACAAAAGACGCCTTAATGGTAGCAAAGAAAGGCAGCAGTCAAAAAGTAAAAGAGGTCTATGGATACTTTAAAAAATATATGCCCGAAATTTGCGATTCGCATACTAAGGTCTTTCGTCCTTGGGGAAGCTATGAAGTGCTTGAAAGTAGTTTTGGGTACAAGATAAAAAAGATAATAGTTCATCCAAATAAAAGACTAAGTTTGCAAAAGCACTTTAAGCGAAATGAGCACTGGATAGTTGTTAGCGGCAGAGCTTTAGTGACGATAAACGATAAGAAATTTTATCTTGAACAAAACGAATCAACTTATATAACAAAGGGTCAAATTCATAGACTTGAAAATCAAGAAAATTCAGATCTTATCATTATAGAAGTTCAAACAGGCGAATATTTGGGTGAAGATGATATCGTAAGGCTTAATGACGATTATAAAAGGTCCTAGGCATTTTCATGAAAAAAGCTTTGGTGCATGATTGGTTTAGTGTATATGCGGGTGCGGAGAGGTGCGTAGAGAGCTTTACAAATATATGGGATGATTTTGATATATTTGCTCTTGTTGATTTTTTAGAACCGAAAGATAGAGAGATAATTCTTAAAGGCAAGAGTGCAAAAACTAGTTTTATACAAAATTTGCCATTTACAAAGAGTAAATTTAGAAACTATTTGCCACTTTTCCCATTTGCTGTAGAACAGTTTGATTTAAGGGATTATGATATTATTCTTTCAAGCTCTCATGCTGTAGCAAAGGGAGTTTTAACCCATCAAAATCAGTTTCATATAAGCTATATTCATACTCCGATGAGGTATGCGTGGGATATGTATTTTAGCTATCTTGAAGAAAATAATGCAAAAAGAGGACTTAAGTCGCTTCTTCTTAGATATTTTTTGCATAAAATTCGAATTTGGGACTTGATGTGTGCAAACAGAGTTGATAGCTATATTGCAAATTCTCATTATGTCGCAGGAAGAATTGACAAAATTTACGGTAAAAAAGCTCACGTTATCTATCCGCCTGTAGATACTTCAAAATTTGAGTTCAAAGATCAAAAGGAAGATTTTTATATTACCGTTTCAAGGCTTGTTCCTTATAAAAAGATTGATATTATCGTAGAGGCTTTTAATATAAACGGTAAAAAGTTAGTCGTCATAGGCGATGGACCTCAGATGTCAAAGATAAAGAGTATAGCAAAACCGAATGTTGAAATTTTAGGCTTTTTAGACGATAAAAAGATATCTCAGATGCTTAGTAGGGCGCGTGCTTTTATATTTTGTGCTCTTGAAGACTTCGGTATAGCTCCTGTTGAGGCTCAAGCTTGCGGCACTCCGGTAATTTGCTATGGTCAAGGTGGAGCAAAAGAGAGTGTTTTAAATGGACTTAGTGGAGTTTATTTTGAAAATCAAAGTGTTCAAAGCTTAAATAAAGCCATTGATAAATTTGAAAAAGAGTTTGATAAATTTGATCTTAGTTTTATTTATAGGCATGCTCAAAAATTCTCAAAAGAGAGATTTGAAAAAGAGATAAAAGAGTTTGTGCAAATCGAATATGAGAAATTTATAGACGGTAAGGGTTGGCGAAAATAATGAGGCTAAGAGATAGAGTAGCTCTTAAGGTTGTTTTTGATTATTGTATTATTTTAATTACTCTACCTATTTGGTCGGTGATTATGGTGGTAGTAGCTATGGCTATAAAAATTTCGCGCCCAAACGAGAGCGTATTTTTTAAACAGAAGCGTATAGGAAGGTTTTGCAAGCCTTTTGATTGCTATAAATTTAGGTCTATGTGTAAGCACGGCAATGAAATTTTAATTAAATATCTTAAAGAAAACCCTGATGAAGTGGAGCATTATAAAAAATATCATAAATACAAAAATGATCCTAGAATAACAAGAGTAGGGCATTTTATAAGAAAAACTTCTCTTGATGAGTTGCCTCAGCTTTTTAATATCTTAAAGCTGGATATGAGCTTGGTTGGACCTAGACCTTATATGATATCGGAAAAGAAAAAAATAGGTAAAAATATTGTAAAAATAACAAGTGTCAGGCCGGGACTTACAGGACTTTGGCAAGTTAGCGGACGCAATGATATTTCATTTAAAGAGAGAGTTGAAATGGATGTGGGATATGTAGAGAATGTCTCAATTGTCAAAGATATCTTGATTATCTTTAAAACTGTTTTTATAATTTTTAAAAATTGATTAAGTTTTTAAAGTAATGGGTAATATTTATTTAATCTCTTTTGGATATAATAATAAAAATTTATATTATGGTTTGCAACGATTGTTTAAAAAAGATATTATTAGCATCTATCAACTAGTAAAATTTGATTTTAAAAGCCGCTATGCAAAGACAGGCTTGGGTCAAATTTGGTATATTGTTTCACCTATTGTGATGCTGTTTATTTATACGGTTATTTTTTCTGACTTCATGAATGCAAGACTTGGTGTGAGCAACCACGCTTATTCGTATAGTATCTATTTAATTCCCGGAATTTTTGCCTATTCGGCATTTTCCAATACTTTAAGTATAATGATGGAGGTTCCGTTTGCAAAGGCTGGAATTTTAAAGAAAATCAATACTCCTCTTTATGTGTTTGAGCTAAGTCCGCTTATTATACAATTTATAATTTTTATGTTTTCTATGATGATTGGCATTGTTTTTTTATTGATTGTTAAAGAGGTAAATTTTAGTTTATTGATGATTATTCCTCTTATGATACTTCAGACTATCTTTGTTTTTGGGCTCGGGCTTTTATTTTCCGTATTTTCGGTATTTTTTAGAGATATAAAAGAGATTACGCCCATAATGCTTCAGCTACTATTTTGGGCGACTCCTATAGTATATCCTGCGTATGTGCTTGAGAAAAAAGCCGAATTTTTGCTGTATATAAATCCGCTTTATTATTTTATAAAACCGTATCAGGACATATTTTTATTTAATAGTATAAAATTTGGCGATTTTGTAGCGCCCGTAATTATAGCCTTTGCATCACTTTTTATAGGGGTGTTTTTTTATGTAAAATTAATTGATTCCGTAAGAGATAATCTGTGAGTGTTGTTTTAAGTGTCAAACATTTGACTAAAGAATTTAGAATTTATGAGCGCCAGCGAGATAGACTGAAAGAAATTTTTCACAAAAAGCAGCTACATAAGAAATTTTTTGCAAATTTAGACATTAGCTTTGATTTACACGCAGGCGAGAGTCTTGGTATCATAGGTATGAATGGAGCTGGTAAATCGACTCTTCTTAAAATTATAAGCGGAGTTTTGGCTCAGACTTCAGGCACTGTTACAAAATCAGGTTCCATTGCTGCGATATTAGAGCTTGGTACAGGTTTTAATTATGATTTAAATGGAGTCGAAAACATCTATTTTAACGGCTACTTGCTTGGAATGAGTAAAGAGTATATAGATGAAAATTTGCAAAACATTATAGATTTTAGTGAATTGAATGATTTCATAGATTTGCCGATTAGTACATATTCATCTGGTATGGTCGTGCGACTTGCTTTTTCTATTGCGATCTTTTCAAATGCTCAAACTTTTATAATAGATGAAGCACTTTCCGTAGGTGATGCGCACTTTTCTCAAAAATGCATTAAGAAGCTAAAAGAGGTAAAAGAGTTTGGTAAAAGCATTATTTTTGTTTCGCACGATCTAAATTCGTTGAAGTTACTTTGCGATCGCATTATACTTTTAAAATCGGGAGAAATAGTTGAGGAAGGCAACCCTCAAGATGTTATGGATAAGTATAATTATCTTATATCTCAAGCATCGCAAGACGATAATGAAGTAAAGAGTTATCACAAGGATTATGGTGGTAAAGAGGTTGAAATAGTTAAATTTAGCATGAAAAAACAAGATAAAGAGATATCGGTGGCAACATCGGGAGATAAAGTTAAATTTCAGATAGAAGTAATGGCTAATAAAACCTTAAATGATATCTCTCTTGGAATTTTGATAAAAGACAAATTTGGACAAGATATTTATGGCGCCAATACAAAGATGTTAGGGTTAAATTTTGATTCTCAAGCCGGCAAAAGATACATTGTAGATTTTAATACTGATCTTAATATAGGAGCGGGTTTATATACGGTAACTGTAGCTTTGCATGCAGGCGAAACACATATGGACAAGTGTTATCACTGGATAGATAATGTATATAAATTTGAAGTTGTCAATGCGAATAAACGTGATTTTGTAGGAATTTGCAGGCTAAATTCAAATGTGTTGATAAGGGAAAATATATGAACAAGGGATTTTATCTGGCTTTTGAAAATAAATTTAGAGGAGATGAAGATCTTATAAAAAGTAGACAAAAAAAGTATCTTAAATTTATTACTCCTTTAAAGGATATAAAAAATGAAGTTAATGCGCTTGATATAGGTTGTGGAAGAGGCGAATGGCTTGATTTGCTTTTAGAGAATGGCTTTAAAGCAAAAGGTATAGATATAGATGATGATATGGTCGAGCTATCTTTAAGCAAGGGATTTGACGTAGAAAAAAGCGATGCTATTTCGAAATTAAAATCTCTTGAAGATAATAGTGTGGATATTATTAGTGCTTTTCAAGTTGTGGAGCACATAGAATTTGATGATGTGCTTGAAATTTGCAAAGAAGCTATGAGAGTCTTAACTCCATGCGGAATTTTAATTCTTGAGACGCCGAATCCTGAAAATATAATGGTTTCAACTCAATGGTTTTATCTTGATGCAACACATAAAAATCCCATCCCGTGCCAACTTCTTGCTTTTGCTACCGAGTATCACGGATTTAAAAGAAATTTTATATTAAGATTAAATGAAAAAGAGATAGATCAAAGTCAAAACTCAATGGATCTTTTTGATGTGTTTGAAAAAGTAAGCCCTGATTATGCGATTATAGCTCAAAAAGATGGCGATAGTATAAAGCTATTTGATAATGCTTTTTTGGAGACTTACGGCATAAATTTGGATCAAATATCTCATGTTTATTCTAATTCTTTAAGAAATTATACTAGGCAAATATATAATGAATTTGAAAGTAAAATTATCTCCACTCAGCAAGAGATAAATGATATGAAAAATAGCAGGTCTTGGCGCATAACCAAGCCGCTAAGATCAATAGCCGGTATTGCTAGAGTTGCCAAAGCAAGAGCCAAAAGTTATTCTGCAAGATGCTATGCTATGTTAAAAAATATGAATTTAAAAAGTTTTTTTGACTCCGGTTATTCTAATGTATTAACTAGTAGAGAGCTTGAAATTTATAAGAGACTAAAAAGGAAATAGTATGCAGTCTATCTTGATTGATCTAGGCTTTAAAAATGATATAGACATGTCAAAATTTCAAGATTTTAGTAGTAGTGATATAGAGTTTTTAATATGTTCAAATAAAGATGTCGATACTTCAAATTTGAGAAAAAAACTAAAAAAATTTAAATTGTATATATTTGAACCAACATTGCATATAAGCGATATCAATGAAATAAACAAGTTAAAAAGATATTTTTTAAAAAATACAAATTCGATTTCAATTGTTTCATATGATGAATTTATAGACAAAAAAATCCAAGAAGATATAATACTAAACACTGAAAGAGAATTAAATATTAAGCCTATGCTTGCATTTTTTTCTCCAATCCCAAATGAAAAAACAGGAGTAAGTCTTTATAGTGAAGAGTTGCTAGAAGAGCTTGTCAACTATTATCAAATAACTATAATTGTTGAAAAGTTATCGAATATAAGAGAAGATTTAAAAAAAATATATAATGTACAAGAAGTTGGCTATTTCTTAAAAAATGCAGATAGATTCGATCGTATCATCTATCAAATAGGCGGTTCATCCTATCATCTTTATATGTATGAGATCATAAAAAAGTTTGAAGGTGTTGTTGTTTTTCATGATTTTTATATGTCTCAGCTTTATTATTCTGGGGATCTGCGGTATACACACTTATTTTATGACGAGCTTTATTACTCACACGGATTTAAAATTTTTGATTTTTTAAAAGAGAGTGGGCTGGGTCAAACTATACTAAATTATCCTGCTAATTTAATGCTTATCGACAATTCTCTTGGCATAATAACTCACTCTAATGAGCCAAAGAGGATTTTTGATTCGCTTTATGGACCTAGCGATGATTTTTTTTCATTTATTCCTTTATTAAGAAAACCTGCTAAATGTATTGAAAAAAACGAGAGCAAAAAAAGGCTAAATTTACCTCAGCATAAATTTATCATCTCAACTTTTGGGTATATAGGCTCTACAAAGCTTACTTTAGAGATTGTAAGAGCATTTTCAAAATTAGATACAATAGTTAAAGATAACTCTTTATTGCTTATAGTTGGTCAAAGTACGAGCGATCATTATATGGATATGATAAAAAACAGTGTAGCTGAAAATTCAATACAAGAAAATGTTAAATTTGTAGGCTGGAGCGACAACGAGAGCTACAAAGATTATTTAAATGCTACTGATTTGGCTATACAGTTAAGAAGCGACTCTAGAGGAGAGAGCTCTGCTGCTGTTCTTGATTGTTTTAACTACTCTTTGCCTACAATTATAAATAATCACGGTTCCATGAGAGATCTTCCAAGAGATAGCGCATATTTTATAGAAGAAAAGTTTAGTATAGATGAGCTTACTGAAGCAATTAATAAAATTTATACCGACCGTGCTTTAAGAGAAGAGCTTGCAAGCAACTCAAAAGAGTATCTTGATAAAGTTCACAATCCTCAAATTTGTGCCAAAATGTATTATGAGACTGTGGAGCAAATTTATGCAAAAAAGCCTATTTTAAAAGAGATGATTAAAGATTTTAAAGATTCAAACAGTGATTTGATAATGCTTTCAAAGGCCATATCGTCAGTTAAAAAACCTCTTTTTAGACAAAAAACAATTTTTATTGACATTACGGCAGTATATACTCATGACTTAAAAACAGGTATTCAAAGAGTGGTTAGAGCTCAACTTCTTATGCTTTTACAAGTCACTAAAGATTATAGAGTTGAGCCTGTCTATTATGATGAAAAACACTCTTCTTATTTTTACGCAAGAGACTTCATGAAGAAAATTTACGGCTTAAAAGAGTTAAATTGTAAAAATGAGATCATAGATATTCATGAAGGCGATATATTTTATGGGCTTGATTATATACCGGCAAACTCTGTTAATGCACATAAAAATGGCATTTATAAAGAATTTAAAGCCAAGGGGGCAAGAGTATTTTTTGTTGTGTATGATAATATTCCTATATCTCATCCTTATTTCTTTCCGCCAGAAATACACAAAGACCATGTTTTGTGGTTAAGAGAGATAACAAGCTTTGCAGATGGACTTATTTGCATATCAGAAAGTGTGGCGGGAGAAGTTAAAAAGTATATAAAAGAAAATAATTTAAATATGCCGCCTATAATCAAAAGCATGAAGCTTGGATGTGATATTAAATCATCTTTGCCTGCGCTAGGACTTGATGTTAAATCGAAAGAAATTCTAAGAAAGATATCATCAAAGCCTACATTTTTGATGGTAGGCACACTTGAGCCAAGAAAGGGGCATGATGCCGGAATTAAAGCTTTTGATATGCTATGGCAAAAAGGTTATGATATAAATTTAGTTATTGTTGGCAAGATGGGTTGGATGGTCGATTCTTTGAAAAGCATGGTGCTAAATCATCACGAAAAAGACAATAAGCTAATTTATCTAAATTTTGTAAGTGATGAGATGCTTGATGAAATTTATAAAAACTCAAGTTGCCTAATAGCCGCAAGTAGAGCCGAGGGTTTTGGCTTGCCACTTGTTGAAGCGGCGATGCATAAAATTCCTATAATAGCAAGAGATCTTGATGTCTTTAAAGAAGTTTCAAATGGCTCTGCTACATTTTTCTCAAGCGATGAGCATTTGGCTGGCATAATAGCCAAATGGTTGGAGGATTTTAAGGAGTCAAGGCATATTAGATCAGATAGAGTTGAACTTGTTTCGTGGCAGGAAAGTGCTATGCAGGCATATAAAATTTTAACAGGAGATTTTTAATGAAAAAAGCTTTGATTACGGGTGTAACCGGACAAGACGGTGCGTATCTTGCAAAGTATCTGCTAGAGCTTGGATACTTGGTTTATGGTACATGTAGGAGAACGGCTAGTTTAAATTTGTGGAGACTTGAAGAGCTTGGAGTGCTTGAAAATCCAAATTTGAAAATTATCGAGATGGATTTAACAGACGCTTTTAATATTATAAGCGTAGTTTCAGAAATTCGTCCTCATGAAATTTACAATTTGGCCGCTCAAAGCTTTGTAGGAGTAAGCTTTAAAGAGCCTTTTCATACGGCAAATGTAACCGCTCTTGGAGTATTAAATTTGCTTGAAGCCATAAGAATAGTAGATAAAGATATTAAATTTTACCAAGCAAGCACATCTGAGATGTTTGGTTTGGTTCAAGAGGTTCCACAAAGAGAGAATACTCCGTTTTATCCGCGCTCTCCTTATGGAGTTGCGAAGCTTTACGGACATTTTATAACGGTAAATTATAGGGAAAGCTACGGTATATTTGGAAGCAGTGGAATTTTATTTAACCACGAAAGCCCTCTTAGAGGACTTGAATTTGTAACAAGAAAGATTACAAACACTGCCGCTAAAATAGCGTTAAAAAAGGCTAATGTATTAGAGCTTGGAAATCTTGATGCTAAGCGCGACTGGGGATATGCTTATGAATATGTTCAAGGAATGTATAAAATTTTACAGCATCATACGCCTGATACTTTTGTGCTTGCAACAGGCAAGACTACTACTGTAAGGGACTTTGTATCGCTTGCATTTAAAGCGCTTGACATAGAGCTTAAATTTGAAGGCGAGGGCGAGAGTGAAATTGGGCTTGACAAGAGTGGCAACGTGCTGGTAAGAGTAAACCCTGAATTTTATAGACCTGCTGAAGTTGATCTTCTAATAGGCGATGCAACAAAGGCTAAAAATGAGCTTGGATGGGAGGCGCAAACTTCACTTGAAGAGCTTTGCAAAATGATGGTAAAAGCGGATATTAAAAAGATCGAGAGCGGTTTTGAGTTCTAAAGTTTTTATTACGGGAGCCGATGGTTTTACAGGTTTTTATTTATCACACTATCTGGAAAAATCAGGATATGAAGTCATTAAAGCCTCAATAAAAAAACAAAAAGAAGGTTTTGTGTATTGTGATATATGTAATAAAGAGAGCATAAAGATAGCTCTTAATCATACAAATCCTGAATTTGTTATACATCTCGCCGCAATATCCTTTGCTCCAAGTGATCCGGATCTCATAGATAAAGTGAATGTTGGCGGAAGCGAGAATTTGCTTGAGTGTTTAGAGATGCTTGAAAAAAAACCAAAAAGAGTGATCTTGGTAAGTTCGGCTTCTGTTTATGGGGCGCAAAGTAGTGAAATTTTATCTGAAAATTTAGAGCCAAATCCACTTTCGGCTTATGCAAAGAGCAAATTTAAAATGGAGCAAACGGCTCTAAAAAGTAGCCTTGATATCATTATCACCCGTCCATTTAACTATACGGGAGTAGGGCAAGCTATAAGCTTTTTGATACCTAAAATAGTATCTCATTTTAAAGAAAAAAAATCTACTATCGAATTAGGAAATTTAACTCCCAAGCGGGAGTATAATAGCGTTTTGGATGTGGTTAAAATTTATGAAAAACTGCTTCATGCAAAAAGCGAGCATAAAATTTTTAACATAGGTTCTGGAGTCGGATATGGCGTGGGCGACATAGTAAGGTTTATGCAAGAAATTTCAGGACATAACATTAATATCCTTCAAAATCCAAAATTTATAAGAAGCGATGAGGCTGAAATTTTGCTGGCCGATATTTCAAGGCTAAAAGAGCTTGGTATAAATATTTGTAAAAGCGATATAAAAGAGATTTTAAAGTGGATGTATGAAAGCTAAAATTTTAGTTGATACAAAGTCACTACTTTCTTCTTTGTCCGGTGTAGGAAGATATGCTTATGAGGTTTCAAGAGGTCTTGATAAGGATAAATTTGATGCTTATTTTAATTACGGTTTTATATCGCAAGAGATCATTTTGCCTAAGAAGCAAGATGCTTTGTCTGTAAAAGATTTATATAGAAAAAAAATTACAAGAGCCTTAAAAGCTATTTTTATTTTTTTTCCGACATGGTTTAAGACCATCACAAGAGTCGTGCTAAAAAAATTAAACGAATATAGACTAAAAGAATACAAATTTGATATATATTTTCAGCCAAATTTTATACCGCTTGACGTAAATGCAAAATTTATAGTAGTTACCATACATGATCTTGCTTTTATCAAGCATAAAGAGTTTCATCCAAAAGATAGAATTGAATTTTTTGATAAATTTTTTGTGAAAAATATTTCAAAAGCCGATAAAATCATAACTGTTTCAAATTTTATTAAAAAAGAGATAGTTGCTACTCTTGAAATAGATAGCAAGGATGTAGAGGTTATATATAACGGCTATGATGAAAACGTATTTTATAAAAGAGATAAAATTGCTCAAACAAGCTTAAAAGATGAGCTTGATTTAAAAAAAGAGTTTATTTTGTTTGTCGGTTCAATCGAGCCTAGAAAAAATTTAAAAACACTTATTAAGGCGTATAATATTTTGGATAAAAGCCTGCAAGATAAGTTTGATTTGGTTATAGTAGGCGCTAAAGGCTGGCAAAATTCCGATATTCACGGACTTATAAAACAAAATAAAAATATCAAATTTCTAGGTTATATAGATGATGAGAGTTTAGCCACTCTTTATAGTGCCGCAACCGTTTTTGTCTATCCTTCCGTTTATGAAGGATTCGGTATCCCTCCGCTTGAAGCGATGGCTTGCGGATGTCCGGTGATACTTTCTGATATAGAAGTTTTTAGAGAAATTTATGACTCTAAGGCAATCTTTTTTGACACGTTAAATGAATTGGATTTGAAATTAAAATTGAGTGACTTATTAAACGATAAAAATGAGCAAATAATGCTTGCGGAGTGCGGATTAGAATTTTGTAAGCAATTTACTTGGGCAAAATCCGCTAAGGCGCACTCCGATCTGTTTTTAAGCCTGAAAAATTCTATTTGAAAGCATTTTCCAGATTATTCATGCTTTCAGAGGTGATATTATTTACTAAGCCTTCAAGTTCAAGATATGAGGACACCACGTTATAAGCGGTTGTAAGAGCGTCATTTCTGATCTTGTGTACTCTTGCTTTGGCATCAAGCAAATCAACTATATTTTTCAAGCCTTCTTGATATCCTCTTTCGATGGAAAGTTCGTAAATTTTAGCATTTTCAAGAGATTGCAAGACTATATCATACTCTTGTATGTAGTTTTGAAAGTCGCTTATCTTTTGTCTTTGCGAGATATCAACGCTCTTTTGGATATCGTTTTGTCTTGCGATGCTTGCTTGTCGTAGCAATTCGGCTTCTTGAGCCCTATATGTCGTAAGACCGCTTGAAAAGATAGGGATACTAAGCCTTATCATTGTTTCCACACGGTTTTCTTTGTCTCCAAAATTTTTATTATCTATATAGTCGTTTTTTGAGTATCCTATAGAAAAATCAACCGTCGGAAGATGTTCGCTCTTTCTCTTCGAGTACTCTTTTTCAGCTATCTGGGTTCCTATTAGGCTTTGCTGATATTGTATGTTTTTGTTTGTGTCGTTAAATTTAGCCACAGCGATATTTTTAAAGAAATTTATATCCAAATTTGCAAGATGATTTTTTACTTCTACATCTTTTCCTATTAGTTTATTAAGGGCGATTCTTGCTATATCTATGTCTCTTTGAGCCTTACTTACTCCAAGTATAGACTCGTCATATCTTACCTTTGATTCAAGCATATCCATTTTGTTCGTAAGACCCAAGGATAAAGATTTTTCCATCTGCTCAAGTCTTGCTTTATTCGCCTCGTTGTAGCTTTGAGCTAGTTTTAAATTCTCGCTTGTATAAACAAGATCAAAATAAGCTTTTGCAACACGTTTGGCAAGCTCTTGCCTGTTTAATTCTAAATTTAGCCTGCTTTCTTCTTTTCTTAAAGCTTCTTGATCTTTTTGATAGTATAAAGAGGGTTGAAAAATTTGCTGTCTAAGTGTAACTCCATAGCTTCTATAGCTTTCATCAACCTCTTTTTTGTATCTATCATACTTGTCTCCTCTATAGCTTGCATCTGCGGACACGGTAGGAAATAGTTGCGAAACGCTTTGTTTATACTTCTCTGCCGTAGCTAAATTCGTATATATATAATATCTATACTCCTGATCGTTTTCAAGCGCCATATGGTATGCCTGTGAGAGACTTATGCTTTCTGCTAAAATTAGTGCAGGCAAACCTAAAAAGGCTAAAATTTTAATCTTCATTGAAAGCCCTTTGGAACATATTCGTAAATGGGTTTAAGATATAGCTTAAGACAGTTCTATCACCCGTTCTTACCATTACTTCTGCCGGCATACCGGGGATTAAAAAGAATTTATTTCTTTCAAGCTCTTTTATGCCATCTTCGGTAAGCTTTATCTTTATCTCGTAAAACTGATGCCCTTGATTATCTTGCAAGCTATCAGCAGAGATATATATCACTTCGCCCTCTATTACATGAGCTTGCTGGAGTTCAAATGCGCTAAATCTTACGTCCGCAATCAATCCTATCGTAACCTTGTCTACATCTGTCAAATTCATCTTTGCATCCACTAGATATTCGCTGCTATCAGGCACTATATTCATTATGACCTCTCCTGATCTGACAACTCCGCCTACAGTATGAGCTGTCATCCCTACTACGGTACCGCCGATTGGCGCTTTTATCATGGTTCTGTCTAGCTGATCGTTAAGTGCGATATATCTTGATCTAAGATCGGTTATAACTTTTTTAACGTCTTCAAGCTTTTTTAATACGTCTTCCTTGAATGTCCTCTCTCTTAAAATGATTTGAGATTTTGTCTCGGTTATCTGCACATTTAGCCTTGCGATATCTGCGACGCTTGAAGCGATTTCGCCATCAACCGCAACTTTTTCGCGTTTAGAATCCCTTAGCCTTATCTTGTCACTTAATTGCTCTTTATAAAGCCTCTCCCACTCTTTTATCTCCTCTTCAAGAGAATTTGATCTTAGCTTTCTTGAAGCGATAATAGCATTTAAGCTATCGATCTGCTTACGAAGTTGAGTTATGCGCTGATTTAAAATTTCTTTTTCGTCTTCAAGCAACTTTTTTTGCTCTTTAAATATGCTTACTTGACCTTTTGCAGCCTCTTCAAACCCCTTCATGCCTCTTACTTCATCGCTAAATTTTATCTCCTTTTCATCATCTCTTTGAGCTATTAGCCTGGCTTCTACCACGCTATTTTGCAAAAATTCACTCTGGGCTATCTCAAGTTCGGCTTGAAGTCTTGCGTTTTTTATCTCTATTAGCACATCTCCTGCTTTTACCTTGTCTCCGTCTTTAACGTGAATTTTATCTATCACGCCACCCTCTAGGTGCTGTACTACCTTTTTATCGTTGACCACGCTTACCTTGCCTACTGCAACGGCAGCATTTTTAAGCGGAGCAAGTGCGGCCCAGCCACCAAAAACCACGACAAGCAAAAATATAAAGACTAATCCCGCTCTAATCGTTCCTCTTTCGTCAGATAGTATCATTTGCTCTCCTCTATGGATTCAGGTTTTGCCTCTTGTCTAACTTGGGCTTGATTTTTGGTAAGCTCCCTTAAGACCGCATCTCTTGCGCCAAAATACGCTAGCTTGCCGCCGGCAAGTACCGCTATCTTATCAACTATACCCAGTATATTTAGCTTGTGAGTTATGAGTATTATCGTAGACTTTCCTTTCATATTTAGAAGCGATTGCTGAAGCGCTCTTTCTCCGGCTTCATCCAAGCTAGCGTTTGGTTCATCCAGTACTATTATCTTTGGAGATTTATAAAAAGCTCTTGCAAGGGCGATTCTTTGTCTTTGTCCACCACTTAGTCCCGAGCCTCCGCCTATTAGTCTGGTATCATATCCATCCGGTAAATTTAGTATCATCTCATGGACGTTTGCCATTTTTGCCGCTTTTATTATCTCTTCTGAGTCAAGCTCGCCGAATCTTGCTATATTTTCAGCAACCGTTCCTTCAAACAGCTCTATATCTTGAGGCAAGTATCCTACGAATTCTCCAAGATGATCACTGTCGTAGTGATTTATATCGGCTCCGTCTATCCTTACAGTGCCTTTAAACAAAGGCCATACACCAAGCACGGCGCGCGCTAATGAGCTTTTTCCTGCAGCGCTTGGTCCTATGATGGCACACATATCTCCTGCATTTAGGCCAAAGCTTACATCTATCAAAGAGAGATTTTTTGAGTTAGGAGGAAGCACCGAGATACCTTGACATTCTATATATCCGCTCGGATCAGGAAGTCTTGTTTTGTTGCTTTCTGCCGGAAATTCGGTTAAGAATTTATCCAGCCTTTCATAGCTTTCTTTTGCTCCTTTATAGTTTTTCCAGCTGGCTATTAGTATATCAAGTGGAGCAAGGGCTCTACCCATGATGATAGAACCTGCTATCATCATGCCCGGAGTTAGTTCATTTTTTACAACCAGATAGGCACCAAGACCCAGCATCAAGGACTGGAATGTTACGCGTGCTGTTTTACTGATGTTTGCATAAATTCCGGCCATTGCACTGGCTTCCGAGTGAGAATTTAAAAACTCGTCGTGTTTGGCTTCCCAAATTTTTCTTAAATTTTTATTCATACCCATAGCTTGTATGGTCTCTGAATTTCTTAGGTTAAGATCTACAAATCTCATCTCTTTAGAATAGCTATCATTTGAGTTTTTAAGGCCATCCTTGGTAGCCTTTTCGTTAAGAAGCGCTAGTATAAAAAGACAAATTGCCGCAAATATACTAAACCAGCCATACATAGGATGGAACAAAAAAAGTATGCCAATATATATAGGCATCCAAGGTGCATCAAGGAATGCAAATACTCCATTTGCGCTTAGATATTGCTTGATAGTGTTTAGATCTCTCATTGCCTGTGATGTAGTCTTTGACGGATTTTTTGCAGCTAGCTTAAATATAGCGTCATAAATTCTGCCCGACAAATTTCTATCTATCTGATTTGCAAAGATTATCAGCACTCTTGATCTTAATATCTCAAATGCACCCATCGTAACAAATAAAAACACCACTATAAGCGTAATCATAGTAAGTGTATCAAGGCTTCTTGATGTAACTACGCGCCCGTAAAGCTGAAGCATATACAAAGGCGGCGTAAGCATCAAGATATTTACAAACATACTAAAGATGCCCGCATATATAAGGCACTTTTTTGATTTTAAAAGTATGCTTTTTAGTTCATTTTCTTTTTTATCTTTCATTTTTCAAGTATCCTTGTAGCAAGAGTTTGAAAATTTGAAAGGCTGCTTAAATGGATATTGATAAGATCCATATATCCGTTTCTTACAAACATCGCAAGAGTTTTATCATCCAGTTCGTTTAATTTAGCTTTACTTACTATGCAAAATCCTTTTATAAGCACATACTCTTCATCTGCTACTTTTAAATTTAGCTCTTTTTCAACTAATATACGTGATTTTTTAAGCTCTTGCATCATGCTTTGCGTTCTTGCAAAATCCGCATCATAGTTTTTAAGTGAGGATATAACTCTTTTTAAAAATTCGCTTCTATTTTCTTCTTGGTCAAATAAAATTTCACCCTCGCTGCTCTTTGTTAATTGGTTTGAGTCCATATCTACGCAAAGAACTTTTTTACCGTCAGCATTACCCAATAAAAACGGATAGTTTTTAAGGCTAGCTGGCACATATCCTTTGAAATTTTCATCTATCATAACATTATCAGTTTGTCCTAAAAGAACTACCATGGTAGGCACTACTTCGTTTGTAAATACTATGCAGAAATTTTCAGCGCATTTTTTCATCTCTGCTACTGTTATTTTAGCTACTGGAGTATTTGGTATATCTCCTCCTAGATATTTTAAGTCTTTGTGCTCTTGTGAGTTTAAAGCTACTATATTCACGTTCTTCCTTTTTTTGATATTTTTTATATTATGTTTTTTATCTATACTTATGCTTTTGCTACTTTTTACAAAAATCGTTCCGCCGTTTTGCTCTATAAATTTAGCTATATCGTCTTTTTCGTTATCTCCAACCAATGTTACACTGTATCTATATATCTTTCCGTTTTCGTCTTTATTCTCTCTATTTTTATTTCTCTCTCTTACAAAAGAGCTATTTAAAATTTGCATAAATTTAACTATGTCTTTACTTTCTATATATAGTATTATATTGTTTTTTCCTATATAGTATCCGTAAATTTTAGTATCGTAGCGATCCGCTATATCTAAAAGTTTTGTTTTATATATCTTTATTTCATCATCATTTTGGCAAAAATCACCGCTCTGTTTTATTAGAACTAGTCCTGATGATATCTCTCTTGGTTTTCTTCCCATATTTGCTTCAATCTTCCTTATTTAAAATTAAAAATACTTTCTAGAAACGCAATTCTAATACTTTATTCTTAATATTAAATTAAAAAGTGCCAAAGTAATTAAAAAATATATTAAATTTTTGATACTTTATATTGAATTTACGTTACTTTTAATTCAAAATTAAACTATTTTATAAATTTTTGTGTTATAATAGCTCTTAAGTATTTGTAAAAGTACTATCGATAGTAGGTAGCACAGAGAGCAAATCTAGTAGGCTCATCTGCGATTACCCTATCTCGGTTGGTTCTACTAGACATGGTCTTTACAACTACCAAATTTTATTTTATAAGGAGTCCTTATGGCTTTAACACAAACACAAGTTTCTCAACTTTATGTTACTCTATTCGGTAGAGCATCTGAAGGTTCGGGAAACAAATACTGGCAAGCACAGTCAGACATGGCGGTTGCAGCGCAAATGATGCTAGACACTGCTGCTGCTAAGACATATTTTGGCACATCTATGGATGACAACCAAAAATTTATAGAGCACATCTATAAAAATACCCTAAATAAAACTGTTGCAGAGGATGCTGCAGGTATTAAATTCTGGGTTGATGCATTAAATGCTGGAAATTCTCGTGGCTTTATAGCTTCTGAGCTTCTTAAGGCTGCTGTAGATCCTAAAAATGCTGGTCAAGCACAAGATTTATTTAACAATAAAGTGGCTATTTCTGACTATACAGCTGGCAAAGTACAAAATGTAGCATCGGCTTCAGCAGCTGATCTTAAACCATTTGTTGATGCATTAAGTAAAGTTACTCATGATCCTGCTACAATTGCTACGGCTAAAGCTTTCGTAGATACTATACCAGATGCTGCTGCAGATACAAGCACTGATTGGGTTTCTACTCCGGCAACTCCGGGAGAGACTTTCACTCTTACTAACCATACTGATACAGCCACTGCAAACGTGTTTAACGCTCCTATGACATACAATCCTGCAGGAACAGACAGAATTCTTTCTCTTCAAGATGAAGACGTATTGACAGGTACTGCCGGTAGAACAGACAATACATTAAACGTTACATTGGGTATGCAAAATGCTAATGAAGGAACAGGCGACGCAAGAACTCCGGTTCTTAAAAACATTCAGTATCTTAATGCTAAAGTAACAGGCGATGTAAACAAACTTGACTTAAGATATGCTGACAGTTTAACTAAAGTTAATGTTGATCAAGTAACTTTAAACGCAAGTGATAATGTTAAAGTTCTTAACATAGGAACAAAGCTTGAAGGTATGAGAGTAGCTAATGCTGCTAAAGAAACTGCTAATATTAACTTCCAGTTTAAAGAAGGAGTACTGGCAGGAACAGCAGATAAAGGTCTTTTAGAACTTAATCAAGTTTTAGCCAAAGATGTTATTATTGATAGCCAATCGGCAACTCCGGAAGGCTATGAAAAACTAGATCTAACATCTAAGAGCAATGTTGATATAGATAAGCTTGTTGTAAATCAACTGCAAGAGCTTACTATCAAAGGAAGTGGAAAACTTCAAATAGCTAACCTTAAAATAAATGATGCCAACCAACCTGAATTCACTAAAGTTGAAGCTGGTGGTATAGTTGCGGCAGGCTCTACTGGTCTTACAAAACTTGATGCATCAGGATTTAACGGCAAATTAACTCTTGATATATCAGAAGTTATCAATCCTAAAACAAATCCATTTAGCTCAGGTAAAGATATCCCTGTTGATATAATAGGAAGTGGAAACGACGATGTATTCTACTCAACAAAATCACCGGGTAAAAACACTAAACTAAATACCGGCGCCGGAAATGATAAATTTGTTTTAATTTCTGCCGACATTCCTAATGACGGTGAGAAAATTACAAATTTAGAAGTTTTGGAGCTAAGAACACAGGGTGCGGCAAAAGGAAGTCAAAAAGTTGATTTTGATTCTTTTGACGATGCGTTAAATACGGTAGTTGTTCGCGATGAAACTCAAGCCGCAAATGTCGGAGATGATCCATTAACTCCACTAGATGAAACTGTAATTGCCAAATTTAAACTTGACAATGTTACAGAAAAATTTGCTAAAGAAGGCAAGATTGTTATAGAGCACTCTGCTACTACAGGCACTACCGAGGCTTATGAAAACCAAAAGAAACTAGGCGCTATCAAAGACGTAAATTTAGAAGTTAATCTAAAAGACGCTAGCGGTAAAGATGACACTGTTACGGTAGAAGTTGTAAATGCGAACAATACAGAGAAAATTTTCAACTACGAGATTAACGCTGACGGTATGAAAAAAGATCAAAAAGTTGAAAACATAACCGTTATTGACTCAGATACTGAAGATAACGTAGTTAAATTTATGGCTACTCATAAAGTAGGAGCTTTAGATGTCTCTGACCATATCGGAACTATAACCCTAAAAGGCGGCACTGAAAAACTTACTTACACAGTTGATGGCGACATCTTCGCTAAAACTTTAGACGCAAGTATGCAACTAAGTGATCTTAGACTAAGTGTTCAAGATCAACCTGCAGATATAGGTCAAACTATTAAGCTAGGTAAAGGTGACGATATTCTTACATTCTCTAAACTTGATGGATTTGATGCAAAAGACGTTCTTACTGATGCAGGCGGGCATGATGTGGTTAGAGCAGCATTTAGTAAAGATAGCGCTCTTACACTTGATGGCATAGAAGAGCTTCACTTAGTAGCTACTAAAAATGTTGAGCTTGACGTGGCTAAGGCTAATGTTGAGAAAGTTATCATTATGTCTGATAAGGCAGTTGATGGACAACCTAGCGCGGATAAGTCAAAACTTACTCCTGAGCCGTTTAACATCACTGCGGACGTAGATGTAACTGATATAATTACATTTAAAAACTCTAACTTAAAAGAACTTAACTTCTTCGGTGACCTTGATAGTGCTGATCAAGCTGGAACAGAAGCTGATCCGTTTGTAGATGAAGATAAGACTCAAAAATTCAACGGAGTTACTCTTAGAGACAACAAAGCCGAGGATCTTGCAATTAATATCAATGCAAGTCTTGACAGTGTTAAAGATGGTGCTACAAATTATGAAGTTGGACAAATCACGGTTCACGGTTCAAAAAATATCACTATAAATGTTGGTGACGAAGATAAAAAAGGTTCTGAAACTCTTATCCACAACATCTACGGTAAAGATATCAAGACTTTGGTTGCAAACGCTAAAGGAAACCTTGATCTTCAAACAGTTACGGCGGATGCTCAAAACAGAGGCATTACTCTTGTAGATGCTACCAAAGTTCTTGGAGACTTTAAAGCTAATGTTATAGCTCTTGGAGACAATGCGGAAGTTAAACTAGGCGATGGAGATAACGTATTTAGCGCTCTTAACTCAGCCGGTAAACTTATCAATATCGCAGCAGGAAAAGGTGATAATGAAATCGAAGGTTCTGCTCAATCAGACACTATAACCACAGGCAACGGACATAACGTTGTTAAAGCCGATAGAGGCGACAACGTAGTAACCGTAGGAAACGGTGATGATAAAGTTGAGGCAAAAGACGGTAACGATACCATAGTTCTAGGCGAAGGTTATGATAGCTTTGTTGACAACAAAGGAACAGCTCTTGATGCTACTAAGGCTACTACGGCAGTTACAAAAGAATTTGGTGCAGCTGCAATTGAGCTTGATATAGATGGCGATGATACAGTAGATGTTGACCAATGGATAGCTGTAGGCAAGGGCTCAGAACTTAAAGTTCAATGGGAGGGTTCTACTCTAAAAGCTGAAGGAACCGTTCTTGACGGCGCTAGAGCGACAGAATTAACTAATGCAAGCGCTACGGGAACAGGCGATGCTAATGCTAATCTATTCATTAGTAAAGTTACGGGAACTGCAACCAAATTTGTAGTTAACGGTAATGGCGGAAATGATGTATTTATAGAGTTCGGTAACGGCAATGCGGTTAAATTTAACGGTGGAGACGGTAACGATGCTGCAGTCGGCGGAGATAAGAGCGACCTATTCATAGGCGGTAAAGATGCCGACGTATTTGTAATGCAAAACACGAAGAATAAAGAATTGCCAGTGGATCTTAATAGTGATGGTGATACAGATGATCAAGGAGAAAAAACCGTACAAGACAAATATGTAGATAATGTTAAAATAGCCGACGGCGACTCTCTTGCAGGAAGCCATGACGTAGTTTATGGATTTGACGTAACTACCGCAACTGCAGCTACAATTTTAGCTGATGCTAGTGAAGCAGGAACAGCGGGCAGAGATGCGCTTGATCTTGATAACGGCTTTACGGCTCTTACTGCAAATGCTGCAAATACTGTAATAAATGGTGCCGATGCCGGTAAGATAAAAGCTCACGCTCAATCAGCTACAAACTTTATCACATTCTTTAGTGTTGATAATGGTGATGTTGGCAATCCAGGAACTGAAGGCAATTATGTTAATGCTGGTACAAGTGGAGTTGCCACCGACGGAACTCTTAACAATACATTAACAGCCGGTAAATATGATGCCGCAAGTAAGGCTATGATAATCAACGAGAAAAATCTAGCCGACGCTTTAGCTTACCTAGCTAAATTCTTTGACGGAAGCAACCAAACCGTGGCTTTCGCTTACGATAGAAACGGCGATGGTAAATATACAGATGCGGACAGCATATTTGTATTCCAAGATGGACACCTAGATACTGTAGTTGAGCTTGTAGGAACTATGGAATCAGGCGGTCTTACAAATGCTAAAGCAGGACTTCAAGCTCTTGCAGGCACAGCTGACGGTCTTATCTCTATCGGTTAATCAAAATACAACTTATAGAGTTTGATCTTTTAAGCCTCTCCTTTATGGAGAGGCTTTTTATTTTCTATCTAAAATTTTATTATTTACAATATAGATATTATAAAAGTGAAATACACAAATAAAACTTCTTGAAATTTTAGCTTATCTAATAATTAGAATAATCCATATCACACTTTGATTTGTTGCGGTTATTATTTTTACTAGGATTAAATATAATCAGTTTTCTAAGTTGTATTCAGATTTGATTATATATTTATCAAATTATGCAAATATTTTATATGTAGATTACTTGACAAAGTAATTAAGATTGCTGAGAATAAAACAAATCATCGCTTTAAGATTTGAAAAATTTATTTGAATTAACAAACGATACTTGGCTACAACTATTTTTATTGATAAATAGTATTTTACTAAATTTAATAATTTTGATTTGTTTTTAACTATGAATTATATAGTATTTGGATGGTAGCGAGTTAAGTTTTACATAATTTATACGATAAAATCAGATAAATCATTTGAGTAACAATCATATTAAGCTTGCTTTTAAGATTGATACCCTGTTTTGCCAACTAGATATTTTTTAAGAAATATTAAAATTACAATAATGATAATTAAAAAGATATTTTATACAAACAATCTTGTTTGTATAAAATATAGCGGTATATTTGGTAAAATGGATTTATGTAAAATTATTTTACACGGAATATAGGATAAATTATTTAAAAAATGACTTAAATTTTTTATCTATTGTGAAATCTTGTTTTATTTACTCTGTTTTCTAATAAATAGTAGTTTATAAGTCCAAACACAATTGATCCAAGCGTGATAAAATATAAATTTTGTATATTAAAAACATATTCACTGATCCAAATAAACAGAAAATGAGATATGAAAAGCGAGTATGAAAGTGAACCTAAAATTTCATTAAATTTGAGTTTGAATTTGAATTTTTCATGAGTTAGCACAAGTAAAACTCCAAGCAAGTATCCAATAATGATCTCGATACTAAAAATTCCAAATCTGTTTTTATAAATCAAAAATGTAAACAGTAAAATTATACCAATATAAAAAAGTGCCAAAGTCTTATATTTTCTTTGGTATATTAAAAAACCCGTGTAAAATATAAAAAATACGCCGCAAACGGTTCTATAGCCATAGATATCGGAGTTTATATAGCCTAAATTTGCTACGCAAAAAACAATGAAAGATATAAAGGCTAGCATAAACCCAAGTCTTTTAAATTTAATTGCTATCACAAGCAGGCAGTATGCTTGAAGCTCCGCCCCTAGCGACCATGCAGGAGGAATTAGGAAATTTAATCCTATAGGAGCATTAAAGACTTGCACATCAAGCCAGAAAAAATAATTTAACGGGATAATACTTAAGTGATAAAATAAATTTTTAAAGCTAAAATTTGGCTCAAGATATTTGGTTGCGCAAAAAAATAAAATCGTAATTAAAAGTGCAAATAGATATGTAGGGTATATGCGCAAAAATCTGTCTTTGATAAAATAACTAATCTGAGAATCTTTTGGCGCTATTTTGATAAATACTTTGGATGTAACAAGCCCTGCTAAGATATAGAAAAACACAACTGCAAATACTCCGATATTGTATCCTAAAAATTTATAATTCATGTGAGAAAGAAGTACCATATAAGCCAGTATAAATCTAATATATCCGAACAATTAAGCGTCCTCATTTGTAGAGATTATTTGTAAAATAATACAATATTACGACCAATTTATCTTTGAAATTAAGTTTTGCTCGTGTTATTTGAATTTGATATTTTGTAATTTTTAAATTGAAGCAAGATAAGCCCTTTAAAAAGGGCTTATTAATTATTTATCTCTTAAGTTAAGCTCAGCTATAAGTTTTGAATACGCTGTATAGTCTTTGTTTTTAAGATATTTTAAAAGACGTTTTCTGCGACCGACTAGTTTTAAAAGACCAAGTCTTGAAGAAAAATCTTTCTTAAATACTTTTAAGTGCTCTGTAAGCTCAGCAATTCTCGCGCTTAAGAGCGCTATTTGAACCTCAGGCGAACCTGTGTCGTTTTCTTTTCTAGCGAATTTCGCAACTATTTCTGCTTTTTTAGCCGAATCCAAAGCCATAATGACCTCCTGATTGGTGAAATTAAAAAAGTCGATTATATCATAAAATTTAAAAATTTGCTAAAATATCTCAAAAATTACTATTTAATCAAATTTGCAGATAGTTTTTTATAAAATACAACCAAAAAAGGAGAATTTGTGCTTTTTACAAAAGCCAGTGAATACGCTTTGCTCTCGCTTATATACATCTCTCAAAAGGACTCTCCCGTGGATGTCGATACGATGTCAAACGAGCTTGGAATTTCAAAAAGTTTTTTAGCAAAAATTTTACAAGGGCTTGCCAGAGAGAAAATTTTGATATCTTTTAAAGGCGCAAACGGAGGATTTTTGCTGGCCGATGTTCCTGAAAATATAAGTATTAAGCGTATATTTGAAAGCGCGGAAAAGCGCAAAACGGCAGTATTTGAGTGCTCTTCGTCGCTTGAGGATTGCCCTAGCAATCAAGGCGCTATGTGTAAAATTTGGTCGACGTTTAACACTCTTCAAATTCAAATCGATGATTTTTTAGACACGATAAAACTGTCACATATCATTAAGAAGTAGCCTTGGCTCAAAAAAAACGTAATATCCTAACTCTAGTTGCGCCGTTTATTGAGCCTATATTAAGGCTTAAGGGTCTAGCGATCGTAGGCGTGATAATGGCGATTTTAGCTATTATCATAGTTCCACTTCCAAGTGCGGTGCTTGATTTTTTCCTTGCGATTTCGCTATCCATCTCTGTTTTGATAATTTTAATCTCGGTTTACATACCAAAACCTACCGACCTTAGCACCTTTCCGACGCTAATTCTTATCGTTACGCTCTTTCGGCTTTCTTTAAATATCGCAACGACAAGAATGATATTAAGCGAAGGACACAACGGTCCTGACGCGGTTAGCGAAATCATTTCAAGCTTCGGACAGTTTGTCGTAGGCGGCAACTACGTAATCGGTATTATCATTTTTACTATTTTAGTGCTTATAAATTTTATGGTCGTTACTAAGGGCTCTACTCGCGTTTCGGAAGTGCAGGCTCGTTTTACTCTTGATGCGATGCCCGGCAAGCAGATGGCTATAGATGCCGATCTTAACGCGGGACTCATCGATGAAAAAACAGCGCGCGAAAGGCGCGAATCCATAATCGCCGAAGCGAATTTCTACGGAGCGATGGACGGTTCGTCTAAATTTATAAAGGGCGACGCCGTAGCGGGCATTATCATCACTCTTATAAATATCATCGGCGGCTTTTTAATCGGCGCTTTTCAACATGATATGGACATGGCAAGCGCGGCTCAAACATACACTATACTTACCATAGGAGACGGGCTTGTAAGTCAAATTCCGGGACTCATCACATCAACCGCAACCGCTATCATCATAACCAGAGCTAGTAAAGATGAAGAAAATTTCGCAGAGGGAGTTCTCACACAGCTCTTAGGCGAATACAAAACCTTGCTGATTGTTGGATTTATACTGTTTATGTTTGCTTTGGTTCCGGGACTTCCTACGCTTTCGCTTGGCTTTATGGGACTGCTTTTTTTGGGTATCGGATACATTATGAAGCAGACGCAAGAGGGTAAAATTTCTATCTTGCCTGCTTCAAAAACACAGGCCACGCAAGAGCAAACCGCTCAGCAAGCCGCTGCTCAAAAGATTCCTAAAAAGAGTGATGAGGAGATAGCACGCGAAGAGGAAGCAAAGATAAATGATATATTAAAGCTTGAAATTTTAGAGCTTGATCTTGGTTATGGCTTACTAAAACTAGCCGATAACGATCTGATTGAGAGAATTCGTGCTATGCGGCGTAATATCGCTACCCAGCTTGGCTTTTTAATGCCAAAAATTCGTATAAGAGATAATCTTCAGCTTCCGCCAAACGAGTATCGCTTTAAGCTAAAGGGCATCGTGATAGGTCAGGGTGAAATTTACGCGGATAAATTTCTAGCCATGGATAGCGGACTGGTTAGCGATACTATCGAAGGAATCGCTACTAAAGAGCCTGCATTTGGGCTTGATGCGCTGTGGATTGATTCAAGCGTGAAGGAAGACGCTATCTTAAGCGGATATACGATAGTTGATCCTGCAAGCGTGATATCAACGCATATGAGCGAGCTTATCAAGCAAAATTCAGCCGAGCTTTTAACCCGTCAAGAGGTGCAAAACCTACTTGACAAGCTTAAAAAAGAGTATCCCGTTATCGTTGAAGATACGCTTAGAATAGCGCCTATCGGGCTTATACAAAAGGTTTTAAAAGCGCTTTTAAAAGACTCAATTCCGATAAAAGATATGCTTAGTATACTTGAATCTCTTAGTGATATAGTCGAGGTTAGTAAAAATATCGACATGATTATCGAGCATGTGCGCTCAAATTTGGCTCGCGCGATAACTTCGATGTATGTAGATGAGAGCGGAAGGCTAAATTTTTATATTATCGAAGCTTCTGCACAGCAAAAGTTAATAGACGCCGTGCAGTATAAAGACGGAGCTTATCATTTGATGATAAATGTCGCTCAAACTTCGGCTATCGTTCAAGCCCTCAGGGATGCAAGGACTAGACGTGCGCTTTCGGAGCACGGAGCTATGGTGCTTTGCGTTGAGCCAAGTCTTAGAAAATTTATAGCCGATATCTGCACGAATTTTGGCATAGATATCGTGGTGCTTAGCTTCGCCGAGGTTGCGCCAAATACGCCTTTTGAAACGCTTGGCACGATTGAGATTGAAAATTTATAAAGGAAAAAGATGACGATACACCACCTCTCTCACACCGATCTTGATGGGTACGGTGCGCAGACTATCACGGCGCACTATTTTAAAGATGTGAAATTTTATAACTCAAACTACGGGCGTGAGATCGATGAGAAATTTAGTGAAATTTTGGCCAATTTAAATGACGAAAAAGCGATTGTTTTGATAACGGATTTAAATTTAACCATTACTCAATGCGAAGAATTCGAAAAAGCGCTTGACGGTAAAAACGCCAAGCTGATCTTGCTTGATCATCACCAAAGCGGAGCGGAGTGTGCCAGCAAATTTGGCTGGTATTTCCTTGATAGCTCAAGGTGTGCCACTAAGATAACGCATGATTTTTTTGCAGGAATTTACGGAGTTGACGAGAGCCTTAAGAAATTTAGCGATGTAGTAAATGCCGTTGATATATGGCTTAAAGATGATGAAAATTTTGAGATGGGTAAGGTCTGCTTGGGGCTTGTTGCAAATGCAAAAGAGATAAACAAAGTGATGTTTGAGCAAGCGAGCTTTGAGTATATAAGCTACCTTATCTCAAGAGCAAGAGGGTTTTTTAACGACAAAAACGACTACATCGGACTTGATGAGGCTGTGTTTGGGTTTAAAAAAGAGTTTTTTAGAGCGGACAAAGACGACACGCTAAGTAACCTTATATCAAGCTATGTTGTGAAGCTACTAAGCGAAAACAAAGAAAAATTTACGATTAACTACAACGAATTTAGAGGAATTTTAACCTATAATATCGGAAATACTTCCGTGATAGGCAATGATTTTTTGGTTGCAAATGATGATATTGATTTTTTCATCGATGTTACGAGTAAAAAAACGCTAAGTTTCAGAGCTAACGGCAAGGTTGATGTAAGCGCGATGGCAAAGCATCTGGTAAATGGCGGTGGACACGTAAACGCTAGCGGCGGGCTGTTTGCTGCGTTTAAAGATAGCTTTAATTATGAAAATATCAAAGCGCAGATGGTTGATCTTATAACTAAAAAAACTATGCAAAAGGAGCAAAAATGAGAGAAGAAGAGCTAAGTATAGACGAGTTAAGTTACGAACTTTCGGTCATGCTTGAGGGCATGCTTTACTACGCGGGCGTGAAAAAAGAGTGCTTGCAAGATGCAGCCGAAACTTATATAGAGTGCATTGAAGATGCTCTTGAAACAAGTGAAGCCGAGGGTGTTGATGAAGTCATCGAAGTAATTGAATACATGAAGAAAAAATACGCCAAATTTTTTAAATAAGTTTTAATAGATGAGCCTTATGAGACAAATTTTGCTTTTGATATCGGCTGGAATTTTGCTTGGTGGGTGCTTATTCGTAAATGAGCGCGGAGTTTCTACGAATTATTATAATGATTGCAAAGAGTATTATGATGCGACGGGCACTTACCGCAAGGATTGTCCGAAAAATATAGTCGATTGGCCAAAATGAACTTAGACGAAATCAGAAATTTACGCTTAAAAGAGCTTCATAGCAAAACAAACGCTGAAATTTGGAAGCGAATTTGTGATATGAAAGAGCGTGAAAGCGAACTAAATTTCGGCGATTGTGTAGAAATTCGCACAAATTTAAATGAAAGCGAGCGTGTTGATATCTTGGATATGGCGCTAAATTTACGCTCGTGGCGCAAGGGTCCGTTTAAGATAGATGATATCTTTATCGACTCTGAGTGGCGAAGCTTTGTGAAATTTAACATCTTAAAGCCACATATGAATTTAGAGGGTAAAATCGTAGGCGACATAGGGTGCAATAACGGTTATTATCTATTTAAGATGCTACCTTTTAAGCCGAAAAAATTGATTGGTTTTGACCCTAGCATAAATACGTTTATGCAGTTTAAATTTATCAATCGTTTTGTGCGCTCGAGTATTTATTATGAGCTGCTTGGAGTTGAGCATTTGCCGTATTATGAGCATAAATTTGACACGCTTTTTTGCTTGGGAGTGCTTTATCATAGAAGTGATCCGGTAAAAATGCTAAAAGAGCTAAAAGGCTCGTTAAATAAAGGCGGCGAGGTGTTTTTGGATACGATGTATATAGATATGCGCGGCGAATTTGCGCTGAGTCCTAAAAAGACATATTCAAAGATACCAAATATATATTTTGTGCCGACTATAGATGCGCTAACGGGCTGGTGCGAAAGAGCTAAATTTAAGGATATTGAAATTTTAGCTACGAAGGATACGGATTTTAGCGAGCAGAGAAAGACGGATTGGATTTTGGGTCAGAGCTTGGAAAATTTCTTAGATGAAAACGATCCGAATTTGACTATCGAAGGGTATCCTGCGCCAAAAAGAGTCTATCTAAAACTTGGAATTTAAGGAAAAGTATGAGTGAAAATATATTTGATGACAGTGTGCAAGAAAGCGTAATACTGCCCGAGGATGAAAATCCGTTTCGCAACGAGCTTAAAACATCTCCAAATATCAAGCTAAATTTAAGCGGAACAGTTACGGCACTTGAGCCAAATCACGCCAAGACGAATTTTTTCGCTAGCAGCGAAATGGTGGCGGACAGTGAAGGGCTTATACATGGCGGATTTGTATTCTCTGCGGCTAGCTATGCGGCGCTTGCTTCCGTAAATGAAACTCACAGCGTGATGATAGGAGCTAAAATTCACTTCTATGCCCCGACTAGACTTAACGAGATGATAGAATTTGACGCTCACGCTCACTTTGGCGAGAGCAAGAAACGTGAAGTAAGAGTAGTTGGAAGAACTAAAGACATAAAAGTTTTTGAAGGAACTTTTCAGATAGTTGTTTTAGAAGATCATATCTTTAAAATTTACAAAGACAATCTACAAAAGCAAAGCGCTATAAGAAGAGCTGAGGAGATGAAAAATCAACCCAACGGCTAAACTTTATTTCTAAATGGTTTTACAGTCTTTGTTGATATCTTTACATCCACTCTAAAACCTGTGTGATATCGCTTGTTGTGAAGCATTTAAGACCTTGATTATCAAGCGGTTTTGAAGGAATGATGGCGTTTTTAAATTTTTGTGTTTTTGCCTCTTTGAGTCGTTGATCTAAGTTAAAAACCTCCCTTATTTCGCCGTTTAGACTAAGTTCTCCTATAAATACGCTCTCTTTGCTGATCGGACGATTTTTAAAGCTGCTTATGATAGCCGCTATTACCGCCAAATCCGCTGCCGTTTCACTTACTTTAACTCCGCCTGAAACGTTTATAAACACATCGTAATGACCAAGCGGAATTTCTAGCTTTCGCTCAAGTAGCGCTAAAAGCATATCGAGGCGATTTTTTTCATAGCCTGTGCTACTTCGTTTAGGATAGCTGCTTTCGCATACCAAGGCTTGAATTTCAACGCTTAGTGCGCGCGAACCCTCCATTATGATAGTTATCGCCGAGCCGCTAACCGCTTTTCCTCGAGTAAAAAATTTGCTTGAGATATCGTTTGCGCTGATTAATCCTTGAGAACTCATCTCAAAAATCCCGACTTCGCTAGTTGAGCCAAATCGGTTTTTAAACCCTCTTAGTATCCTAAGCTCTCTGCTTGCGTCGCCTTCAAAATAAAGCACGACATCAACCATATGCTCTAAAATTCTAGGACCTGCGATGGAACCGTCCTTGGTGATGTGTCCGATGATAAAAACGCAAATATTTTCGTTTTTAGCTAGGCGCATTAGCTCAAAAGTTATCTCGCGCACTTGCGATACGGAGCCCGGAGCCGAAGCGATCTTTTCGGAGTATAGTGTTTGTATCGAGTCTATAACAAGTACCTTGTAATCATTTTTTCTGATTTCGGCCATAATGTTTTCAAGTAAAATTTCAGTGAGCAGAAAAAGCCCGTCTTTTACGGCATTTAACCTATCTGCTCTGATTTTTATCTGACTTGCGCTCTCTTCGCCGCTTACGTAAAGGGTCTTTTTATTTTGAGAAGCTAAATTTGAAGCTATTTTTAAAAGAAGCGTTGATTTGCCTGTGCCCGGACTTCCTCCGATTAGTACCAAAGAACCCTCCACGACACCTCCTCCAAGCACTAAATCAAGCTCCTTATCCTGAGTGCTTATGCGTGAAATTTGCTCTATTTTTATATCTTTTATCTCTTTTGCTAGAGCTAGAGAATTTGATGTTTTTGAAATTTCATCCAGTGCCTTAATCTGAGTCTTACTAAGCTCTAAAAAACTATCCCAAGAGCCGCATTCAGGGCATTTGCCTACCCATTTACTTTGCTGATTCCCACACGCTTGACATTCAAAAATAGTTTTTGCTTTAGCCATTTTTATCCTTTTTGTCGATTATACTTAACCTTTTATAAAATTTACTAAAATAACGGATCTGAATTTTTGTATTCTTAAATTTGTTTAATCAAAATTTACACGAATTTTATTTATCTATTTCAAAATGAAACATAGTTTTAATAAATTTTAATAAAATAGCACCAAAATAAATTTATTTTAAACTTAATAAAAATAAAATTAACGGTTAAAGTTTTTGAAATGGAGGTTTTTATGAAACCCGGATTAAGTAAAAATCAGTTTTTGGTTATCTCATTAACTCTTTTTGCCATGTTTTTTGGTGCGGGCAACTTCATCTTCCCACCGACTTTAGGCAAGGATGCGGGAGAGAATTTTTATATAGCTATTATGTTTTTTTGCGCTACTGCGGTTCTTTTGCCCGTTCTTGGGGTTGCAGGCATAGCAAGAGCTAAGGGTTTGCAAAATTTAGTTAGGCGCATAGATCCTGTTTTTGCGATAGTTTTTACAGTTCTTTTGTATCTTACGATAGGGCCTCTTTTTGCCATACCAAGAGCGGCTAATATGCCTTTTGATATAGCGATTAAGCCGTTTATAGAGGCTAGTAATCTTCAAATTTGGCTCTTTGTATATTCGGCGGCTTATTTTGCGCTCAATTACTACGTATGTTTAAATCCTTCAAGGCTTGTTAAGCTCCTTGGAAGATACCTTACGCCTTTGCTTTTGATACTTATACTTTTGCTTTTTGGGGCAGGGTTTTTATACCCTATCGGAGAATTCGGAACGGCAGTGGGAGAGTATGCCAATCACGCCGCATCAAAGGGATTTGTGGAGGGTTATCAGACTATGGATGCTTTAGCTTCGCTTGCCTTTGGTATCATCGTAATTAACGCTATCAAAGATAACGGAGTTCACGATGAGCGTCATATGGTTGTTTCTACGATTAAGGCCGGAATGATGGCGGGAATTATTTTGATGGTGATATATCTTATGCTTGGATATCTTGGTGCAACTTCAGCCGAGTTATTTAAGGATACTACTGAAATAAACGGTGCGGCTCTTTTGTCAAAAGTCAGCGATTATTACTTCGGTAAGATAGGTGTCGTTATACTGGGCTCTGCGTTTTTCTTAGCCTGCCTAACTACTACTCTTGGGCTTATAACTTCTGCGAGCGAGTATTTTGAGGAGCTTACAAACGGCAAAGTGAAATATAAAATTTGGGTTGTTTTGTGGTGTTTAATAGGCTTTGGCGTGGCAAATTTCGGTCTTACTACCATTATAAAAGGCAGCATTCCTGTTCTTGTAGCGATATATCCTATAGCCATTATCTTGATAATTCTTTCTCTTATTAATCCTATTATCGACTCAAGCAAGCTTGTGTATCGCTCTTGCGTCTATACTTGCGTTGTCGTTGGGCTAGTAAACGGGCTTGATATCATAGGCGTATCTATACCGCTTTTAACTCCGTTTGTAAAAACTATGCCTTTTTATGACGCAATGCTTGGATGGATAGTGCCTAGCCTTGTGATGTTTGCTATAAGTTACGTTGCTTATCTGATGTTTGAAAAAAGAGAGGGAAGCTTTTAAAATTTAGCCGATTTGTCGGCTAAATTTTACTTCTTATGATTAATTTATCAACTTTAAATTTCATCTATTTTTTTAGATTATTAATCTTTTTATAAAAATTTAATTACGTTTTAAAACAAGCTTAGTAGGTTGATATTTTATTGATCTTAATTAGATTTGCGTAAAATATAATTTATAGTCAAATTTAGATATTTGCAGCCATGGCTAGCAGAGGAAGGATTAATTTTGGCATGTAAATAAAATTAGCCTCAATTTATTTTTTTGCACAAAATTTGATAGCTAAAATTTCAGTTATACATCCCGTCTACTAAGGTATCTACAAAGTCGTTAGGCTCAAATTTAACCAGATCGTTCATGCTTTCACCGACTCCGATGTAGAGTATAGGTAGCTCAAGTTCTCTTGCTACTCCAAACAGCGCTCCACCTTTGGGTGTGCCGTCAAGTTTTGTGATGATAACGCCGTCAAGCTTAACTATGTCGTTAAACGCCTTAGCTTGAGCAACTCCGGCGTTGCCTTGAGTGCCGTCAAGCACCAAAATTTTACGGTGAGGCGCGTTTTCATAAGCCCTAGCGCTTATTCGAACTATCTTGCTAAGCTCATTTGCCAAATTTGTCTGATTTTGAAGTCTGCCGGCAGTATCTAAAAGTACGTTATCTATGTTTTTTGCAAGCGCTGAAGAGATAGTATCAAAAGCGACCGCTGAAGGATCATGCCCTTGGTTTGTAGCTATGATAGGAACTTCTATGCGTTTTGCCCACTGTTTTAGCTGCTCGATGGCTCCCGCTCTAAATGTATCGCAAGCTCCTAAAATAACGCTTTTATTAGAAGTTTTATATAAATTTGCAAGTTTTGCGATTGTTGTGGTTTTACCCGCACCATTTACGCCTAAAATAAGCTCCACAAATGGCTTATCCGGCTTTATCTCCGCGACATTTTCGTATATGAAATAAGTCTTTAAAATCCTCTTTAGATCATCTTTTTTAACCTCGTCTTGAGGCGGAAGATAGTAGATGATCTCTTCGACTATCTCGTAGCTTACGTCAGCTTCTAAAAGCATCTCTTCTAAAATTTCTTTTGAAATTTTTTTATCCGCCGGTCTTGAAGAGCGAATCGCCTCAAGTGTTTTGTCAAGCCCCTTTTTAAAAAACCCAAACATCAGTTAATCACCTTACTTATATCGCTTTCTAGCATCTCTTCAGGAACTAGCCCTACGTAGTGAGTTGCGTATGTCCCGTCAGGCTTATAAAGCACCATGTACGGTATGCCGACAACTCCGCCTAAAGACTTTGCGAAGTGGAAGTTGTTCGCACCGTAAGTTATATCAAATTTTACCTTATAATGCTTAGCAAACGCTTCAATCTCGTCTTTTGCCTTATCCTCCATCAAAACGCTTATGATTTTAAGCTTGCCTTTAAATTTATCTTGCAGGTTGTTTAAGTGCGGTATCTCTGCCTTACAAGGAGGGCACCAAGTGGCAAAAAAGTTAAAAAGTATCGCCTGATCGTTTCCTTCAACCTTGACTCCGCGATCAAATTTTTGAAGTTTTATCTTCTCTTCGTTTAAGAATGTAAGCTCAAATGGATCATTTGAAGTTGCGTCATCTTTTTTGGCTTCTTGTTTTTGTTCCTCTTTGATTTCTGTTTGTTTTACTTCTTGATTTATTTGGTTATCGCTTTGTTTTATCTCTTTGAATTCGCTTGTTTTGGCTGATTGCACACTTGCAGTATTGCTGCTTGATTTTTTATCCGTATCGCTGCAACCGCTTACAAAAAATATTAAAAATGTTATAATGAGTAGTCTGAATTTCATATAGTTTCCTGTTGTTAAATTTGAAGTTCAGCGTGAATTATACATTACTTTCATAAAATGAGTGTTAAATTTTGCAAAAAGAAAATTTTAGAAAAGATAGCAGAACAAGACTAAAAAGAGAGCTTAAATTCAAGGCTAAATCATCGCATTATAAGATGTTTGAGCCGCTTTTAAATTTGCTTGACGAGTTAAGACCTAAGCGAATTTTGATATTTATTCCTCTGCCGTCCGAGCCGAATTTGCAAATTTTAAAGAGAAAATTATGTAAAAAATATGAAATTTTTATTCCGTTTATGTTTGATATTAGTTTAAAAATGGTAAAATCAAAACTTCCGCTAAAGCGTTCAAAATTTGGGATTAAAGAGCCTATCTCACCTAAATTTTTAAACAAGCGGATAGACGTAGCTATCGTTCCCGTCCTTGGGGTTGACGGAAATATGGCTAGGATAGGGCACGGGAAAGGTTTTTATGATAGATTTTTTAGTGATTTACCTTACCGACCTATTGTGATATTTGTTCAGATTAAAGAGAATTTTATCGATAAAATCATCACTCAAAATCACGATATCCAAGGTGATTTTTACATTACCCCTACCAAAAATTATATAAAAAGAGGAACTTATGATAGAAGTTTTAGTAGGATTAGGAGCAGGTGCGGTGGGCGTTGGCGCAGGATATCTTGTCGCCAAAAAGATAAATGACGCAAACTATAATATATTTTTAGAGCAGGCAAAAGCAAAGGCAAAGGCGATCGAGTATGAGGCGGAATTAACGCTTAAAAACTCTAAAATTTCAGTTCAAGAGGCTGAATTTGAAGCCAAGAAAAAATATGACGATAAGACAATTAAGCTACAAAAAGAGTACGGGCAGAAATTTGACGAGCTTGGCAAGAGAGAGCAAGCTCTTTTAAACGAACAAGAAATTTTAAAAGAGAGCAAAGACGAGCTTGAAAGATCAAAAACCGAAGCTAAAAATTTATACGAAGAGGGCGTAAATTTAAAGGTAAGCTATCAAGCTAAACTGCAAGAAGCGCTTAAGGTACTTGAGCATGCGGCGGGTTTAACAGAAGAAGAGGCTCGTGAAGTTGTGCTTAAGAAGGTTGAAGAAAAGAGTCGCGCAGATATCGCTCATATCGTAAGAAAACATGAAGAAGAGGCTAAAAGGGAAGCTAAAAAGAGGGTAAACTACATCCTTGCTCAGGCTACTTCGCGCTTTGCGGGCGAATTTGCGGCTGAGAGACTAATTAACGTCGTAAATATCAAAAACGATGAGTTAAAAGGAAGAATCATCGGAAAAGAGGGGCGAAATATCAAGACCCTTGAGATGGTTTTGGGTGTTGATATCATAATTGACGATACTCCTAACGCGATTATATTAAGCAGCTTTAATCTTTACAGACGTGCAATCGCTACGAGGGTTATCGAGCTTTTGGTGGAAGACGGACGAATTCAGCCTGCAAGAATTGAAGATATACATAAAAAAGTATGTGAAGAATTTGAAGCCAGCATAATGGAAGAGGGCGAAAATATAGTAATAGACCTTGGTCTTAGCAAGATGCATCCTGAGATCGTAAAGCTAATAGGCAAGCTCAAATTTAGAGCTAGTTACGGACAAAACGCACTTGCACATAGTCTTGAAGTGGCTCATCTTGCAGGTATCATAGCTGCAGAAACGGGCGGAGATGAGAAGCTTGCAAAAAGAGCGGGAATTCTTCATGATATAGGCAAGGCTTTAACTCACGAATACGAGGGAAGCCATGTTGATTTGGGCGCTGAAATTTGCAAACGCTACAAAGAACACCCTGTCGTTATAAATGCTATATACGCTCACCACGGTCACGAAGAAGCAACAAGCGTAGAGAGCGCTGCCGTTTGTGCGGCCGACTGCTTAAGTGCGGCGCGTCCGGGCGCTAGAAGAGAGGTTCTTGAAAGCTTCTTAAAACGCGTTGAAGAGATAGAAAATATCGCAAAAAGCAAAGAGGGCATCAAGCAAGCTTATGCTATCAACGCAGGACGTGAAATTCGCGTTATAGCCAATGCAAAACTTATAAACGACGATGAAGCGGTGCTTGTAGCTAAAGAGATAGCGCAAGAGATCGAGGATAAGGTTCAGTATCCGGGCGAGATAAAAGTAAATGTCATTAGAGAAGTTCGTGCGGTTGATTACGCTAAGTAAGGTATTTGATGAAGAAAATTTTACTGATAATTTTTAGTGCGATTTTGCTCTTTGCAAACGATGAACTTGTGCTTGATGCCTCAAATTCATTTACCTTAACGATGAGAAAAAACAGCTCCGCTCCGACAAAGGCGCTTATGCAAAACGCAAAGGCGGTAGTTGTATTTCCTAGTGTGAAAAAAATAGGTCTGGTTCTTGGCGGTATGCACGGCAAGGGTATAATGGTATTGGGCAATCCTTACTCGCCAAGCGAGCTTGTGCCAGTAGAGATAAGCGGCGGAAGCATAGGGCTTCAGATAGGTTATGAAAACAGCTCTTTAGTGCTATTTATAATGAAAGATAGCCTTATAGAAGATATCAAGCAAGGAAAGATAACCATAGAGGCGGGAGCTTCGTTTGCATTTGGAGATATAGGCGATAACTACGCTAAGATGAGCGATTTTAGCTTTTCAAGCAGCATATATGCCTATGCAAGCAATGATGGATTTTTCGCAGGAGCAAGCTTTGGCGGGGCAGTAATATCAAAAAGCAACAAAAGCTCTCCTAAGATGGACTCATACGGCTTTTCATCTTTGATGAACGCTTTTTCTAAATTTTAAGGATAGCCTTTGCAAGATATGCTCACATCGCTATCCACTTATGGATATATAGTTTTGTTTTTGTACTCTCTTGGTGGCGGTATGGTTGCCATCATTGCCGCAGGGGTTTTGAGTTATGCCGGGAAAATGGATTTAAGCGTAAGTATCGTGGTGGCGACAGCGGCAAACACCATAGGCGATATGATGCTTTTTTATGTAGGTCGCTACAACAAACAAGCCGTTATACCCTATCTTGCAAATCATAAACGCAAGCTTGCATACTCGCATATTTTGATGAAAAGACACGGAGATAAAGTGATCTTTATGCAAAAATTTGTTTATGGCATAAAGACCTTGGTGCCTATCGCTATCGGTCTTACGAAATATCCTGTGGTTAAATTTGGTGTTTTAAATTTGCTTGCCTCTATCCTCTGGGCTATTGCGCTTGGCGTGGGAAGCTTTTATATGGGTGAAATTTTTATGAACATAGGCTCATATTTCGGCTCGCACGGCTGGATTATGCCTATTATTATGTTTGTGCTTTTGGGTTCTATTTGGTTTTATCTACAACAAGTAACTAAAAAAAAGGAAAAAAATTGAAGAAAATTTTAATATTTGTGGTGGTTTTGGCTGCTTTGATATTTGGAGGGCTTAAATTTTACTCTATGAAAGTGGAGGAGAAATTTTATAGCGTTCTTAATAATATAAAGAATGTAGAAGCTGTTACGGTAGAAAATGAGAAATTTAGCGGAGGATTTTTTGCTTCTAACGGAAATTTTGATGTTGTTATCAAAAAAGATAGCATAAACAATCTTTTTGCTCTTAATAAAGAAGATGGTCTTAAGGAGGATTTAAAGCTCAAAATCACCTCTTCTATAAGTCATGGAGTTTCAAATTTGATAAATGGAATTGAAACTATCGGTGATGTAGAGCTAGCAAGCGAAAATTTAAAAGATGTATCAAATAAAATTTTTGACACCGCCAAGCCTCTTAAATTTAAGGTGATCGAAAAGATAGGCGGGGACAAAAACGCACGTTTCGAGCTTGTTAAGATAGACAAAGAAGCCGATGGAGTTAAATTTAATATGGCTGATACTTTTATGGATTTTAAGCTTGACGATGCTTATAAAGTTTTGCAGAGTAAAATTTCAAATGACTTTATAAAAGTTAATGACGAATCTATGAATATCACCCTTGAAGGTATTCATTATGATGTTAAATACGAAAAACCTCTTGATATGTCAAGTCTTGCAAACTATACTTTTGCCAATGATGTCGCTAAGACCAATATCAAAAAAATAGGCTTAAATTTTATGCAAAATTCTCTAGATATAAGCGATATATCTAGCGATACTAAACTGATAACAGACAGCCAAACTATAACTCAGGTTGATAGCACTAAAATTTCTAAAATCAAGTATGATGATATAGAGCTTGTTGATTTTGTTATGGATACAAGAGTTGAGAATATCGATAAAAAATCCATAGAAGGTATTTTAAATTCCAAAGCTAAAGATGACGAACTGTATTTTCAAGAGCTTCAAAATATGTTTCAAGCGATACTTCAAAGAGGACCTAAGCTCGTGTTTGAAAAGCTAAATTTTAAGAATGGTGACAATAAAACCTATGAGTCAAATTTAGAAATTTCATTAGATCCTTCAAATGGGCAAGATTTTTCTATGATGTATAGCATTATGAGAATTTTGAATTTAAGCGGATATATCAAGATAGACACTACGCCTGGGGAATTTCTGTTTAAAAATTTGCAGGATCAAAAAGCTATGATCGATCAAAGCTTACTTGATAGCGGAGTTTTTGTCCAAAACGGCAATAGCTATGAATCTAAATTTAACTACAATAAACGCACTCAGGATATTATTTTTAACAATAAAATTTCTCTTAAAACTTTTTTAGCTACGATGTTTTAATAAATTTTATAAATTTGCACGCTTAGACTAATTTTTTATCTTAGTTTAAGCGTGATTTCTATATACTTCAATTTCCGCTTCACAAAAACGGATAACAACAATTAAACTAAAATTT
>NZ_LIWP01000015.1:0-46096 GCF_012978775.1 Campylobacter sp. RM15925
GGCCGTTGCTCTATCCAGCTGAGCTATGAGCGCATAACAACAAAGTGGCGCGCCCGATAGGAGTCGAACCCATAACCTACAGATCCGAAGTCTGTCGCTCTATCCAATTGAGCTACGAGCGCCAAAGTGGGGTGAGTGATGGGAATTGAACCCACGACCCTCAGGACCACAATCTGATGCTCTAACCGACTGAGCTACACTCACCACATAGATGGTCGGGGTGAAAGGATTCGAACCTTCGGCCCCTTGGTCCCAAACCAAGTGCGCTAACCAGCCTGCGCTACACCCCGAAGTATGTGTGCCCTACTTCATTGAAAAAGCGCATTTTAACCAAAATTCAGCTCAATGTCAATAAATTTTAGATTAAAATTTATTTTTTAGCTAGATATCTTCATTTAAAACTTAAAAACAACCAAATTTAACTAAATTAGCAAAATTTATCTAAAAATTTACATATCAAATTCTAAGTTTTACGAGCTCATCTTTGACGCTCTTTTGCACCCGAAAACTATCTCTTATCTTTGAAATAGTTTTGTTTTGCACAAATTTATCAAGCCTTTTACTCTCAAGCAAATTTAAAACAGGCTCTTTAAATTTGATAAAAATTTCAGCCAAAGCCCATGCCATAGCCATTTTGACATAGTATCTCTCGTCTTTTTCATTTATGCAAATTTCAAAAAATTTATTAAGCTCAAATGCCGCCAAATTTCTCATATAATAAACATAGAAAAAGCGCTTTTCATACTCCAAATTTGAGCTAAGACACTGCGAAAGAAGCAAATTTACAAATCTACTATCCTTAAATTTTATCGCGTCAAACTGATCGCAGATCGCCCAATTTGGCATAGTTTTTACAAATTCGCTTGCAAGAGCAAATTTACTCTCGTCATCTTTTAGATTGATGATTAAAAACGCTTTTATCGCAAATTCCTCATGAAAAACAGGCTTAAAAAGACGAATTTCTTCTACGTCTAACTTGAGCGAAAAATCTTTGGCTATCTTTTTAAGCATAGGCGTTCTCACGCCCAAAATTTCAGGCTGAGATATTAATTTTTGTGAAAAAATCCTAATTTTTTCTTCCTTATGAGTTTGTAAAATTTCAAATAAACTATCCTTAAACTCCACTGCTATCCTTTTTGAGTAATTTTTTAAGCTTAAAATACATATAAACCAAAAAACATCCCGCCGTAAAATAGACGTTAAAAAACATGCCGACCCAAATATCTACAAGCACCCCTTGTAGTACATAAACCACAAATGAAAATATGCAAATTTGAAGCACGATCAGTCGCATAGCGTTTAATACAAACGCCATTGTAGGTTTTTTTATCGCTTGCAGGGCGCTGCCTGAGATATTTATGACTCCGTATCCGAAAAATGCGAAAGAATTTATAAGAAGGTAGCTTTGTCCCGCACTTAAAACCTCGGCATTTGTATCAAAAAGCGAGATGATATAAGTGCCGCAAAACACGCAAAAAGCACAGGCGAACAAACAAAAATAAAGTAAAATTTTAAGTGCGCATTTATAGCACTCTATCACACGCTCATACTCTTTGGCGCCGAAATTTCGAGATATGATGCTAAGAACGGCGGCAGCTATGCCGATGGTAGGTAGGGCGACAATCTGCTCGATCCTAAGCGCGATACCGTATCCTGCAACCGCGTTTGTGCCGTAATGGCTTATAAATTTTAGCAGTATCAGTCCGCCAAGCGACATGGAAAGATAGTTTAAGCATGCAGGCACGGCTTGCCTTAAAATCTTAGAGTAAATTCGCCAATCAGGCAAAAACATAGCCGGATTTTGAAAATCAATCATACCCGTTTCACGAACTTTTTTAGACAGATAAAGAGTGCCTAAAAACTGCACGCTTGCCGTCGCAAAAGCTATCCCACCCACTCCAAGATCAAAAATATATACATAGACATAGCAAAAAAGAGCGTTGATAAAAAGCCCTACAAACAGCCAATTTCTAAGCGTTTTTGTATCCCCAAGCGCTACTAAAACGCCGTTTAATCCCTTAATCGCTAAGAAAAACGGCGAAGCTAGAAAAATCACTCTTATATACTCAAGCGCTTCGCTTAAAAACTCATCGTTTGCACCCAACAAAATAAGCAATCTAGGCGTGATAAGATAGCCTAAAATTCCCATTGAAATAGCAAAAAGAAGCACGAAAGCAACGCCCTTTTGAGCGTAAATTTTAGCTAAAAATTCTCTTCTTTGCCCAAGCGAATTCCCAATCAGCGCAGTAAGAGCCGAACCAAATCCAAGCCCGATACCGACGACGCTAAGATAAAGCAAAAAGCTCATCGACATACCCGCAACCGCAGTCGTTGAGATCGTAGAAGCAAAGTAAGTTCCCGTAACGTTATAAAGAGTGTTAAACATCATAGCAAGCCCAGCAGGCGTAGCTATGGTGATGATAAGCGGACGAATCGGGTCTTTTACGAGGTTCAAATTTTGCCTTTTTGCTTAGTTGCGGATAAATTTTAGCAAATTTATTCATCCCATAGGGTTAAATTTCTAAATTTATATAGGTCTTTTGATTAAAAACGAATTTAATCGAAGCCTGTATGACTTTATAAATTCCACAAATAATGCGTTATAAATATTTCATTTTTAGCTATTTGCAATTTATCGGCAAGCAAGCTACTCTGCAAAAAATCATTGCGAAAAACTAGCGAATTTACGATTATAAAGATCGAGTTTTGCTCATAAGGCAAATATAGTATATAGTAGAAAAATTTCGCTTTGAGCCGTGCGGATGTAGGTTTCTAAGCGCTATACAGCTATTAAGATAAAGGCGGATTTGTATTTTATAGATTTCAAATTTGTCGCCCGCATAAAAGCGAGCGAGCAAAATTTGATTTTTAAATTTTAGGCTTTACTTTCGTCTTCAAGTCGTTTTGCTTTTTTGCGAGCATAGATATTTAAAAGCTCGACCGCAAGCGAAAATCCCATCGCAAAGTAGATATAAGCCTTAGGCACGTGCAAGCCAAGTCCTTCGCCCACAAGAGCAAATCCGATTAGGATAAGGAAAGCAAGAGCGAGAATTTTGATCGTAGGGTTATTGTCCACGAAATTTGATATCGATTTTGAAGCAAACATCATCACACCAACCGCGATGATAACAGCTAAAATCATAATCTCAATATGGTCTGCCATACCGACTGCCGTTATAACGCTATCAAGCGAAAAGACTATATCAAGGATAGCGATTTCAGTGATGATAACTAAGAAATTTGCCTTTTTCGCCGTCTCTTTGTGCGATTCGCCATGCTCGCCGGTTACGTTTGAGTGTATCTCAAGAGTTGATTTGGCAATAAGGAAAAGTCCTCCTAAAATAAGCACCAAATCACGCCCCGTAATAGTAAAATCAAATACGCTAAAAAGCGGTTTTGTAAGCTTCATGATCCAAAATAGCGAAAGCAACAACAATATACGAGTAATCATCGCAAAACTTAACCCCATCAGTCTAGCCTTATCGCGCTGATGAGGAGGGAGCTTGCCGACTAAAATCGCTATAAATATGATGTTATCGATACCCAAAACTATCTCAAGTCCGGTAAGCGTAACTAGCGATAGCCAAGCTTCAGGAGAGCTGATCCATTCAAACATTCCGATATATCCTTTGTAGAAATTTAAATTTGATTATATGTAAAATTTGGTTTAAACTTTATGAAATTTTATTATTAAATCAAAGCGCCTTAATATCTCGCACAAGAGCTTCCACATCCTCTTTTGCGCTGGACCAGCTTGTGCATACTCTAATGAAATTTCTGCCATCTTTTGTCTTATAAAAATTTGCAAATAGATATTTTTTACTCAGCTTTTCAAGCTGCTCATCGGTTAGGATAAAAAACTGCTGATTCGTATAAGAATTCGCCTGAGCCTTTATGCCTTTTGCCTCAAAAGCTTCTCTTATCTTAAGTGCGTAAGAGACTGCATTTTTGCAAATTTCAAAGTATAAATTATCACCAAAAAGTACGTCAAACTGAAGCCCAAGCATCCTGCCTTTGGCTAAAAGTGCGCCCCGCTGCTTCATAATATGCCTAAAATCTCTTTTAAGAGCGTCATTTGTGATGACAACGGCTTCGCCAAACATCGCTCCGCACTTCGTGCCTCCTATATAAAAAATATCGCTAAGTGTTGCGACATCGCTTAAATTTAGATCGCAATGCTTGCTCGTAAGTGCGTATCCAAGACGCGCGCCGTCTATAAAAAGAGGTAAATTTCTTTGTTTGCAAACCTTACTTAGCTCGCTAAGCTCCGCCTTAGAATAAAGCGTGCCGCTTTCTGTGGGAATAGAGATATAAACCATCCCCGGAGCTACGGTGTGACATCTTACTGGATCGTTTTCGTAAAGCTCGCAATACTCCTCAACCTGAGCGGCACTTATCTTGCCGTCTATTGAAGGCAGGATCAAAACCTTATGTCCGCCGGCTTCTATCGCGCCTGTTTCATGTACGGCTATGTGTCCGCTATCAGGAGAGAGCACGCCTTGATGAGGTCGCAATATCGAAGCTATAACGACTGAATTAGTCTGTGTGCCGCCTACTAAAAAATGCACATCCGCATTAGGCGTACCGCAAGCCGTTCTTATCTTGTCCGCTGCGCTTTTGCAGTATCTATCATCGCCGTATCCCAGAGTTTGATCATCGTTGGTTAAAGCAAATTTTTCAAGTATTTTTGGATGAACTCCGCTTGCATAATCGCACTGAAAATGTATCATATTTCCTCTTTGTTATTTTATTCAAGCCCGAATTATACAACAAAATTATTTTTAAGGCTTCGAATTTAATTAATCAAATTAAATTTTTTGACATTGCTACAAGCTTACCGAACTATCTTGACAGCAACACGAAAGACTTAATTATAAACGAAGCAGAATTTAATTAAAAATACTTTTTAAATACAAGCACAAGAGTTGCGGGAGGAAGAAATTATTACTCAGATCCAAGAAATTTCACACTAACTATCAACTATACTTATTAAATTTAAATTTTTATGTCTATCTTAATAGGCCTAAAAATAAAAACCGCTTTAAAACTTACATAAAATAATTGTCTATTAAGAAGTGTAATGCTACAATTTGTAATTTTATTTTTGAGATTTTATAAGAAATTTGGTGACCCATACGAGACTCGAACTCGTGTTACCGCCGTGAAAGGGCGATGTCCTAACCGCTAGACGAATGGGCCACTGAATTGCGGAAATGTGATTTTATCTCAACAATATTTAAAAATAGCTTAATAAAAAGTGAGTAAATGTATAAAATATTAAAAAATTTGTTTTTTGTGGCGATAGTTTTTTTGATTTCGGGTTGCGCTTCGCTTAAAACTCCTAAAATTTCAAACAGCTTTCAAATCACTATACTTTCGCCGGCTATTAAAATAAACGACGTAGGGTTTTTGCATAAGAGTAAAAATTCCATAAATTTGCAAATTTATAGCTCGGGCATAAATACGCTAAATATCAAAATTAACGATAAAATTTGCACAAATCAAGTGTGTTACGAAAAGCTGGAATTTAATAAAAAATTCTTAGGAAATGAACACTACGAGGAGCTTTTTAGCGAAATTTTGCAAAGAAAGCCGATATACAACCAAGCGAATTTAGAAACAAATTCGTGCGGATTCAAACAAGATATAAGCAAATATTCATTAAAATACGAAGTTTGCCATGAAAAAACAAGTTTTCAGGACACAAAAAATCGTATAAAAATAATAATTAAAGAGCTTAAATGAAATATATCGGAGCGCACGTAAGCGCAAGCGGAGGCGTAGAAAATGCGCCTTTAAATGCGATGAAAATCGGCGCAAACGCATTTGCATTGTTTGTTAAAAATCAACGCCAGTGGAGTGCAAAGCCTCTAAGCAAGGAAAATATTAGCCAATTTAAAGAAAATTTGCGCCTTGCAAACATAAGCCCCAAGCACGTCTTGCCGCATAATAGCTACTTAATAAATTTAGGCCATTTTGACGATGAAAAACGCCAAATTTCAATAGACGCTTTTTTAGACGAAGTCGCGCGCATAGAACAACTCGGGCTTGAGCTTATAAATTTTCATCCGGGCTCACACTTAAAAGAAATTTCAACCGAAGCTTGCTTGGACAACATCGCAAATTCTATAAATTTCATCCTTGAAAATAGCCAGAACGTAAAACTTGTCATCGAAAACACGGCAGGTCAAGGAAGCAACCTCGGCTTTAAATTCGAACACCTCGCATACCTCATCAACAAATGCAACGACAAATCCCGCATAGGCGTTTGTCTTGATACATGCCATACGTTTGCCGCGGGTTATGACATAAAAGAAAACTACGATAAAACCATGAAAGAATTTGACGATGTAGTAGGTTTTAAATATCTTTGCGCGATGCACTTAAACGACACCAAATTCGGTCTTGGATCAAAAAAAGATAGGCACGAGAGTCTAGGCAAAGGGTGTTTGGGCTCTAAGACTTTTGAAAACATAATAAAAGATAAAAGAACTGATGAAATTCCCCTGATACTTGAGACTATTGACGATAGTATTTGGGCGGATGAAATTAAATTTTTAAGAAATTTTACAAATTAGGAGGTAATTTATGAAAAAATATCTGATCGGCTCTTTGGTAGCCTGCACTTTTTTAAGCGGTGCGGGATTTAAAATTTCAGAACAAAGCAATGACGGAACGGCTCTTTTAAACTCGAACGTCGCCACAAGCTTTGGTCCTGACGCATCTTATTACAACCCTGCAAACATGATGTTTTTGGATGATTCTAGGCACTATTTTGAAAACTCGTTTTCGTATTTGCACCTTAACAAAATAAAATTTACCGATAAAAGCGGTCAAAAATACGAATCAAAAGCGGCAAGAGCTTTTGTTCCGACATTTCACTTCGTATCGCCTGAATACTACGCAAACTGGAGATTTGGTCTTTCTTTATTTGCTCCTGCAGGAATTGCCATGAGATGGGATCATCCTGCCGCCAAAGCAACCGCACAAAAATTTCAGCTAAAAGTTTTTGAAGTAAATCCAACCGCAGCTTATAGGATAACTGACGATCTTGCCATAGGTTTTGGTCTAAGAGCGCTTTATTCGCAAGGTAGCGCTTCAAGCGAAGCGATGATACCTAGGGCTGGAGCAACAAGTCGCACACTAAAAGGCGACGGTATAAATTTCGGCTACAACGTAGCGCTTACCTATAAACCTACCGAAAATTTCAGCCTAGCTGCGACTTACCGCTCAAAAGTAATGATGAAACTAAAAGGAGATGCCAAGATAGACGTGCCGGTAGGTGCTGATTACGATAACAAAGCAAGAGTAGAGGTTCCTATGCCTGCTGCTCTTGTTTTAGCTACTTCATACAAATTTAAAGACACGACATTTATGTTTGCTTATGAGAGAACCTACTGGTCGGCGTGGAAAGAGCTGGACTTTAACTACGATAACGCAACTGCGGCTCAAAACGCAAATCCATTCTTTCAAGCATATGACAAAGCCCACCCAAGAGATTGGAAAGATACCAACTCATACCGATTAGGTGTAGCTCATGATGCTACAAACAAACTAAGAGTAATGGCAGGCTTTATGTATGACGAGGCGGCTTCTCGTGCCGATAAAACAGGATTTGAGCTACCTGATACTAAATCATATGTCTATTCCGCAGGTTTTAACTACAAATTTAGCGACGACTTGGAATTCGGGCTTGCTTATATGTACCAAGACAGAAAGGCTAGAGAGGTTACTAGGACTATAGATTTTTATCCGAACGGGAAATTTGAAAAAGCAAACGCCCAAATCGTAAATCTAGGTGTGAAATATAAATTTTAAGGCACAAAATGAGTTACATTTATCAAAATTTCTACGAGATGTTTAACGCCTCTTACCATAAAGGCAAAAAGAGCATAGCCATATACGGCGAAGGATACAAAAGAAGCTACGGCGAGCTAAAATTCGAGATAGACGCCGTAGCGGCATATCTGCAAAGCTCAGGCGTAGGTTTTGGCGACAAAGTGGCAATGATAGTTTCAAATTCGGAAGAATTCATCACATCTTACTTTGCTATTTCGGCTATCGGAGCGGTAGCCGTGCCTATCAACACCTTCTTAAAATACGAGGAATTTGAATACATACTAAACGACTGTTCGGCTAAAATTCTCTTTGCCGCGGCAAATTTGGCCAAAGAGATCAAGGGGCTTGAAAACAAAACAAACATCAAAAAGATAATCTGGATAGGCGATTTTGAAAATTTAAACGAAACAAACATCAGCTTCAATCAAGCTAGAATGTGCAAGATAGAGTTAAATTTGACCAAGCAACCGACTCTTGACGATCTGGCTCACATCATCTATACCTCAGGCACGACCGGCAAGCCAAAGGGTGCGATGCTAAGCTACCGTAACGTATTTTCAAACATCATGGGAGCGATGGAGCTTTTTTATATCGGTAAAAAAGATAGATTTATGGTCTTTTTACCGATGTTTCATAGCTTTACGCTTACGGTCATGATACTGCTTCCGATATTTTCGGCAAGCTCGATGATACTCGTTAAGTCGGTCTTTCCTTTTTCAAACGTGCTTAAGCAAACTCTGCTTAAAAGAGCTACGATATTTCTTGGCGTCCCTGCCATTTACACGGCTATCGGCAAGGCGAAAATTCCATGGTATTTTAAGTGGTTTAACTGCGTAAGGCTCTTTATCAGCGGCGCGGCTCCACTTGCAGAGCAAACGATAATTGATTTTAAAAAGAAATTTCCGCGTGCAAAACTTCTTGAAGGCTACGGTCTTAGCGAGTGTTCGCCAGCAGTCGCGATAAATCCAAGCAACAAACAAAAGATAGCAAGTGTAGGGCTTCCACTACCCGGATACGAGATAAAAATCGTAAATGACGAGATGATGGAAGTGCCTGTAGGCGAAGTGGGCGAGATCATCGTAAAAGGTGATTGTGTCATGCAAGGCTACTTAAATATGACTGACGCAACGGACGAGACGATAATGAACGGCTGGCTAAGGACGGGCGATCTTGGTAAAGTCGATGAAGACGGATATCTCTTTATCGTGGATCGCAAAAAGGATTTAATCATTTCAAAAGGCATTAACGTATATCCAAGAGAGATAGAAGAAGTTCTGTTTAAGATCGAAACCATCGAGGCTGCGGCAGTAGTAGGCATACGCGATGCGCACGCGGACGAAGAGGTCGTGGCGTTTATACAGTTTAAAGACGATATGAGCACGGATGAAAAAACCATAAGAGCTCATCTTAAAAAGCATTTGGCTAATTTTAAAATTCCAAAACATATACATTTCGTAAAAGAACTGCCTAAAAACGCTACGGGCAAGGTTTTAAAACGAGTTTTAAAAGATCAAATCGCAAAGGGCGAACTAAGTGAAATATCTTCTTGAATTTATCGGCTCAAACGCCAAAGACTCAAATTTAAGCGCGCTCATAAACTGCAATGAAAACGAGGCCAAAATTCTTCAATTTCTAAGCAAAGCCTACATAGACGGTAGCGCTCAAAACAGCGTTTATGACGTGCTTAAAGCTATATTTGGCGATGAGAGCGGATATAAATTCCTAAATCATTTAGAAGACATCAGATCACTTATTGATAACGGCTGGATAAATCAAAGCTTTAGTATATTTAAAACTGCCGAAACCAAACCCAATCAATCAAATTTACTAACGCTTTTGCACGTAGAAATTTCACTCTCTGCGGCATTTTTAAAGATTTTAGAAAACGGTGATGTCAGTATTAAAATGCCCCAAATAACCGCATACGATGATCACTTAGAATACTTAAAAGATCAATTTTTACGTATCGAGCTTTATGCAAGACTTGCTCTTTTTGATCCAAATAGTACAAATGAGGCTAAAAACAGGCTTCAAAAAGAGATTCAAACTCTTGGTGAAACGATAAAAAAGCGCCTAAATTTAAGCAAAATCGCCCTTGTCGTAGAGCAAATTTTTAAAGAAAATTCGCTTGATGAAAATGAGCAAATTATCTTTTTAACTCTTTTAAAAGAAGAATATGCCGGCGAATTTGACGGAATGCGAGATCTAAACGCTCTTGTGGGAATTCTAGGCGGAGATGAGTTTCAAAGAGCGAAAAACAGATCGCTGCTTGATGAGGGCTCAAAGCTGATTGAGAGCGGGTTGGTTGATTATGACGAGGTTTTAAGCGCGCTTGGAAACATAACGCGAAGCTTTTTTATAAATGATGATATTTTGCAGCGCATAATGCATCCTAAAAACGAGAAAAAAAGCAAAAAACTTGAGCTTGCCAGCATAGTCAAAGAACAAGATATTTTTGAGCTAATCGAACCTAGCTCAAGCATCGAAGATGTAGTTTTAAACGATAAAACAAAAGAGCTAATGGATGCGATTTTAAAGCAAGTTGATAAAAAAGTCTTAACGCGTCTTTCAAGCTGGGGGATCAAATCTCGCCGCGCCATAGACGTCAAGATCATCTTTTACGGAGCTGCGGGAACAGGCAAAACGATGAGTGCAATAGGGCTTGCAAAGAGTCTTAAAAAGATGGTTTTAAGCTTTGACTGCTCTAAAATTTTAAGCAAATACGTGGGTGAAAGCGAACAAAACGTTCGTAAAATTTTTGATACGTATAAGGAAATTTGCGCTAAGAGCAAGAGCGAGCCAGTGCTGCTTCTAAACGAGGCTGATCAGTTCTTAAGCACAAGGACTGAGAGTTCAAGCGGGGCTGATAAGATGCACAATCAAATGCAAAATATATTTTTAGAGCAGATTGAGAAATTTGAAGGCGTCTTAATCGCTACGACGAATTTCTTGCAGAGCCTTGATAGCGCGTTTTCAAGAAGATTTGACTATAAAATAGAGTTTAAAAAGCCGGATTTTGCGGCACGCCTTGCAATTTGGCGTAAAGTTATGCCTGAAAATGCGAGCTTTGAAGATGGATTTGACATAAAAGAACTTGCGAAATTTGATCTAAGCGGCGCGCAAATCATGCTCGTGCTTAAAAACACGGCTCTTAAAGTTGCCATTAGAGATGATGGAATTTTTACTCTTAAAGACTTTGAAAACGAGATTAAACGCGAAATTTCAAGCGCCTTTGACGAAGAGAAAAAAGTAGGGTTTTAAACTAATATTTTCAAATACAAAAAAGATAAAATCAAGCAAAATTCGCTTGATTTTATGTAGTTTTATCAAACCGCAGCCTTTGGCGATATGACCGAGTTATCGAAATTTGGCTCGGTGTTTTCTTCCATTATACGTAGTTTTTTGCTTCGCTTAATCTTTGCATCATCCTTAAATATCGCTCTAACCTTATCCATACCCGCATAAAAATCGCGCATCAAAACAAGGCAGATATACTTACCAAAAAACGTAGGTTTAATCACTCCGTTTTCTTCATAGATAGCATTTACAAGTTTAAGCAAATTTAGCTCGACAAAGAGCTCTTTATGGATGTTTGCACGATTAAATTCGTTGTATTTGGCTATATCGACTCCACCGTCAAAAAGCTCAGTTAAGAAGATGTATTTAAGTCGATCTTTTTTAGTAAAGCTGCATTTTGCGATGACCGGGCTTTCGTGGTTTTTAACCATTCTGCCGTAATCAAGCAGGTTAAATGCGTTTATGAGAAGTTCTCCGTTTAAGAAGCTAAACGCACCGCTTCCAACGCCAAGATATTCATGGTGGCTTCCTACATATTCATCGCGTAAATTTGCATTATCGCGACCAAATGCCCAGGCGTTGCTTTGGTGATAATCGCTGAAATTTTCACAAATTATCTCATAAAACTCGCGCTCGTTATCGCTATCATCCACGCCAAGAGATCTGGCTATCGCATCGCGAGTAAGAGGCGACTTCATCAGCGGATAGAACGTTATCTGCTCCGGAGCGATTGATTTTGCGATTTTTATATCCGTTAAAAGTTGCTCTTTGGTTTGATTTGGCAGGTTAAAAATAAGATCAAGGCTTATCGTAGGCAGCACTCCCATAGCCTTTTTTAGCTTTTCTTGAAGCTGCTCGCTTGAACCGAATCGATCATATCTGGCTACTTTTTTTAAGATGTCATCGCTAAAGCTTTGCACGCCTACGCTTAGACGGTCGATCAATCCTTGAAACCTATTTAAATTTTCAGGCTCTATGTGATTTGGATCGCTCTCACAGGATATGTCTTTGATATCAAAGAGTTCTTTTGCAAGCACAAGCGTCTTTTCAAGCTCAGGTTCATTTATAAGTGTGGTTCCGCCACCGACATACATCGACGTGAAGTTAAATCCCGCCTCTTTAACCTGTCTCATCTCTTCGCGTAAATTTGCAAAATAATGCACCGCAAGCTCTTTTTCGTAGTGATATTTATGAAATGAGCAATAAGGGCAAAAAGTGTGACAAAACGGCACGTGCGCATATATCATATATTCGGTATCAGGCTTTGGAATTTTGTTAAATTTGTTATCCAAAATGTTTATATTCAGTCCGTTATAAAGTGACTTTTGCATAGAATTATGAGCATAATTAACTGCAAATTTCTCTATAATATTCTTAAAACCCATAATTAATTATCCTAACTAAAATATTTTTTAAACTTTAAATAGTAGCTAAAATTTTATTAAATTCTTCTTTTTGTTTATGACGTTGATCTATAAAACAACCGCTAAGTGCTAATTTTACATATCTAAAATCAAAATTTTATATATCTTGCATCAATGGCTTATTTTCTAAAATCTATAAATTTCAAGCTTTATAATTTAATTTAGAGCTAAAACAAAAGTCAAATTTGCTCTAAAAGCTTTTACAATTAAAGATAAATTTGACCTTATAAAATTTACTTCGATACAGCCACTTACGATATCTTGCTTTGCTATAAATTCATTTTTTTATAGATATCTCAGGCTTAAAATCGCTTTTATATTTAACTCTTGCGTTTTAAGCGAAAAATTATTTTAAATTTTTAAAACTAATTGGAAGATCTAAGTTTAAGCCCTTAACTATCCTTATACACTCTTGAAGATCGTCAATTGACTTGCCGGTTACTCTTACCTCTTCACCTCTTATTGCGGCGCTTACTTTTAATTTGGCGTCTTTTATTGCTTTTGTAATCTTTTTTGCGTTATCGCTATCAAGTGTATCGTTTAATTTAAGCGTAGCTTTTATATTGCCTCCGCTTGCGCTTTCTCGTTTGGTTTCGCTAACCGCCACAGGCGGTATATTGCGCTTGATAAGCTTTGAGATGACGATATCTTTTAATGCATCGATTTTATTATCGCTTGAGCTAAGAAGAGTGATAAATTTGTCCTTTTCGTTTAGCTCTATTTCAGCGGCGATACCTTTAAAGTCATACCTTGCGGCAACTTCCTTTTTGGCGGTTTCAAGTGCGTTTTTCACCTCCATCAGATCAACTTGCGCACTTATATCAAAGCTATGTTCGCTAGCCATTTAACTCTCCTTTATAAAATCTTCTATATTTTTTACTATCAAATTTATGAGCTTCTCTCTCGCTTCTTTGCTAGCCCATGCAACATGCGGAGTGATTATCAAATTTTCTTTGTTTTTGATATTTAAAAGTGGATGGTTTTGTCTCATCGGCTCACTTTCAAGCACGTCTATGCAGGCTTTTAAATTTCGCTCGTCTATAGCCTTAGCAAGTGCGGCTTCATCAACTATACCACCGCGTCCGAAATTCATAAGCACTACGCCTTCTTTCATCAAATTTAGCTCTTTAGTAGAGATTAAATTTGCAGTTTTTTCATTAAGAGGGGCGTGTATACTTACGATATCACAGCTCTTTAAGAGCTCATCTAAATTTTGCCTTTTAAACTCGCCATTATCGTTTGCTCCGCTTGTTGAGTAGTAGCTCACGTTTGCGCCAAAAGCCATAGCTATCCTAGCCACGCTTCGTCCTATCTCACCAAGTCCTATGATGCCGAAATTCTTGCCGCTTATCTCGCCGATAGATCTATCTAAATTAGTAAAAATTTCGCTCTTTACCCACTCTCCGCTTTGCACATAATTATCATAAAATTTAATGCGATTTACTAACGCTAACAAACAAGCAAAAGTATGCTGCGCAACACTGTTAGTCGAGTAGCCTGCGACATTTTTAACGGCTATATTTTTAGCTTTTGCATATTCTAGATCGACATTATTCATACCTGTTGCGCTTATGCAAACCAGCTTTAAATTTGTCGCATCCATAACATCTCGGTCGATTATAACCTTGTTAGTTATCACGACATCAGCGCCTTTTAAACGCTCTATGGTTTGACCCTTACTCGTCTTATCATAGCTTACAAACTCGCCGAATTTGCCAAAAACATCAAGGCTAACATCACTTCCTAAAGTTGAAGCATCAAGGCAGACTATTTTCATGTTTACCCCTTTATGTAGTGTCCCACGAATTTAGAAGCGTTGTTTAAAATTTCTCCGCCTTTTCTATATCCAAGCGCGCAAGCCTCATAAGCAAAAAATACTCCCGCCTGATAACTATCACCTCTTTCGTCTTTGTTAAATTCGTAAAATTCTTGATACACGGCTCTGTTTTTATCGTATTCGCCATCACTGCTAACACTAACGCTTCCGTCAGATTCTATAATGCTAACGTTTGCTCCTTCACGCCCAAATATAGGCTTTTTAACGCATTTTTTACTTACTAACGGTTTGTCTGAAGCCTCAAGCAAAAGCGGATGATTTGGGTAAAGCTCCCAAAGAATTTTTAAAATTCCCTTGCTTTGAAACATCAGCGTATAAGCAGGATTTAAGATAATGGCTCTTTGATTTGCCATTATATTTTTAAGAATTAATGCAAGCTCACCCTCCTGCACGGCGATATCTTCCCATGGAATTAGCTTAAACCAGTACTCGTAATTTTCACCACCCTTAAATATACCCTCTTCATCGTTAAATTCAACCTCATCGACATAGGCAAAATTCGTATGAAATCCGGCCTCTTTAGCGATATATTCAAGTAGTTTTACGCTCTGCTCATCCTCGACACTACCGGCAATAGAGCTAAATAGAATTTTCCAGCCCTCATAAAGCTTGTTAAATTCGCTTGTGTCCTCACTAAGCGTTACAAGACGCTTGAAATTTTCTTTCAAGGCTTCATAAAGATCGTTAAACTGCGAGCTTTCGTCCATGCCGTTAAATTTCAAAATCGCCCATTGGATGATCGCCGTTTCAAATATCGCAGTCGGCGTATCGGCGTTAAATTCAATTAGTTTTATAGGCTTTCCGTTAAGTCCGCCCGCCAAGTCAAATCGCCCGTAAAGATGCCAGTGCACATCGTTTTCCCAGCTTTCTTTTACAAGATCGACAAGATTAAAAGGTATGCCAACCTCGTGATAGAGGTTATTATCTATTATATGCTGGCCTGCGGTTACAAACATATCGTATAGCTCGTTTGCCGCCTCATAGTAGGCTTCAGCCTCCTGCTCGCTAACTTCCATAAGCTCATCTGTGATATAGGAGCTATCGTCACTATCGGTATGCCAAGCAAAGCCTATGCTTTCTAAAAATGCCTTATCTAAAGGCTTAACTTTTTTTAAATTTATCATCATCCACCTACCGATTGATTAGTCTTGCTTCCGCTACCGAAAAATCCACTCTTGCCACCCGCAGGCTTGCTCGCAGAGCTTGTAGCCTTGGCTTTATTAAAGCTATCAACGCTTCTTGAGTAAGTTGAAGGATTTTTATAAGCGCTCTGGCGATGGTTTTGAAAACCTTGGTTATTAAACAGTTTGCTACCTATCCAGCTTCCTAAAATAGCGCCCGCAGCCGAAGCCAGTAATGTCTCGCCAAGACTAAGCCCGCCGCTACTAAGCTGAGCATCAGGCTTTGTCAAATTTGAAGTGCCGTTATCGATCTTAGCGTTTTCTTCGGCGATTAGCTTATCCATCTCCTCTTTTGTTAGCACTCTTTCAGTGCCGTCAAGCTGCTTTAGCACGACTCTGGTTTCGCTGCTCGGATACTCTTCAAGCACCTTATAAGACCCTTTCGCCGTCTCTTCGATGACAACAAACGCTCCTTGCGCTTGAGTATCCTCGCGCACCACGCTTTGATCTTCTCCTCCTCCGCTACATCCCGCAAGTCCCGCCATAACTATCGCGCCAAATCCGCCAACAGCTGCATAAGTCGCTATTTTTTTGATTCTTTTCATATTTCACCTACTATCTGTTTTATTGATTTTTCGTTTCTTACCCATATCACGCCGTCTTTAAATTTGATAAATTTCGACTTGCCGATATTTTTAATGATCAATTTTTGTATCTTTTTTTTCTTTTTGTTTTTTGAATTTAATCCATTTAAAAACTCGCTCAAGCTAAGCCACTTTTTGCTCTTATTTTCGTCTTTTTCTTCGCTTTTAAATTCGCTATAAGCTTGAGTTTCATGAATCTCTTCGCCTTCGTCAAATTCCACATCGATCGGGCGGATATACTCGCCGTTTTGTCTTGCTAAAAGCGGACGCTCAAGCATTTGTAAAAAATATCTAAATTTCTCGTCGTGCTCTTTATAAATTTCAGATATTTCATCTTTATTAGCGATTAAAATTTCCTCTTTTTGAACATGCAAACGATCCTTATCCTCTTGCAAATTTCTATTTTGCTCTTTTAGTTCCTCAAGCTGCATTAGTAGAAATTTGATAAATTCGCTTTTTTCTTCTGTCGTTTCGCCTAAATTTTCACTAACATTTTTTGTAGATTTTTTAGCGCTCGGCTTAGTTGTTTTAGATTTTGTTTGTGGCTCGTTAGCGGACTTATCATCTTCGATTAAAACGTATTTAACGCCATCTTCGTCAATTGATTTTAAGCTTTTTCGTCTTATCCTGTTATAAATCGCCTCTTTTGTTATACCTAAAACTTCGGCGGCTTCGCTAACGGATAACTTACGCATAAATTTCCTTTTCTTTAAAAATACAGATATTATGGCAAATTTAGGCTAATAAAGAAGTTAAACTAACTAACACTAGGTTAGTTAGTTTAATTTGGTTAGAGTTTTGACTCGTAGCGTCTAAGCATATAAAGACGTTTAAGCATTTTTTTACGAGCTGAAATTTTTTGCTTTTTGCGAATTTCAGTCATAGGCTCGAAAAATCTTCTTGCGCGAACTTCCGTTACGATAAGATTTCTATCGACTTGCTTTTTAAATTTCCTATACGCTTCGTCAAAAGACTCATTAGGATGTACCTTGATTCCTGGCACGACCCTCACCACCTTTCGATTAAAATAGAGTGCGATTATACTTAAATTTTCTTAAATTTCAAAATTTGAGCCAAATTCTACTATCGTTTAATTTAGCTCGCATATCACCGTTTTACTTTACTATATGCTCGGCCGCTATCATAGCCGAAGTTATACAATCAGGCACAGAGCAGCTTGTAAGCCTGCTATAGCCGTGAACTCCGCCCGTAGCTTCGCCAACCGCATATAGATTTTTAATAGGACTATCATCATAAACGCTAAGAACTTCAAAATTTAAATTCGTTCTAACACCGCCTTGAGTGTAGCTTATACCCGGCGCCCCCAAGATAGCGTAAAACGGCGCTTTTGCTATCGGCGCAACGCTCTTTTTGCTTAGATCTTTCTTAAAGTCGGTATCTGCTTTTTCGCTTATTAGCTTATTATATTTTTCTATTTCGCTATTTAAAGTTTGCAAATTTAGCTTGAATTCCTGCGCAAGAGCCTCAAGCGTGTCAAATTTCTTAAGCTTTCCGCTGGTTATAAATCCTTCAAGACGCTTTGGGTCGTGACTTGAATTAAAGCCGACACTATCAAAAATAATCACAGGAAAAAGTGTCGAATCGTTATTTTGCATATTTTCCAAGATATTGTTTGACAGAGTTTGTCTATCGCCGTCCTCGTTCATAAAGCGTTTTGTGTTTTTGCCATCTACTATGATAGAAAATATCAAATCCTCTGTAGGAATTCCAAACGAATATCTCGCGAGGCTAAGTTGTACTGGCGTAGCTCCGGCTTTTAGCATTATCTTAAGAGCTCCCGCCGTTGCGCCTGCATTTGAAGGAGTATTAGCCAAAGAGAGTCTTGGATTTTGGATAAATTTAAACTCCTTATCCGCAGAATATCCTCCGCTGGCAAAGATAACCGCTTTGTTAGCTTTATAGAATTTAACCTCTCCTGAAGTGTTTTGGGCGTCATCGTTTTTGAGTTTTCTGTCAAATTTATAATCCTCTCTTACTTTTAGCCCGATAACTACGCCGTTTTGATCTTTGATTATCTCATCGGCTTTTACTCTTTTTAGAGTTTTTCCGCCTTTGCTTTCAAAGTGCGCATTAAGCGTTTGTATGCACGCTCCGCCGCCATCAATTGTCTCTAGGCTTCTTGCTACGCTGTGTCCGCCAAGATGCTTTAATTTATCTGCGTATTTTACGCCGCGAGCTTTCATAAACTCATACGCCCTTTTTGAATTTTCAGCAATTCTGCGAGTTTGGTCAATGTGGTTAAAGCCTCTACCTGCTTTATTTAGATCCTTGATAAAAAGCTCGACTGAATCCTTAATGCCCGCATTAACCTGCACATCTGATCCTACACAAGCAAAATCAAGCTGAGATATCACGGAATTTCCGCCAGTTCGAGACATCTTTTCAATTAGCACGGTATTAAGTCCCGCTTCGGCGGTTATGATACCCGCGACATTTGCGCTAAGTCCGCTTCCTACGATAAGCACGTCAAATTCACTGTCCCATTTGATCTCGTTTGTCTGATCGTTCGCGCTTAAATTCATAGCACCTACGGCGCTGATAGAAGCTGCCGCAAAGCCTGTTTTTAAAAACTCTCTTCTTGATAACTTTTTCATTCCGCCTCCTGTTTAAATTTTTCAGCTAAATTATAAAAAACAAAGCATAAAAGCTTAATTAATAGATATTTAATAAGTTTAAAATTATAATTTAGCAAAAAATATAATTATTTTGTAACTTACTGTTTTCAAATTTCAAAAGGATTTTTATGAGCGAGCAAAATTTAAAAAACAATCCGAACTACGCTAAAAAGCGTTATATGTTCTACGCAATCTTAACCTGTATCGCGCTTATCTTGCCTTTTGTTAAGATAAACGGCAATCACTTCTTCTTGCTAAGCTTTGACAAAAAGCAACTCCATCTGCTCTTTAACAGCTTTGACACGCAAGAGCTTTATCTGATGCCATTTGTGCTTATCATATTTTTTCTTACTATATTTTTTCTTACAACCCTTGGCGGCAGGGTTTGGTGCGGCTGGAGCTGTCCGCAAACGATATTTCGCGTGATTTATCGTGATTTAATCCAAACTAAAATTTTAAAGCTTCACAAAAATACGAACAATAAACAAAAGCCTATAGAAGGGCAAAATTTCAAAAAATTTGCAGGCATAGTTATATGGTCGGTCTTAGCCTGTTTGGCAGCGGCAAATTTCTTATGGTTTTTTGTGCCGCCTGAGGATTTTATAAACTACGTTAAAAATGCCACGGAGCATAAATTTTTAATGGGAATTTGGTTTTTTATAACGGCGTTTATAGTATTTGACGTAGTTTGGTTGGCGGAGAAATTTTGTATATATGTCTGTCCTTATGCGAGAATTCAATCGGTTATGTTTGATGAAGATACGATACAAGTTATCTATGACGAACAAAGAGGCGGTAAAATTTACGATAAAAACATCAAGCTTTGGAAAAAACCGCCAGAGGCTGAAAACGAATGCACCGGATGTGAGGCATGCGTTAAAATTTGCCCTACTCATATAGATATAAGAAAAGGCATGCAACTTGAGTGCATAAACTGCCTTGAATGCGTGGATGCGTGTAGTAAAGTCATGGGCAAGCTTGGCAAAAAGACGCTTATAGACTGGACGAGCGACAACTCGCTAAAATCCGGCAAAAGGGTTAATTATCTAAGATTTAGAACGGTCGCTTATATGGCTGTTATCGCCGCTACTACCGTTATCTTGGCATTCATGAGCACAAAAAAAGAATACATGCTGCTTAACATAAATCGCACGAGCGAACTATATAAGATAAAAGACAACGGCGAAATCGAAAACGCATATACGTTTTTATTCCAAAATACCGACAATAAAGATCATAGCTATTACTTTGACGTAAATGACACCAATATAAAAATAGCACGCCCTAAAGAGCCTATCGAGCTAAAAAGCGGAGCGAAAAAGAAAGTCGTAGTCGTTTTAACCTCTAAAAATTTAAACTTAAACGATAAAAACGATGCGCCGATACATATCAAGATAAACGCTTACGCAAAAGACGAAAAAGAGAAAATAAGCATCGAAAGAGAGACGATATTTGTCTATCCTAAACAATAATGAATTTAAATCTTAAATTTATAAATTTAATGATATAGTAAAAGCCAAATTTAAACTCGCAAGGAATAGCCATGACAAAAATGTCAAAACGTGGTCACGAAAGATATGAAAAAATAACGCAAGTCGCGCTTGAGCTATTTTTAGAAAAAGGCTATGAAAACACCAGTTTAAACGATATCATCGACAAAAGCGGAGGCTCGCTTGCAAGTATATATAAATTTTTTAAGAACAAAGAGGGGCTTTTTAAGGCGATAGTAGATAAAAGCATAGATGAATTTTGTAACGAAATCGACGAAAAGATAGATCTAAAACTCTCTCATAAGCTTGAGGATTTTTTGCATAAATTCGCAACCGTATTTTTTGATATCATCTGCGAAAGAAAAACGACTTATATAGCCCGCACTATGATAATTGAAGGCTTTAAAAACGACGCCGCGCTGGGCAAGATGTTTTTAGAGCAAATTTTAAATAAGATACATAAAATTTTAGTTGATTTCTTCAACCGAGATGAGATCAAAGCCAAGCTTTCAGGCATAGATGCAAATCTCGCCGCAGGCTTGTTCTGCGCTCTTATAAGAAGCCCTTATCACTATAATGCCGTACTTCTAAATAGCGATATAACATTATCAAAACAGCAACGCGAAGAGCATGTTAAAATTTGCGTTGATATATTCTTAAACGGAGTTTGTAAATCTAAAAATTAAACCAAAGTTAATTGACAAAAAAAATGAATAATAATATAATTTCGCAAAATAATTGTAACTTAAATTACAAAATATTCAAACCAAAATATCACAAGGTCACTATATGAAAAAATTTGCAAATTTTTCTCTGATAATGGGAATTTTAATATCTTTTTCGGGCTGCTTTAAAGACGATAAAGCAAATACCGCAGGTCAAATACCGCAAATGCCGCCTGCCAAAGTAGATATCATAAAAGCCAAAAAAGAAGACATCCCGATAACTTTTGAATATCCCGCCAAAATCGTAAGCGACCAAGACGTAACGCTTCGTCCTAAAGTTTCAGGCACTCTTATTAAGCAGTATTTTAAAGCGGGCGATAGTGTAAAAGCGGGCGATAAGCTCTTTTTAATCGATCCTGAAAAGTATCAGGCAAGCTATGACGCTCTTGAAGCAAGCGTGGGCGTAGCGAACGCAACTCTTAAAAACGCTCAAACCGAATTTAATAGAGTAAAAAAACTATATGAGAAAAAAGCCGTAAGCCAGAAGGAATTTGACTCTGCAAAAAGCGCTCTTGATATCGCAAACGCAACCTTGCTAAGCGTAAAGGCAAATTCCAAAAACGCAAAGATAGATCTTGGATATACGACAGTTGTTGCGCCGTTTGACGGAATTTTGGGCGAAAATTTAGTTGATGTCGGTTCGTTTGTTTCAGCTAGCGCAACGGAGCTTGTAAGGCTAACCAAAATCGATCCGATAAGCGTTAAATTTTATATCGCCGATGTTGATAATCTAAATAGAATCAAAAACGTACAAAGCGGCTCTTGGGCGCAAAACGGCGCTAACGCCACGCTAAAAACGGGAGGCGAAATTTTTAAAGGCAAAGTAAACTTTATAGATAATGTAGTGGATGTAAACGTGGGAAGCGTTTTGGCTAAAGCGGAATTTGAAAACAAAGACGCAAAGCTAATGCCGGGAGCTTTTGCAAGCGTAGTCATGGATGGATTTTATCAAAAAGACGGATTTAAGATTCCTCAAGTCGCCATCCAGCAAGACGCTATGAACACCTTCGTACTTGTGCTAAAAGATCAAAAAGTAACGCAAAAAAACATAGAAATTTCATATCAAAAAGAAGACTATGCGGTAGTTAGCGGCGGACTTGAAGAGGGAGATTTGATCATCATAAACAACTTTAAAAAGATTAGAGTGGGAGCGGATGCGCAAGTTGATAAGGAGAAAAACTAGATGTTTTCTAAATTTTTTATAGACAGACCGATCTTTGCTACGGTCGTATCTATAATCATAGTAATAGCAGGCGCAATGGCGATTAAAGGTCTGCCGGTAGAAGAGTATCCGCAACTTACCCCGCCTCAAATTTCAGTAAGCGCGGTTTATACGGGAGCTGATGCGCAAACCATTGCGGATTCGGTTGCAACTACTATCGAAGATCAGATAAACGGCGTTGAAAATATGCTTTATATACAAAGCACTTCAAGCTCAAGCGGCACTATGGGCATAAACGTATATTTTAAGATAGGCTCTGACTCAAAACAAGCCGCAATCGATGTAAATAACCGCGTTCAAGCGGCTCTTGCAAAGCTTCCTAGCGAAGTTCAGCAAAGAGGCGTAACGGTAAGGGAAAGAAGCTCAAGCATACTTGAAGTTATCACTTTTACATCCGAAGATATGGATATCATTAAGATGCACAACTACGTGCTTGCAAATATCGAAGACGAGATAAAAAGAGTAGACGGCGTAGGCGATACTGCGGTAATCGGCAACAAAGACTATGCTATGAGAATTTGGCTCAAGCCAGATCTGCTTGCGAAATTTAACATCTCAACAAGCGAGGTTATAGCCCAGATAAATCAACAAAACAAACAATACGCAACAGGTAAAATCGGAGAGCAGCCAAATACCACCGATAACCCTTATGTCTTTTCCATTAGGCCGGAGGGGCGATTAAAAAGTGTTCAGGAATTTGAAAATATCATCATAAGAACTTCAAAAGAAGGCACCGTGCTAAAGCTAAAGGATATAGCAGAAGTTGAGCTTGGCGCAAAGAGTTATGTATTTGAAGGTATGCTAAACGGCGAAAAGATGGTTCCTATGCTAATCTTTTTGCAAAACGGCGCAAACGCTCTAGCTACGGCTAACGCGGTCAATAAAAGACTTGAAGAGCTAGCAAAAACTTTTCCTGCAGGCTTTAAGCACACGGTCGCTTACAATCCTACCGAATTTATACAGGTGTCGATAAACGAAGTTATGAAGACCTTTATAGAGGCGATGATACTCGTAATGGTCGTTATATATATGTTTTTAAAGAGTTTTAGAGCCACAATCATACCTATGATCGCCGTTCCCGTATCTATCATAGGCACATTTGCGGGGCTTTATGCGATGGGCTTTACGATAAATTTGATAACTCTTTTTGCTCTCGTGCTTGCTATCGGCATAGTCGTGGATGATGCGATTATCGTCATAGAAAACGTGGAGAGAATTTTACACGAAGAAAAAGATATAAGCGTAAGAGACGCTACCGTTAAGGCTATGGGGGAAATTTTTGCGCCCGTTATATCCATAGTGCTTGTTCTATCGGCTGTTTTTATCCCGGTTGCTTTTATGGAGGGCTTTGTAGGCGTTATACAAAGGCAGTTTGCGCTAACTCTTGTTGTTTCGGTTTGTATCTCAGGGCTTGTGGCGCTTACTCTAACGCCTGCGCTTTGTGTTGTAATGCTTAAAAAGCAAGAGTCAAAGCCATTTTGGTTTGTGCAAAAATTTAATGACTTTTTTGACTGGAGTACAAAAATTTTCAGCGCAGGAGTAGCTAAAGTGCTGCGTCATATAATCCCAAGCTTCATCATCATAGCCATAATGGGATATGCTATATTTACGCTGTTTAATAAAATTCCTTCAAGCCTAGTGCCATCAGAGGATAAAGGCTCGATCATAGCTATCACATCTCTTCCGCCGGCTTCGGTAATGGATAGGACAAAAAAGGAAATGAAGGATATAAGCAGCGCATTTACCAAAAATCCAAACATCGAATTTGTAACAGGGCTTGTAGGATATGATATGTTTGCCGGCGCACTTAAAGAAAATTCAGCCGTAGCCTTCATCAGACTAAAAGACTGGAGCGAAAGAAAGAGTCCGGATAGCTCGGCAGGTGCGCTAGTAGGGCAATTCAATAAGATATTTTGGGGTTCAAAAGAGTCTATGACCTTTGTCGTCAATGTCCCGCCGATAACCGGGCTTAGTATCACGGGCGGATTTGAGATGTATCTACTTAATAAAACGGGTAAGACTTACAACGAGATCGAAAAAGACGCCCTTAAGATAGTCGCCGCGGCAAATGCACGCCCTGAGCTTACCAGTGTGCGAACTACGCTTGAAACAACCTATCCACAGTATAATATAAGCGTAGATAAGCAAAAAGCAAAGCTCCTTGGAGTAAGCGAGCCTGATATATTTAGCACGATAGCTGCTACAGTAGGCTCATACTACGTAAATGACTTTAACATGTTAGGAAAATCCTACGACGTTCAAGTAAGGGCTTTAGATAAATATAGAAATTCTCCTGAGGACTTTAGAAACATATTTGTTAAGTCAAATTCGGGCGAGATGATACCTCTAAATTCGCTCGTTACTCTAAAAAGAAGCGTAGGTCCTGACATAGTCGATAGATTTAACCTCTTTCCTGCGGCTAAAATTTTAGGCGATCCAAAGCCGGGATACACTTCAGGCGATGCGATAAGGGCCATAAGTGAAGTGGTTGCGCAAAATCTCTCAAGCGACGAATACTCCATAAGCTGGTCGGGAAGCGCCTTTCAAGAGGTTAGCTCACAAGGCACGGGTGCGGTAGCATTTGCTTTCGGTATGGTGTTTGTGTTTTTAATCCTAGCCGCACAGTATGAGAGGTGGCTTATACCGCTTGCGGTTATTACCGCGGTTCCTTTTGCCGTATTTGGCGCGCTAGTAGCCACTTGGCTAAGAGGGCTACATAACGATATATATTTTCAAATAGGTCTGCTTTTACTCATCGGACTATCGGCTAAAAACGCGATATTAATTGTGGAATTTGCGATGCAAGAGCGTCAAAACGGAAAGAGCGTCTTTGAAGCTGCGGTAAATGCCGCAAGGCTAAGATTCCGCCCGATAGTAATGACATCTATCGCATTTACGCTTGGAGTTTTTCCTATGGTTATCAGCACGGGAGCGGGTGCGGCTTCTCGTCATGCGCTTGGTACGGGAGTTATAGGCGGCATGATAGCGGCAACCACTATAGCGCTGTTTTTCATACCGATGTTTTACTATCTGCTTGAAAATTTAAACAACAAATTTTGGGATAAAAAGCCAAAAACACAGGAGGTAGCCAATGCGTAATCTAATCACTATCATCGCTGCGATATTTTTTGCGGGCTGCTCATTTAGACCCGACTTGCCCAATGTAGATACGAAATTTGAAGCGACTTATCAATTTACAAGCGATATAAAAGACAGATGGTGGGAGGAATTCGGCGATGAAAATTTAAATGCTCTTATAAACGATGCTCTTAACAACAACATAGATCTTAAAATCGCATTTTTAAATTTGCAAAAAGCGGAGGCAACGCTTGGAGTAAGAGAGGCTGATACTTTACCCAACGTAAATTTAAACGTCAGCACAAACAGAACCAAAAACAGCGGTCAAATACGCGGCGAGCAGACGATTGACTCTATATCTTTAGGGTTAAATTATGAGATTGATTTTTGGGGTAGAGTTAAAAACAGCATAGAAGCGGCTAAATCAAGCCTGCAAATGAGCAAATTTGACTACGATACGGCAAGACTTAGCATAAGCTCTATTGTGGCGCAAAGCTACTTCACGCTGGTTTCTTTAAATATTAAAGAGCAAATTTTAAAAGACACGGTTAAAAACTATGAAAACACTCTTGAATTTAGAAACTCGCAGTTTGAATTAGGCGCTATAGACGAGGTAGTTTATCTGCAAAGTAAAGCCGCCGTGCAAAGTGCTAAAGTAAATCTCATAGAAGTTCAAAATCAAAAAAGTTCGCTAATCACATCTTTAAGCATTTTAAGCGGTAAAACAAACGATGAAATTTTAAAAAGCTCCATAAAAAGCTCGAAAAATCTACCAAAAGAGCCTGAAATAAAAGCCGGAATCAGCTCTGACATACTCTTTCAAAGAAGCGATGTAGCAAGTGCTTATGAGAGCCTAAAGGCGACTAATGCCCTAATCGGTGTAGCAAAGGCTGAGTATTTCCCGACGATTTCGCTAACGGGATTTTTTGGATACTCAAGCGACAATCTAAAAAATATTTTTAAAAACAATGCCAATACATGGAGTTTTGGCGCTACATTAGTTCAAAAGATATTTGACTACGGAAGAACTAAAAACAATGTAAAAATAGCTCAAACGAACGAGCAAATAGCGGCTTTAAACTATGAAAAAACCATCAAAACCGCCTTAAGCGAGGTAAAAGACGCTCTTACAAACAGAGAAAATGCCAAGCGATCTCAAGCCGAGATTAGTGATCTTTTAAGATCTCAGCAAAAAATTTATAATATCGCTCAAAGCAAATTTGACGAAGGCTACAGCAGCCACCTAGAGCTACTTGACGCTCAAAGGAATTTGTTATCGACTAAATTGCAAGATGCAAACGCCAAACTAAATTCCATAAATTCGGCAGTTGGTATTTATAGGGCATTTGGCGGAGGATTTAAGCTACAAGATACGAAGGAATAATTCTTTCGTATCGTATTTGCAAAATGCAAATTTTATAAAATATCTACGCTTTACAAAGAATTTTTACTATGCTTTCAGGCAAAATTTCATGCTCTATGGCGTGGATTTTTGCCTCAAATTCTTCAAGACTCATATCATAGGTTTTCTCAAAAGCTCTTTGCATTATGAGCTTCCCGCCGTCAAGCTCTTCATTTACATAATGCACACTAACACCTCCTACCAACATCTCGCTTTCAAAGCTCTCCTTGATAGCATGAGCCCCTTTAAAAAGCGGTAAAAGCGACGGATGAAGGTTGATGGCTTTTACGTTAGTCGTAAAAATAGGAGTTAAAATCCTCATAAATCCTGCAAGAACCGTTAAATCAATATCATGCTTTTTAATCTCACTAACTAACGCCGCATCAAATTCCTCGCGCGAACTAAATTTCGTATGTTCTATAATCACGCTTTCAAGCCCGTATTTACGAGCTCGCTCTATGCCGTAAGCGTTAGCTTTGTTTGTGATTGTTAGCGCGACTTGGATTTTGATGTCGTTAAAAATTTTATTATGAACTCTTTGAAGGATAGCTTCTAAATTTGAACCGCTTCCGCTAAATAAAACCGCTATTTTTTTCGTAACCATTTAAGCCCTTTTATGATATCTTTAGGAGTTATCGAGTAGTTGTTTCGCTTTGATTTTCGCACGCTTAAAGCATGTGCCAAAATACCGCTTATAGCCGCATCAAGCGTAGTGTATCTTTGAGCGAGTAAAGCGATAATTATGCCACTTAGCGCATCTCCGCTTCCCGCTTTTGCAAGCGCTGCGCTGCCATAAGGCATCAGGTAAATTTTCCCCTCAAAAGCAATTATGGTGTTAGCACCTTTTAAAACTAACACATTTGGAAATTTTTTGCTCCACATTCTGGCAAGTTCAAATCGATTTCCTTGAACCTCTTGCACACTAAATTTGCCAAATCCGCCAAGCTCTAAAAGCGAACAAAATTCCTTCGGATGAGGAGTTATCACTATCTCTTTTTTTGATTTTAAAAGCTCTATAGCAAGCTCTTCGTAGCACATATCAGCATCAAGCACTAACGCCTTTTTGCTTTTAAGCGTGTTAAAAAGCTCTATTTTTTTAGCGTTATCAAGCTTTCCAAGCCCCATTCCAAGAGCTCCGTAAGCCATTTTTTCAGTTATTGAGCTTACATTCATCAAAAGTGGATCGGTTATTAAATTCTTAGACTCACTAACGATACTAACAAGCCCTGCTCCCATAGCTAAAGCCGATTTACCGGCTATTTGAGCAGCTCCGCTAAGCTCACCGCTAACTATAAAAACATGCCCGAATTCACTCTTGTTAGTGTTAGCTTTAGTTCTAAAAGGCAAATTCATATCGCTTTTTAAAAGCCTGAAAGTATCGGTTGCTCCTTCAAATTTACTAGCTGCAAGCCCCAAATCAGCCACTTTTATCTTGCCTGTAAAATCTTTAGCAAAATCAGAATAAAGTCCGATTTTAGCAGCTCCCATAGTTATAGTTACGTCGGATTTAAAAACGGCGCCGCAACTATTTCCAAGCTCATTAAGCCCGCTTGGGATGTCGCATGCTATCTTGTAAGCTTTTATTTCGTTTAAAGAATTTATCAGATTTATCGTTTTTTTATCCAAATTTCGATTAAGTCCCGAGCCAAAAATCCCGTCGATAACGCATTTATATTTGCCTATTTTTTTAACGGGTTTAACTCCGAGCTTAAATGCCATATCAAGCTGGGTTTTAAGCATCTCGTTTTGCTTATCAAATGCCAAAAAGAGCTCACACTCATACTCGCCGCTTAACATTCTAAGAGCGGCTACTACGTCTGCAGCGTTATTTCCGCTACCGCAAACTCCTAAAATTTTTGCACCCTTCTTAACTCTCTTGCGCACATGTTTTGCAAGAGCATTTGCGGCATTTTCCATCAAAATTTCGTTGCTTAAACCAAATTTTAAGCAAGCCGTTTCATCAAGCTTGGAAGTGTTTAAAAACAGTTTTTTCATGCCTCGCTCCTTACGCGAAAGCTTAAAGCCTCCAAGATATGAGGCTTTTTGATAATCTGCGAGCCGTCAAGATCGGCAATCGTGCGAGCTACTTTTAGAGTTTTATTTATGCCTCTTTGAGTAAGAGCAAATCGCCCGATAGACATATCCAGCACGCTTTTAGCTTCACTATCGCAAACGCAAAATTTAGCTATCTCCTCATCGCTTAACTTGCCGTTTAGCTCGCTTTGACCTCGCTTCATCTGCACCTCAAAAACTCGCAAAACTTCACGCTGCATATCGGCACTCGCGACATCGCTCTTATCGCTACTTGCAACCTCGTCCATAAGCACGTGCAAGTCGATCCTGTCCAGAAGAGGATCGGAAATTTTAGCCTTGTATCGCTTGATATCGGTTTCTAAACATCTGCAGTTTAGCTGCTTTGAAAGCAAATTTCCGCACGGGCATGGATTCATAGCGCCCACAAACATAAATTTCGTCTTGTAGGTTATCTTGGAATTTACTCTTGAGATGTGAATTTGGTTATCTTCAAGCGGCTCTCGAAGGCTTTCTAAAATTTGCTTGCCAAAGTGCGGAAGCTCGTCAAAAAACAAAATTCCGCCGTTTGCAAGAGCGACCTCGCCTATCCTTGCACTTGCCGTTCCGCCTCCAAAGATAGAGCTTTTAGTCGATGTATGATGCGGGCTTCTAAAAGCTCTAAGCGCGCTAAACTCATGATCTTGTAAATTTAGCGACGAGTATGCCGCACTGAGTAAAATTTCATCCAAATTTTGAGGCGGCAATATATATCTTAAGCGTTTTGCGCTCATGCTTTTACCACACCCCGGGCTTCCTTCAAAGATGATATTGTGCATACCGCAAGCTGCTATAAGGCAGGCTCTTTTAGCTCTGGCTTGACCTTTTACGTCTTTGAAGTCAAGATCAAATTTTGAGTTTATAACATAATTTTTACCGCAAATTTGAGTCAAATTTGCAAATAAAGGATGGGTATCTTTTACTAAACACTGCTTCTTAAATTCGTCATCAAGAAAAAATTTGATCGCTTCATCAAGCCTATTTACGGCATAAATTTCCAAATTTGGTATCATACCTGCGCTATTTGCTATCTCTTTTGGAACTAAAACTTTAGCCTTTTTAACACTTGCGCTTAGAAATAGCAGTATAGAAAAAAGAGTTGTCGTACTCTTAACGCTTCCGTCAAGTCCAAGCTCGCCAAATACGAAAAATTCGCTAAAATTTCCGGCTTCTTTTTGTAAAGCTATCAAAAGCGCGATAGGCAGATCAAAATGACTTCCCGTCTTTGGCATATCCGAAGGAGAAAGATTTATGATGATTTTTTGTGCGGGAAAGGAGAAATTCTGAGCAAGAAGGGCTGATTTAACCCTTGCTTCACTCTCTTTTATGCTTGCGCTTGCAAGCCCTACGATGCTAAGTGCGGGAAGACCTCTGTTAAAGGTTGATTCAACATCAACGATCCTTAGCTCGTCGGTGTAAGTCGCGCACTTTAGCGATTTCATAGATTTTTATCTCGAAGCTTCTTATACTCTTTATCAAATTTTTTTCGTTTATTGTAACCGATTTTTTCTATAAACAGATGTCCGTCAAGATGATCCATCTCGTGCTGAATAGCTACGGCTAAAAGCCCGTCCGCTTCAAGCTCACACTCTTTGCCGTGCCTATTTTGATATCCTAGAGTTATCTTTTCGGCACGCTTTACTTCCTCGTAAAATCCTGGCACGCTAAGGCAGCCTTCTTGGAAAATTTGCTCGCCTTCTTTACGTAATATTTTCGGATTTATTATCTCAAGCAAATCGGCTCTTTCTTGAATTTCAGTTTCTTCATTTACTAAATTTATAATGAGCGCACGAATAGGATTTTTTACCTGAATCGCCGCCAACCCAATTCCGTTTTTGGCTATCATCGTATCATACATATCGTCTAAAAATTTATGCAAATTTTCATCAAACTCGTTCACCTCAACCGATCTTTGATATAACCTCTTATCGGGATAAGTTAAAATTTCAAGTACCATTATTTACTCTCTACGATTACATATTTTTCAAGGCTTCTGCCACTTTTTATAAGGCTGTCAAGAGTTTGTGAAAGCACTTCTTCGACCGTTTTTGTAGTATTTAGATCACAAACGGCTATCTCCATATCGATTTCAAATTCCTCGTCGCTTATTAAAAACGTAGCCGCATAAAACATATCGGCAATCCGTTCGCAAGCCTTTTTCGCGCCCTCTATATCTGTATGCTTCATAAGCATGGCAAAAATTCCATCTCCATAGTGAGCTAATATATCGCTTCTTCTTGAAGTTTTTAGCAAAAATCTTGAGATATTTTTTAGCACTATTTGCTTATCTCTAACTCCAAGCATATCAACGGCACTATCTTTTGGTTTTACAAGCATGAAAGATGAGTTATATCCGTATTTTTTGACATACTTCATCTCTGAAGTCATGGTTTTTAGGAAAAATTTCTTGTTATAAAGATCAAATTGAGGATCATAAATTGACTGCTCTTCAACTACCTTAAAAACCCTGCTTATCTCTTCATAGTTCGTTTTGATAACGTCTATATGCTTGTTCATAAGCGTATTTAGCTTGTCTAAATCCTCATTAAAAGCGCTAAATACATTTTGCACGGTGAGCAAATTAGCATTTGATTCAAGGCTATCGGAGCGTTTTTTAATGATAGTTTTCATTATGCCTAAATTTTTATAGATAAGCGCAACAGCTTGAAGCATACTCTTTATCTGAGCAAAACTCTGCTTAATCTCTCGCTCAATGTAAATTTGTCTATCGTCTTCGATTCTGCCTATCTCATCTTCAATCTCTATGATCTCGCCCATCTTTTTTTTAAATTCATCGGGCTTTTTTTCAAGCATTTTTTCAAAAAAGATCGAATAATTTTTAGGAATGGAAGGGATATTCTCTTCGTTTAGCTCTTTGATGATATCTTCGGAAAAATCATAGATATTAAACTCGACTTGATCTTTTTCCTTGATAGTTACGGTATTTTCAGCCTTTTTTTTATTAACTTTAATCAAATTTAACCTCGTTATTTAAAGCTTTTCTCCAAAACTTTATCGATTAGCCCGTACTCTTTAGCTTCAAACGAACTCATGAAAAAGTCCCTATCGGTATCTTTTGCTATTTTGCTTAATTTTTGACCCGTGTTTTTAGCCAAGATAGAGTTTAAAATTTCTTTCATACGTAAAATTTCTTTAGCTTGAATTTCTATATCGGTAGCTTGACCTCTAGCACCGCCCAAAGGCTGGTGTATCATGATGCGAGAATTTGGAAGCGCATATCTTTTGCCGGGAGTTCCACAACTTAACAAAAAAGCCCCCATTGATGCGGCTTGACCTATGCAGATCGTGCAAACATCGGGCTTTATATAGTTCATCGTATCATATATACTAAAGCCGCTTGTGATAACTCCGCCGGGGCTGTTTATGTATAGGTAGATATCTTTATCGGGATCTTCGGCCTCTAAAAACAGCATTTGAGCCACGATAGAAGAGGCTATACCGTCTTCTATCTCTCCGCTTAGCATTACGATACGATCTTTTAATAGGCGAGAATATATATCATAACTTCTCTCGCCTTTGCTTGTTCGCTCGATTACGTATGGGACGTAATAGCTCATTTATCCGCCTTTTTTGTTGTCTTTTTTTCAGTTTTTGGTTCGTCTTTTTCTTTAGCCGCTTTTTTAGGCTCTTTTTCAGCTTTTTCTTCTTTTTTATCAAACATCTCGTTAAATAGCTTTTCTTCTATCATAGACATTTTTATAGCCGGTAAAACTTCTTGGTTTTTGTAGTTTTCAAGGTGTTGTTTCGGATCAAGTCCTGATCTGTAAGCCTCAAAATAAACAGCTTGGATAAGCTCTTGATCGCTTACGGCTACATTTCTTCTTCTAGCAAGCTCATCTATGATAAACGTTAGTTTTACGCTCTTTTGCGCATCTTCGCGGAATGTCTCGCGCTTTTTAGTTAGAGCGTCTTTATCGTCTCTGAAGCTCTTCATCTCATCTTCGCTAAAGCCGTTCCATGCACCGCGGAATTGCATATCTATCTCTTGTTCTACGATGTTTTTTGGTATATCGAATTTATACTTTTCGACTATGGCTTCTGCGAATTTCGGCTTAAGCTCTTCGTTAACCAGCTTGTATTGCTTATCGGCTCTGATTTGATCTTTGATTCTCTCTTCAAGAAGCTCAACGCTAGCGTTTTCTTCATTTGGCATAAGTTGTTTTAAAAGCTCTGCGTCTATCTCTTTTGCTACATTTTTGCCTTGAATTTCATGGAGTTTTACTTTAAACACGGCCGGTTTGCCTGCTAAATTTGGCGCACCGTATTCAGCTGGAAATGTTACTTCTACATCTTTTTCTTCACCGACTTTTAGACCGATCATTCCATCTTCAAAGCCAGGTATAAACTGACCTGAGCCTATCTCAAGCACATATCCTTCAGCCTTGCCGCCGTCAAACGCAACGCCGTCTACGAAACCTTCAAAATCAAATTTAGCAAAGTCGCCTTTTTCTAGCTTTTTCTTATCAACTTTCTCAAGCGGAGCTACCATTTTTAAAAGTTCGTCTTTTTTCTCGTCAATCTCTTTTTTCATAACGCGAGGAGTTGAAAATTCAGGTATAAGCTCTTCGTATCCGTCCAAATTTACGACAGGTTTAAATGAAATTTCTATCTCGGTATCGATAGCGCCCTCTTCTCTTTCGAATTTTATAAACATCGGCTCGCCGATAACCTCATCTGTTTTTCTATTAAGCTCTTTTAAAGCGGCGTCTATAAGATCTTTTAAAGCGTCTTGTTCCGCATCGCTGGTTAGCTCTTTTTCGTATCTTTTTAAGACTAAATTTACAGGCACTTTACCGACTCTAAAGCCTTCCATTTTCATATTTTTAGCTGCTTTTTTAGCAAGATTTTCAAGCTTTGATTTTATCTCTTCGCTTGAGATTTTAGCCGTTACCGAAGCGTTGGCAGTGTCTATAACTTTGGTTTTGAGTTCCATTTATTTCCTTTTAAAAATAAAAATTTTCTAATGAATATATCAAATTTTTCCTTATTAGTTGTATAAATTTGAAATTTATCAATGCAAAAGGCGCTTTAATGTAAAATGTGGCTAAATTTTAAGGAAATCAAAAATGCAAGAAAATCGGCAAAAAATTAGCTTTGAAAATTCGGTTAAAAACATGCTTGAGATAATCGGCGAGGACGTAAATAGAGAAGGTCTTATCAAGACTCCCGAAAGAGTTTTTAAAGCATTTAAATTTCTAACTCAAGGCTATGAACAAGATCCAAAAGAGGTGCTAAACGACGCGCTTTTTGAAAGTTCAAACAACGAAATGGTTTTGATGAGGGATATTGAATTTTATAGCCTTTGCGAGCATCATCTGCTTCCTATAATCGGGCGCGTTCATGTGGCGTATATACCCGACGGCAAGGTTGTGGGGCTTAGCAAACTTCCTCGCATGGTAAATATCTTTGCAAGAAGGCTTCAAATTCAAGAGCAGATGACCGAACAGATCGCAAGCGCGATTCAAGAAGTTATCAAACCAAAAGGCGTTGGTGTGGTGATAGAAGCAAGGCATATGTGCGTGGAGATGAGAGGAGTTGAAAAGATAAACTCAACTACCACGACTTCGGCGTTAAGAGGAATTTTTATCAAAAATGCGGACACCAGAAGAGAGTTTTTCGCTCTTATAAATTCTCCAAAAGAGGTGAGATTCTAGTGAGTTTACAGCGTCTAAAATCCAAGCTAAACTCAAATTTATCCCTTTCAAACGTCTTTGGAGTGATAAATAAAATTTCATCAACTACTATTGAAATTTCAGGGCTTCGTCCAAGCATTGGCGATATCGTCCAGATCGTAGCGCGCGACAAAAGCAAAAGAGGTCTTGGCATGGTTACCGAGATCAAACAAGACGGAGCTTTTATATCGCCGTTTGGATTTGTCGAGGGCTACAAGATAGGAGATCTTGTCTATCTAAGCGATCAAGGCATGAAAATCCCTGTCGGAGATGCGCTTCTTGGGCGCGTAGTGGATCCATTTATGAGTCCTAAAGACGGCAAGGGGGCTATTTATACCGATGATTTTGCTCCCATCATGAAAGCGCCGATTGACGCTATGAAAAGAGGTCTTATAGATGAGATTTTTAGCGTAGGAGTTAAGAGCATAGACGCGCTTTTAACTTGCGGTAAAGGTCAAAAGCTGGGAATTTTCGCAGGAAGCGGGGTTGGTAAAAGTACTCTAATGGGCATGATCGTAAAAAATTCCGAGGCTCCCGTTAAAGTAGTAGCGCTCATTGGCGAAAGAGGTCGCGAAGTGCCTGAATTTATCGAAAAAAACTTGCATGGAGATCTAAGCGGAACGGTGCTTGTAGTAGCTACGAGCGATGATAGCCCTCTTATGCGAAAATACGGCGCATTTTGCGCTATGAGCGTGGCGGAATACTTCAAAAACCAAGGCAAAGACGTGCTGTTTATCATGGATAGCGTGACAAGATTTGCCATGGCGCAGCGCGAGATAGGGCTAGCGCTTGGCGAGCCGCCTACATCTAAGGGGTATCCGCCTTCCGTGCTTACGCTACTTCCGCAGCTAATGGAGCGGGCGGGAAAAGAAGAAGGAAAAGGCTCTATCACGGCGTTTTTTACGGTTTTGGTTGATGGAGATGACATGAGCGATCCGATAGCCGATCAAAGCCGCTCCATACTTGACGGACACATCGTGCTAAGCAGGGAACTAACGGACTTTGGAATCTATCCGCCGATAAATATCCTAAACTCGGCTTCGCGCGTGATGAACGATCTAATCACGCCCGAACACAAGGCAAACGTGGCTAAATTTAAAAGATTTTATTCACTTATAAAAGAAAATGAAATTTTGCTTCGTATCGGAGCTTACCAAAAAGGCAACGACAAAGAGCTTGATGCGGCGATCTCAAAGCGAGAATTCATCGATAAATTCCTTAAGCAAGACGAAGATGAAGGCTTTAGCTTTGAAACAAGTCAAGAGATGCTAAAAGAGATAAATTAAGCGCAAAACAGCGCTATAATCTTAGCTTAAAATTTGCACTTTAATTTCTTTTTTATCGAGTCTACGAAAAGCTAAATTTATAACTTCCAAACCAAGCAAGGCTTAAAATTTGAGTCGTTTCAGAATAAATTTCAAATTTATAGCCTCACTGTTTATGCACAAAAGCCCGATAATGACGCAGCAAAATCCTAAATGTAAAAATTTATAATATAATACTCATTACAAAGAATTTAATATATAGTGGCGCAAGCTAAACCAAACAATACCGACAAATCAATCGAATTTGCGGGATAAAAAGGAGTTTGGTATGAAATTTATACAAAAATACGGTGAATTTTAAGGCATTAAGATGCTGATAATATATCCGTTTTATCTTTTGATCTGCATTTTTATCTTCATATTTGCCATCAAAAAGATGAATTTAAACAAATTTATAGGCTCTTTTATACTGATAATAGCTCTTTTAACCCCTTGGAGCTTTTATCTAATCGCAAAAATTCTAACCGTTAGCTACTGCAAAACGGCTCAAAATTTTATGTTTGAACTGCACGAAAATCCTAGCTTTTTATTTACCGATTATGCGTTATATAACGAGGCTAAATTTTCTTGTGAAAAAGCAGGCAAGCACGCCAGAATCGGATTTGTAAAAAGAGAAAATATAACCGTAATAACATGCGATCCGGAAGATAAAAATATAATCCCTTTAAGCGGGTATAGCCTGTTTGATTTTAACGTAACTGCCGAAAAGATAGGATTTTTGCCTCTGATGCAAAATTTTATAGACGGCAAGAGAGTGGTTGTGGTTGATAACAAAAGCCAGAAAAAAGTAGCCTCGAACACATCTATCGTAAATAGCTATCATAGCGCTTTTTTAAACGAAAAAAACGGCGAATTTCTGTTTCAAAGCGGTGAAGCATGCGGAGATATGCTCGGCTTTTACGAAAGGCTGTTTTATCCAAGATGATTTTATATATCTTATATCTCAAAACTTTATGTTTAAAAGTAACAAAATATAAATTTCTCAAATAAAATTACGCATTAAGAGAAGTTAAATTCGAGCTATGGTGATTTTATATTGAAATACTTTAAGCTTACACAAGCTCATGGCTCTTAAAAAGCATAAAAGCCGTGTAAATAAAATAAAGCGAGTGAGAAAAATCTTTTGATGGGACAAATCTTTAAAAATTTAAGAGATAAATTGTAAAATATCTATGAAATTTAAGAAATTCCCGCCTGAAATCTTAAAAAAATTTATTAATTTTAAAAGCGCTAAATCTCAAATAATGGGTGCTTGTAGTTCAATTGCGAATAATTCATAAATTGATAAAGAATTTCAATATAAATTCAATATCAAAATCATCCCAAATTTGAAAAAATTAAGCCTAAATTTTAAACTAAATTTTATGCAATTTGTTATAATATCCTGAAAAAATAAAAAAGGATAAAATCTATCCTAATTAAAAGGCAAAAATTTGAGAGTTTATCTAGATAACAACGCAACTACGATGGTTGATCCCGAAGCTTTCGAGCTCATGAAACCGTTTTATTGCGAAAAATATGGAAACCCAAACTCGCTTCATAGATTTGGCAGCGAAACTCACCCTGCTTTGCGCCGCGCAATGGATCAGCTTTATACGGCCTTTAACGCTAGGGATAAAGACGATATCATCGTAACAAGCTGCGCGACAGAGAGTAATAACTGGGTTATAAAAGGCGTATTTTTTGATCATATGTTAAATAAAGACAAAGATCATATCATAATCAGTTCTGTAGAACACCCGGCGACTGGCGCGGCATGCGAATTTTTGAAGCAATTTGGCATAAGAGTAAGCCACATTCCAGTTGATGAAAACGGGCTTTTAGATCCAAACGATTTAAGAAATTTGATAGATGAAAAGACCGCACTTGTAAGCGTAATGTGGGCAAACAACGAAACGGGGACAATTTTTCCAGTTAAGGAGCTTGCGGCTATAGCGCACGAATACGGCGCGCTCTTTCACACCGATGCCACACAAACGGTCGGCAAGATAAAAATAGACGTGCAAGATATAAATATGGATTTTATGAGTTTTTCCGCACACAAATTTCACGGTCCAAAAGGTATCGGCGGTCTTTATATCAAAAATTCTCAGCCGCTTACCAGCTTGCTTCACGGAGGCGAGCATATGGGCGGCAGAAGAAGCGGAACGCTTGACGTAGCAGGCATCGTAGGTATGGCGCAAGCGCTGGAAAACAGCAACAAACTAATGGAATTTGAAAATTTACACGTTAGAAAATTAAGAGACAAGCTTGAAGACGCTCTACTTGAAATTCCTGAAATTTCAGTTGTGGGAGATAGAGCTCATCGCTTGCCAAACACTATTTTAGCCGCAGTTAAAGGCGTTGAAGGCGAAGCTATGCTTTGGGATTTAAACCAAGCTGGTATTGCCGCTTCTACGGGTTCTGCTTGTGCGAGCGAAACGCTTGAGAGCAACCCTATAATGGAAGCGATCGGTGCTGACAAGGAGCTTGCACATACGGCTTTAAGGCTATCCCTTTCAAGATTTAACACCGAAGAAGAGATTGATTACGCGATAGTGCATATCAAAAAAGCGGTTGAAAGATTAAGAGCGATTTCAAGTACGTTTGCTTATACGCCGGATTGGCACGTAAGCGGGCTTTAATAAATTTATAAATTTAAAAAGAAGGAGCTGATTTAGCCAAGTTGCTAAACAAGCCTCAAAAGGAATAAAATGGCAAAACACGATTTAATCGGTGGCTCGATTTGGGATGAATACTCACAAAAAGTTCAAGACCTAATGAATAGCCCTCGCAATATGGGACAGATAACCGAAGAAGAAGCAAAAGAGCGTGGCGGCAAACTTATAATCGCCGATTTTGGCGCAGAGAGTTGCGGCGATGCGGTGAGGCTTTATTGGTTGGTTGATGAAAAAACAGATATCATCATGGACGCGAAATTCAAAAGCTTCGGCTGTGGAACGGCGATAGCAAGCTCTGATACTATGGCTGAGCTTTGTATCGGCAAGACTGTTGATGAGGCGGTAAAAATCACAAATATAGACGTGGAAAAGGCGATGAGAGACGATCCTGAAACTCCTGCCGTCCCGCCTCAAAAGATGCACTGCTCGGTAATGGCTTATGATGTCATCAAAGCGGCTGCGGCAAGCTACAAAGGAGTAAATCCCGAGGATTTTGAAGATGAGATCATAGTTTGCGAATGCGCCAGAATAAGTCTTGGCACGATTCGCGATGTAATCAGAATGAATGACTTAAAAACGGTCGAAGAGATAACTCAATACACCAAAGCGGGTGCATTTTGTAAATCCTGCATTAAGCCGGGCGGACACGAAAAAAGAGAGTATTATCTGGTTGATATCCTAGCAGAAACCAGAGCTCAGATGGAAGCTGAGAAGCTAAAAGCCATCGCGGACGCTAAAATTTCAGGAAACGATAGCGATTTGGCATTTGAAGAGCTTACGGTAGTAGGTCAGCTTAAAGCGGTTGAAGCGGTTATAGATGCCGAAATTCGCCCTATGCTTATGATGGACGGCGGAAATATGGAAATTCTTGATATCAAGAAAAACGACAAAGGCATTATCGATATCTACATCCGATATCTTGGGGCTTGCTCGGGATGTGCAAGCGGTTCGGGCGGAACGCTATATGCGATCGAAAACGTGCTGCAAGAAAATTTAAGCCAAAATATCAGGGTCTTACCTATTTGATTTAATATACACTGACGGCTTTGGAGTTAAATTTGACTTCCAAAAGCCGTCGATCTATCTTTCAATAAGCCAAATTTCTTATTAAATAACTCGAATTTAAAATAATTTATATAATTAAACCGAATTTGGCTGTCTGAATTTATATTTAAATTTTAAATTTGAAATATTTATTTTAAACATTTTAGTGATAAGATCGCGAATTTACGAAGCTTTTAAAGTATTATCAAAAATCAAATTAAATTATTTTTCTATATAATTTTATTTTAAGTTTTGCCAAAGTTTAGGCTGTTAAGATTTCACAAAGATTTAAAAATCGAACTAAAAACAAAGGATTTAAGATGTCATTCAGCGCAAGAAATCAACTTCAAGCAGAGATCGTTGAAGTAAAAACAGGTGTTGTAAATTCACTTATCGTAAGTAAACTCCAAGGCGAACAGATAGTAAAAGCAACAGTTACAGTCGAGTCTGAAAAAGCCCTTGATCTTAAAGTTGGCAAAAAAGTCGTTTATCTATTTAAAGCCTCAAGTATAATTGTCGCAAAAGGCGAAAACGAGCTTAAATTAAGCGCAACTAATCAAATCAAGGGTAAAGTTGTCAGCGTTAAAGAGGGTGCGGTAAATTCAGAGATAGACATCAAGATAGCAGGCGGAGATAAGCTAAGCGCTATCATCACAAACGAATCCACCAAAAGCTTGGCCCTTAAAGCCGGTGATGATGTAGTTGCGGTTATCAAAGCAAGCCAAATTATTATCGGTGCTTAATTAATATAAAATTTGTCCGTGCGACTTTGTGCGGACTTTATTTTCATAAATTTATCTTAAATTTAAATTCTAAATTATTAAAATAAAACACAAAATATAACTGATTTATTATTCATTATAAAATATCAAATATAATCTTGAAAATTATTTCAAACAAGGATATATTAATGAAAAAATTAATCAAAATATCGGCTATTGCGGCGCTTTTAGCAAGCTTTAGCTATGCGCAAAATTATGCTATAGACCATGCTCACAGTACATTAGGGTTTCAAGTTAAACACCTTAAAATAGCAAAAGTAAATGGTAAATTTAAAGCTTATGACGCTAAAGTTGATTACGACAAGGCAACAAACGAGCTAAAAATGCTTGAGGTAGCAATAGACACTAAATCAATAGATACAGACAACAAAAAACGTGACGAGCACCTATCTTCAGAGGACTTCTTTGATGCGGGCAAATTTGACAAAATCACTTTTAAAATGACCAAATTTGAAAAAGAAGGCAATGATGAAGGCAACATTTATGGCGACTTGACCATAAGAGGAGTAACAAAACCCGTAAAACTTGACTTTGAATACGGTGGAGACACTAAAGATCACCACGGAAATGAAAAAATCGGCTTTAGCATCACAGGCGAAGTCATGAGAAAAGACTTCAACGTAGGCTCAAATTTTGGAGATGCTATGATCTCTGAAAAAGTAAAAATTCAAGTCGACGTAGAAGCTGCGGCAAAATAATTTCATACACAAATTTGACCTTTTAAAAAGGTCAAATTTTCTTCATATATCCTAAATAAATTTTACAACTCAAATTTCAGACATCAACTCGCACAAACGCCCAAATCATAGGCTCATTCTTAAGCTCATAGCCTTCGTTAAAATAGTTTCTCAAACGCTCTTTTTCGACATCGCTTAACTCGTTTCCTATACCCCAAGTTACTTTTTTGATAAGCTCCTCTGCACTTGTGGCAACGGAATGCTTGTTTTCGCTTTTTATAAAATCAAGCCTTGGCAGATAACCCATCTGAGCCAAGATATTTACAAGATAGATATAATCAGGCTTTGGCTCAACCTCTTTTTGCATAGCTCGTAAAATTTCCTCATCGACGAAGCTGGCTCCCACTTTAAAAGTGATATAAACAGCATTTTTCGCCTTTGAGATGAGCTTAGCGAGTGCGCCACGCAGATCGTCCACCTCAAGGCAGCGCGAAGCAAATACGATATCGCAGATCGGTACATCGCTCCAGTCGTCTTCAAATGCCTTTTGTGCGGTTTTTATGTTAGTTAAATTTAACTTAGCCGCATTTTGCTCGGTAAATTTAAGCATGTTTTTTGAGTAGTCATAAGCATACACGCTTTTTACTTTAGGCGCTACTTTTAGGCTCAAAGTTCCCGGACCGCAAGCAAAATCAAGTACGCTTTCAACGCCGTTAAAATCAACCCTGCTTAAAAACTCATCGATATAAATGCTATCATGCACGCTCTCGTTCATTCCTGCGGCTTTATTATCCCAGTCCTCTACGCTTTTTGAGCCAAACGAGCTTTTGGCTCGCTGAGCTTTATAAAGCTCGTTAAAGTCGATTTTATCGTAGTTTGAAGGTAGTATCATCATAAATCCTTTGAAATTTTATACAAATTTATCAAATCAAGCCGTATCAAGACAAGCATCTTGCAAGATACAAATTTGGATTTAAAGCAAACTAGAGACTATCTTTATACTTCTCGTAATTTACCCCGTAAATTTTATCTATATTTTGAGCATTTATCAGCTCTTTGCTGCTACCGAAGTTTAAAATTTTGCCATCTTTTAAAAACAGCACCAAATTCGAAACAAATTTCGCGTGCCTTGGATGGTGTGTAGTCTGCACGAAAGTATATCCGTCATCTTTTAGTATCTTTATCATCTCTAAAAGCTTTATTTGATTTCCAAAGTCAAGCCCATTAGTAGGCTCATCCATAAATATCGCCTTTGCGCCTTGAACTAGCGTGCGCGCGATATAAGCAAGCTGCCTTTCGCCACCGCTTACGCGAGTATATGGCTCGTCCTTAAGCTTTAAAATTCCCATCTTATCAAGCGCCTGCTCGGCTAAAATTTTATCTCTTTTGGCAAAATTTGAAAACATCGGCGTCCTGCAAAGCGCCCCCATTAAAACCACATCAAATACGGTGTATTCGTATGACGGCGCATGAGTTTGAGGCACGTAAGCTATAAGACTTGCTAGCGAATTTTTAGAGTATTTTCTCACACTTTTGCCGGTAATTAAAACCTCGCCTTTAAATTTCAAAAACCCGAGCATTATGCGAAGCAAAGTGCTTTTGCCGCTTCCGTTTGCACCCAAAATACTTAAAGTATCTCCTTCGTCTATACCAAAGCTTATGTCATCAAGTATAGTGCGCTCTTTATAAGCAAAACTTAAATTTCTAACCTCTATCAACATCAAAAGCCCTTTTTAGCGTGGCGCAAGATGATGACAAACATAGGAATTCCAAAAAGCGATGTCACTATGCCGATAGGAATTTCAAAGGTAAAAATAAGTCGCGAAAAGCTATCGCAAAAGAGCAAAAAGATCGCACCGATCATTGCCGAGCTTACTAAAACGGCTCTGTTGTCCGCACCATAAACAAACCGTGCTATGTGTGGGACTATAAGCCCGATCCAGCCGATTATCCCAGCAATCGTGACACTTAAAGCGCTTATAAAAGTAGCTACTAAAATAACAAAAATTTTAACTTTCAGCATATTTACGCCAAGGCTTTTTGCCTCCTCTTCGCCAAGGCTTAAAGCGTTTAGATATTTACCGCAAAACGCAAGCAAGATGATGCCCGCAAACATCGGTAAAATCGAAATTTGCATAAAACTTTTTGAAGCAAAGCTAAGGCTTCCCGTTAAAAAATAAGTAATGCTAGGCAGACTATCGTTTGGATCTGCGGCGTATTTCAAAACCGAAAGCAAAGAAGAAAACAATGAGCCGCTTATAACACCGCCAAGAACCAGAACTATAACGCTTCCTTGCCGTGAATAAAGAGCCGAAATAAGCAGCGAAAAGATAACCGCCAAAAAGCCAAAGGCAAAGGTGCTAAACTGAATCAATACGTCACTTAAGCGAAAGAACATCCCAAGAGCCGCTCCAAAGCCCGCACCCGCCAGCACGCCAAGTATCGAAGGTGAAACGAGAGGATTTACAAACATCGCCTGATATGCAGCGCCTGAAATCGCAAGGCTAGCGCCGATCAGCAAGCAGGCCAAAATTCTAGGCAGACGAATTTCACTTAGTAGCGTGTGCATGATCTCAAATTCTTTAAGATCTTTACCGCCTAAAAGGGCCTTAAAGTAAGCTATGTATTCGTTTGCGCTAAAGCCGTATTTGCCAAGCAAAAGCGAAGCAAAAACGCAAGAAAGCAGCAAAAAAAGCAAAAACAAAAATGCTTTTTTACTCATCAATGCTCGCTAATTTTGTACTCAAAAGACTCGCTAAAAGATAAATTTGCCCAAATTTTAACCCAAGCTCATATATTATCTTCATTTTTTCCCTAAAATTCTTATCGCCTGCTCGTCGCTTAACGAGATGTCCAAAAACAGCTTGTAAAACTCTTTGGTTTGGCTTATCATATCAAATTTAAAAGCGTCGGGATAGGCTAAATTTATAAGCCATTTAATCCCTAAAAACCTCATAAAAGAAGGCGGGCGATCAAACCAGCTAAAAGGCTCTCTTGGAATATAATACACTCTTTTGTTTTTTACCGCATCAAGCAAAGCCCACTTGGGATCAGAGTAAATTTTATCGTAAAACTCACGCTCATAAATCAATATCATATCCAGATTATACTTAAGAACCTGCTCAAAGCTTACCTTCACTCGCCCGTAAGAATTTGCATTTTCTTCACCGCATTTATGTACGACTTCACCTCCGCTTTTTGGTATAAGCGTAGCGTGATACGAGCCTTCACACTCGGTTGAAAGACCGTCTTTGCCTTGAGCATAATACATTCTAACTTTTTTAAGACCGTTTTTAGCGATGTAAGCTTCAATTTTCTCAGTCAAATTCAGCGAATTTTGCGCGTATAAAGTAAGCTCTTTGGCTCGCTGCTCTTTGCCGATAACATGACCTAAAATTTCAAAGCTTTGCACGTAGTCTTCTAGGCTTGTAGCACTAAGATAGAGCATCGGCTTTTTGATAGAGCCGAAGACATCTTTCATCTTTTTGCTGTTTTTAGAATTTGCGTTTATGAGAATAAGCTCGGGGTTTATGCGAAGTAGCATCTCGATATTTGGGATCTTGCCCTGCCCGAAAAATCCGCCGACCACGGGCTGATTAAGCACAGACTCTTTTATATACGGTCGCTCGTAGTCGTTCCACTCGAAATTTGAATCGATGATCTTTTCCGGAGCTAACGCATAAAGCAGGTAAAGAAGCGTTGGATTGCTCGCGTAAATTTTACTCGGAGTAGATTTTAAAAGCTCGTAATTATCGCTATTTTCCTCTATATAGCTTTTGATCTCGGTCTCGCTCATGCCAAGAGCGAAAGAAAACGACAGTAGAAAAACCAAGAATTTCTTAAGCATTTTTGATCCTTTGTGGTTGTAGTTTATTTTAAAAATCTAAAATTTTGCTTAAAAGCTTAGATTTTTAAAACTAATTTGGGAGAATTTAAAACTCTCCCAAATTTTAGCTATCAAAAAGTTTGTAAGATAAAGCTTTGGTTGCTACTAAAATTTATATCGAATATTTGAGAAAAATACCCTTCCTTCCTCAGGAAATCCCTCGCGATATTCGTAGTTTTTATCAAACAAATTTGAAATTCCCGCATCGATCATCAAACTTTCAGTCGGTTTATAAGTAAATTTGAAATTTGTTACACCAAAACCGTCCATTTTGGTTATCTCTTGTGATTTTGAATAAAAGCTTGAACTCATGTATTGAGATAGATACAAGCTAAATTTAGGCAGGATTTTAAAATCAACATAAGCAAACGCCTTATGTCTTGGCAAATCTTCTATTTTATCGCTTCTATCTTTGTATTTTGCGCTTATGTAAGTGTAATTACCGCCAAGCTCAAAGCTATCGGTTGCAAAATAATTAGCCCCAAGTTCAAAGCCTTTGTATTCGGCTTTGTCTATGTTTATAGCCTGCTTTAATTTATTTGCGCCCACTGTTACTTCATGCTCGCCGATGGCGTCTTTAACTTTTGAATAAAACACGGCACTTTCAAGTCTCAAATTCTCCCCAAAGCTTCTTTGGTATCCTATCTCGTAGTGATTTGCTACTTCGGGCTTTAAGTAAGGATTTGGCTCGTTTCTGTTAAATCTCTTTGAGTAACGCTCCTTCATGCTTGCAAAATATGTCTTTTTAGCATAGCTAAGACTTAACTCATCGCTTCCGTCAAAGCTGTGTTTAAGTGCCGCTTGATAATTAAAGGCGTGACGTTTGCCGACTTCAAAATCATAAATTCCATACACGTCTCTTCCACCCTGCTTTCTTAAGACTATATAATCCTGCGCACTTACGGCATCTCTCGTGTCATAACTTGCGCCAAGTATTAGTCTTGTCGTATCGGTAAATTTATATGTGTTTTCAAGCCCGAAAGAGTAAGTCTTATCGGCCATTTTTTGCCAAGGCTCCTCGCCTAGCTTTTTGCCGGCATTATTATATATATCGTTTTTTTCTTTATGAACGTCATATTTGTAGCCGGTTGCGAATTTCAAACTGTTTTTATCGTTCATATCCCAGCCAAGCTCCAACCCGCCGCCGTAAGAGTGATCATCATAATAGCTCGGAGTATTTTTTCCATCATGCTTACTCATAGCTTTATCGCCGTAAATTTTTAAAGAATTATTAAATGAGTCGT
>NZ_LIWP01000016.1:0-36670 GCF_012978775.1 Campylobacter sp. RM15925
TATAAAACATTAATAAAAACAAATCTTTCAGCAGAAATTTAATTTTATGCCTTTATATAATATTTCATAATTTTTTTGTAATATTTTATTCTAAATTTGAAGCAGCAAGGGAGTAAAATTTATGGATATTTTTAGTTATGCTAGCCAGTTTTCAGCGCTTATATTTATAATTTTTGTCATCACCATTAGTCCAGGACCTGATTTTGTCATAACGGTTAGAAATTCTATTATGCACGGAAGAAAGGCAGGCATTTACTCGGCTTTTGGTATAGCCGCTTCGATCTGGGTTCACGTAGGATACTCTATCGCGGGGCTTGCTCTCATTATATCTCAGTCTATCACGCTTTTTTATATCATTAAATATTTGGGTGCCGCATATCTTATCTATATCGGCTATAAAACTTTTACTTCTAAGTCTCTTGTTGATATTGATGCAGGCTGTGTAGAAAATGAGAAATTTTCCGCGTTTGAGGCTTTTAAAATGGGCTTTGCCTCCAACGTCTTAAATCCCAAAACGACTATTTTATTTTTTAGCATTTTCACTCAGCTTATCACCGCAAATACCCCTATATGGGTTCAACTTAGCTTTGGGGCTTTGATATCTTTAGTGCATTTGGTTTGGTTTGTGGCGGTTGGTTGCTTGTTTTCGACCGAAATTTTAGTAAGTAAATTTTATAAATTTAAAAAAGCCATAGAGCGATTTATGGGCGCTTTGCTGGTTGGATTTGGACTTAAGGTGGTTTTTGCGAGGGATTGATTTTTGTTAAAATATCTGTGTTTTATACTTAGGTTTTTTCAAATTATGTTTTGTTATGATATATAAAATTTAATACAAAATAGCTATTCTGGAGAGATTGAAACCCCTCCAGAACAAAATATCTTTTTGGCTTGACTTGTTAGCTAAATCCTAGATTTCTTTTAAAATTTTATAAAATATCTAAAATTCTCTCAAGCAAGCTTTTATATGTTTTTACTTAAATCGGCAAGCACTTTTGCTGCGTGCTCTTTGGCTTTTACACTTTTATAAACTTTTAAAATTTTACCGTCTTTGCCTATAACAAATGTTGTTCTAACGATACCGAGATACTCTTTGCCGTAGTTTTTGCGAACTTGCCAAACCCCGTAGGCTTTAGCTACTTCTTTATTCTCATCACTGAGTAAAATATGCTTTAAATTTTGTTTTTGTATGAAGCCTGCATGGCTTTTTACGCTATCGGGACTTATTCCGATTATGACCGTATCTTGAGTGATAAAATCATCGTAAATCGCGCTAAATTCGCAAGCTTCGGTGGTGCATCCGGGCGTATTATCCTTTGGATAAAAATAAAGCACGACGTTTTTACCGATGAAGTCTTTTAAATTTACACTTACTCCATCTTGATTTTCAAGGCTGAAATTTGGCGCTTTATCACCTGTCGCAAGCGTTACTTTGCGCTCTATATCCTCTTTGCTAAATTCACTCTTTACTTCGCAAGCTTCTTTTTTCTTGCAACTCATTTTTTACTCCTTAAATCCTCTAAACTAAGTCCGCTTTTGCCGATACTTTCTGCTTCAAGTGTTTCTATCATCACAAGCACCGCAGCAGGGTCTTTACCCAGCGTTCTTACTAGAGTGTCCGTAACTTCGGCGATAATTTGCTTTTTTTGATCCTTGGTAGGCTCAGGTGCTGAAACTTTGATATTTACGAAAGGCATCTGTTCTCCTTATAAAATTTGAAAAATTATAGCCAAATTTGATTTATTAAAAGTAATGTCAGGCAAATTTTAAAAATATTAAATAATTTATTTTTAAAACTTAAATCTAGTTATTCATTTTAATAATATTTTAAGAAAATAAATAAAATTTGGACAAAAAATAAGAAAAACGAGACTGTTATTTGATATTTAAATTCATAAATAAAACTCAAAAATGACGATATTGATTGTATTTTTAATGCTTAATAAATATAAAATATTTTTATTTTTTAGCATAGTTTGTTATTTCAGGATAGAACTTAAGCCATTTGATATAATTAATTTAAACAATATCTCAAACCATATTCATAGGAGGATATAATGAAAAATCAAAATCTATCTAGAAGGGATTTTGTTAAGATTAGTGCGGTAGGCGCGGGTATGCTGGCGCTAGGTGGCGTTAATGCAAATGCTGCTATGAACGCTAAAGACGTTAAATGGGATGAGGAATTTGACGTTGTGATCATTGGCTCGGGCTTTGCAGCTTTGGCTGCAGGTATAACGTCTGCTAAAAAAGGCAACAAAGTAGTCTTGCTTGAAAAGATGGGTCGCCTTGGAGGAAATTCCGTTATCAACGGAGGAATTTTTGCCGTGCCTAACAGCGATTTGCAGATAAAGGCGGGCATCAAAGATAGCACTGAGCTATTTATGAAAGACTCTTTAAAAGCAGGACGTGGTATCAACCACAAAGAGCTTTTAGAGATAATCGGACAAAGAGCGCAAGATGCTTATAAATTAACACTTGACTGCGGTGCGAAATATATCGACCAAATCACTCACGCAGGCGGACACTCAGTGCCAAGAAGCTTGCAAACCCAAAACGGAAGCGGTGCGGGTATAGTGCTTCCGATGATTGAAACATTTGAAAAAATGGAAGGCGCAACTATCAAAAAAAGAACTAAATTTGATGAATTTATCTTAGATGATAAAGGTGCGGTAATCGGTGTTATGGCAAGAGAAAACTATAAATTTGACGGCAAATTATTAAGCGATGATACCGAAAATAAAAGCGGCGACGTGAAGTATTTTAAAGCTAAAAAAGCGGTTGTTTTGGCAAGCGGTGGATTTTGCCGAGATAAAGTCTATAGAAGACTTCAAGATCCAAGAATTACTCCTGAGACCGATTCTACCAACCAACCCGGCTCAACTGCGGGCGGACTTTTAGCGGCGTTTAGAGTGGGTGCATATCCTGTTCAACCAAGCTGGATACAATACGGACCGTGGGCTTGCGCTGATGAGCCTGGATTTGGCGTTGGATCTATGTTTAACGTAAACGGTGCGTTTATGTTTGGAATTTCCGTAAATCCAAGAACAGGTAAACGCTATATGAACGAGCTGGCAGATAGAAGAACCAGAAGTGAAGCGATGTTTAAAGTAATTTATGAAAAAGGCGAGGACGACAGAAACTATCCTATAAATTTCTGCGACTCAAGAGCGCTTACTCACATGCTTCCTGTGCATTACGAAAAAGCTCTTGAAGCCGGACTCGTGAAAAAATTTGACACCCTTGACGCGCTTGCGGCTGAATTTAAAATCCCTGCCGATGAGCTTAAAAAGACAGTTGAGAGATATAACGGCTTTGTAAAAGAGGGCAAAGACGCAGACTTTGGAAAACCTGTAGATGCTAAAACAACAAAGGGTATAGATATTTCTGTTGCACCATTTTATGCGGTTAGAGGGGCTCCGAAAGTTCACCACACAATGGGCGGATTAAAGATAAATACAAAAGCGCAAGTTATATCTTCTGTGACAAATGAGCCGATTCCAAATCTTTATGCGGCAGGAGAGGTTACGGGCGGTACTCACGGAGCAAGTCGCCTAGGAAGTAACGCGATTACCGATTGTTTGGTATTTGGTATGATTGCCGGAGAAAATATCTAAATTTATCGGAGAGATATTGATGCAAAAAAAGATCTTAATATTAATTAGTATCTTTTTTATGGCTATATCGAATTTATCGGCAGCTGACGGCAATGCAACCAAGGTTGCCGATAAAAATTTAGGAATGACGAAAGAGCTTTTAGAAAAATATCCCATCAAGGATCATCACAGCGTGCTTATGTTTAACTGCTTAAATTGTCACGCAGAGCAAGGAGACGATCCTCAAAAATTTAAAGATCCGGGAGAGAGATCCTGTCTCGCCTGTCATAAGAGTAAAAAATACATGGCAGAGCGCCTTGCTTACATGGATCTGCTAAAAGCCAATCCTCACAACTCCGTTCATGACGGTCCGAATTTATACTGCGACGAGTGTCACAGAGAGCACAAAGAGTCGGTAAATATGTGCGACGAGTGTCATGAGAGGGAGGTTAAGCAGTGGATGAGGAAGACGCCATGAAAAAGATTTTATTATGGGTAGTTATCGGAGGCTTTTTGGGTCTTGCCGCTTCATACGTAACTTACGGAGCGCTGAAGGCAACTAGCGATGAGAAATTTTGCGTAGTTTGCCACGAGATGATACCTATGGCGATAGCTTATAGAAAAGATGTGCATGGCGGAGCGGGTAAGACGGGAATTAAAGTTGATTGTGTGGATTGCCATTTACCGCATGATAGCCTTGTGAATTATATCTACACTAAGGCTAGAAACGGCGTAGTAGAGGGGTATAAGCACTTTTTTACAGATGATTTTAACAAAACCAGCCCGTATTGGCTTGCCAATATGAAGCATAGAGCTAGGTATGTGTTTGATGACGGATGTATAAAGTGTCATCCAAATTACTTAACCAACGAGCAATTCTCTAAAAAAGCCATAGAGATGCACGAGCATTACGTAAGTTTGCTGGATACGGAAAATAAAATAGGTTGTGCAAGCTGCCACTTGGAAGTGGGGCACAAAGGCTTAAAAACCGTGCTTCAGTACTATTCGCCTGAATTTAAGCTTTACGAACGAAAGGCTATAAAAGAGGTTGAGAAGCTTGAAGCGGAGTATTTTAAAGAAAAATAAACCTAACCCGATAAGCCAAACGCTTGTCGGGCTTATCCTTTATCTTTTAACAGGGTGGATTTACCCACCAAAAACCCTTTTTGAAAGCTTAAATTTGATATAATCAATCAAATTTAAAAGGTTGTATTTGAAAACCCTACTTGAGCTTGAAAAAGAGCGAAAGCTCATACTTTCTAAATTTTTCTCATATCGCATAGCGGCTACTTTTGCGATATTTATCTGCGTTTTTTACGTCCTTAATCAAATTTTTACTCAAATTCCGCCAAGTATGCATATAGGCTTTTTGCAAGGTAGAAATTTAGGTCAAATTTTAGCTCTTGCAATTTCGCTTTTTCTTGCTTATGTGGCTTATGGTAACCTGTTTTTTTATTTTGCCCAGCAAGAAAAGCACGAATTTGCAAGGAAGTATAAGAAATTTTATCTTGAAAGCTATCTTAATTCGCTTGGGTTTAACTACGACATGCATAGCCACGTAAATTTATTTTATATAATGCAAAGCAGGCTGTTTTTTATCATCACAAAAGATTATGGCAATGACCTGGTAAGCGGTGAGATAGACGGCGTGAAATTTAGCTTTAGCGACCTTACGCTTGAGGGTAAAGACAGCTTTGTAAATCCGATCACGGGCGAGAGTGACGATAGGGCTTTGATGTTTTTTAAGGGGTTATTTTTCGTAGCTAGTTTTAATAAAAAGATAGATTCAAAGACTTTCGTGCTATCTGGCGGCAAGCCCGATGAGCCTTCGGCTAAAGAAATCATCGTCGATAATGCTGAATTTAACGAGCTTTTTAAGGTATATACGACCGATATTCAAAACGCGATGTATATCTTAACTCCTGTGCTAATGGAGTCCATAGTAAAGCTTGCTAAAAACATGAGAGTTCCTATCGGAATAAGCTTTGTTGCAGAGAGAATTTACATCAAGATAAATAGAGGCATCGATAGCTTTGAGCCTGATATCCATCAAAGTATCGTTAGTAAAAATTTAGATAAAAGGATCGCGGCTGATCTAAACAGCCTTTTTAACATCATTAGAATTTTAAAACTAAATCACATATATAACTGAACCGAAAGGAAAATTATGAATAAATTTGCACGAATTTTAGCTTCTTGCACGTTTTATGCGGCTACTTTGCTTGGCTTTGAGGGGTTTGACGGCACGTATCTGGAGCATAAAGACTGGCTTGTAGTTTGCGATAACACCGGCGCTTGCAGGATCACGGGCTATCAAAGCGATGAAGACAGAGGGCTTGTTTCTGTTATGTTTGCCACAGAAGCGGGCGAAGAGAGTGAAATTTACGGATATGTCCAGATAAATGACGATAGAGTCGATATAGATAAGGATAAAACCGCTGAGCTTTTTATAGACGGCAAAAGCTACGGCACGGTTGATATAACGCAAAGCGGAGATGATACGGCAAGGCTTGATGAAAAGCAGATAAAGACTCTCGTAAAAGCGCTTAAAGGAAACCCTAAAGTTGAGTTTAAGATAAGGGATTTTACTCTTGTTTTATCGCCAAAGGGCTTTAACGCTGTCTGGCTAAAATCGCTTGAGTATCAAGGAAGATTAGAGGGTATGAAGCCCTATGAGCCAGCAGAAGCGCCTGTCATAAACGCGGCTGCTACGATAGGCGATGAAAAGACTATAAGGATAGGCGAAGCGAGTTATGAGCCGATATATAAACTTCTTCAATCAACTACAAATAAAGACGACTGCTTTAGTATGTTTTACGATCACGGACACAGCGATATCTGGGTGCATAAGCTAAACGAAACCCACTCTCTTGTGCAAACTCGCTGCTCTATGAGCGCCTATAACGAATCTGATTTGTTTGCGGTCATGGATGCGGGGCTTACTAAAGTGATTCAGACCTTTGATAACGACTTAAATGAATACTATAAAGGCGAGCTTAGAGCAAATCAAAAGATAAGAGGAGTAGGGGACTGCTACTACTATCGCACCGAAGTTTGGGACGGAGAGAAATTCGTAAGAGCTAGCGAGGGCACAACCGGGCTTTGTAAGGGTGTAGCAGGCGGTGCGTGGCGGCTTCCAAGATATACAAGCGATGTTGTATGGCAAGATGAAAGAGAGCAATTTTAACCTCAAATTTATCATCTCTTTTGTAGTATTTTGCAAGTCATTAGTAAGAAAGGAAGTTGCATGAAAATACTAAGCAAATTTGTGCGAATTTTAGTTGTCTTTGGACTTTTGAGCTCCTTTGCGGCAGCGTTTGAGGAAAATAAGGATTATTTGGTTCTTGATAAGCCTTTAAATGTCGGACAAAACGTATTGGTAAAGGTTTTTAGCTACGGATGTAAGTACTGCTACCAGTTTGATAAATCAGTTACGGGGAAAGTTGTAGCTAGTATCCAAGGGCTTGAATTTAAACCTTATCATCTAAAGACTAAGGGCGAATTCGGCGAGACCGTAAGCGGAATTTTAGCCGCTATGATGGCGCTTGACGAGCAAAGCGGAGTCGGTCTTTTTGACGATAAATCAAAATTTAAAAAAGCGAAATTTGCTATTTATAGAGCTCAACACGATAAAGGCGGTTTAAAAGGCGACAAAAGCGACGTGATCAAGCTTGCTTTAAAAGCCGCGGGCGTGAGTGAAAGCGATTATGAGAAGGCTTTAAATTCGCCAAGAGCGCAAGAGATTTTAACTAGCTGGGATGACGGCTATGATATTGCCGTTATTAGCGGAGTGCCAGCGTTTGTGGTAAACGGCAAATATTTGATAAATTTAAGCTCGGCTACAAGTATCGATAAGCTAAGCGAAATCGTCAAATTTCTTATAGCTAAATAAGTCTGCGCCATGGTTGATTATAATAGAGAAAACAAAGGCTTTGTCTGCTTTGTTTATAATTTACAGCGCACGATAATTCCGTGGGCGATTTTGCTTGCAGTTGTGCTTGGTCTTTTTGCGCTTAGCTTTAGCTTTGCAAACAGTTTGCTTTTGGTTCAGCTTAGATTTGCGCTTATTTTTATCGCTTTTGGCGCGATTATAGCGATGATAAATCCAAAATCATTCATCGTAAAGCTTGTTACATATGCGTTTATATTTTTGGGCGTGATTTTTGGTCTTAGCTACTCAAATAGTGCCGAGAATTTTAACATCCACGAACTTACGGTGAGTTTTCCGTTCGGTCTTGAGCTTCATAAGATGTTGCCTGCTGTTTTTGCGCCAGATAATGCAAATTTCTTTGGCTCAAATGAAGCAAGAGATACAATATCTCTTTTTGGATTTGGCTCTTTTGCTCTGATTGGAGCGGTGTTTTTGGTCATGATCTTAAGTTGGTTTGTTTACAACGCAAGAAGTAGCGAGATAAATCCCATCTAGCATCAAAATTTGATATTTGATAGCCCGCTAAATTTAATTAGCCAATGTTTTTGCCCGTTTTGTTTATGAATCGGGCAAATTTCTTTTAAATTTCCAATAAAATTTTGCAAGCCATTTTACTCTTTTTGGCTTGCTACTAGGATGTACCCCGCTTCTGAGATATTTTTAAATTTTATCCCAAGTTCTCGCTTTAGACGCAAGATGATATTTTGTATAGCACCCTTGCTCACAACCTCGTTTTCATAGACGAATTCCTCTATCATCTCGTAGCTAACGAGTTTGTTTAAGTTGTACGCAAAGAGCCAGAAAAATTTATTTTGCAAGTATGTCAGATAAATTTCCTCTCCATTTTTATAAATTTTCTCCTCTTTTAAATTTATACTTATTTCGTCGCTGATTTTGATTAATTTTTCGTCTTTTTCGTAAGTTAACGCAATTATCATTGAGCGAAGATCTTTGATGTCGATAGGTTTTTTTAAAAATAGCGCAGCGCCTTGTTCTATGCTTTTTATCAAGTTCATATCCGTATCGTAAGAGGTAAAGACGATGAATTTTTGATGAGGTTTAAGCCTTGAAATCTCTTTCATCATCTCAAATCCGTTCATTATCGGCATATGGATATCCGTTATGACGATGTCTGATTTTTGTTTTTTAAAGCATTCAAGCCCCTCGCATCCATCCGCGGCGACTCTAACGCTAGCACAATACGGCTTTAGCCCGCTTGCTATGAGCTCTCTTGACATATCGTCGTCTTCAACGATCAAAATCGATAGCTTTTTTAGTAATTTTAAAGATTCGTTATTCATTTATCGCCCTTTAAATCAACATCGAAATTTAACTCAAATACCGTAGGAAGCGCTCTATTTACAAGCTTAATATCGCCGTTTATCTTTCTGTTGGCAAGCTTTTTAGCGAAGTACAGCCCTATGCCGCTGCCTTGTTTTTTGGTGGTTTTTGGCTCGTCAAATATCTTGCGGCTCATCGCTTCGCTTACCCCGCTTCCAAATTCGATGACCTCTATATAGCACCTGTTTTCATCGAATTTTACATCTATTTGCACTCTTCTTGACTTGATATCGTCTTTAAATTTATCCACCAAAGCGTCTTTTGCATTGTGGATTAAGATAAGTAAAATTTGCTGGATTATATTTTCTATCTGATTTACTTTTTTATCTTCAAATTCGCTTAAAACCACATGCACATTGGCTCTTGTAAGCTCGGTGTGCATAAGAGTTAAGAGATTTTTAATGCTCTGCTTGACGCTAAATTCTCTTATGTTTTCGCTTGTTTTGTAAAAATTTCTAAAGATATCTATGGTATTGCTTAGTAGCAATATGGACTTTTGCCCTTTTTCAAGTATGTTTTGCAGCATCTGCTCGTCAAGATTGCCTTCTCGCTTTAGCATAAGCAATGTTGATATGGCTAAATTTAGCGAATTTACGGGCTGAATGAACTGATGATTTATCCCGCTTATGAGCTCGCCCGCTTCGCTCATCTTGGCTTTGTGCGCAAGAATTGCTTCGTATTCATCCTGACGCTTTTTGATCTTGGCATACATAAAGTTATGAAGCGAGTTTGCGATAAAGGCAAGCGCGATAAACGCAAAAAGTAACGTAAGTGCGTTTTTGGTCGTTGCTTCAAGAAGCTCTTTTGTCTCTTTTGCGTTGTCCGTGCCTGCGCCTATGAACCAATTAAGCGAGGGAATTTCCGCTATGGATATGAAATTTGAATCCACAACTATACTGCTTATGTCCTCGTCTTTTAAAAACAGCTCTTGAAATTTATCCTCAATTTGCGCTTTGAACTTTTCATCTTTCATCTTAGTTAAAATTTCGCCGCTGTGCGTTACGATAAAGGAGTACGAGTTGGGAGGAAGCTTGAAGTTGCTTATGTTGTCAAATATGCTTTTTACTTTGACTACTCCGCATAAAACGGCTGCAAATTTACCGTTTTTGTAGTTTGGTACGCATAAATTTAAAGTCTCTTGCTCTAAAATCGTATGCTCGGGCATGAAATTTACCGTAGGTTTGTTGCTATTTTTTGTCTCCAGATACCAGATAAGGCTTAGTCTGGAATTTATCTCTTTAGGGCTTTTTGGAAATTTCTCGCCGTTTATATAGATCTCTCCGTCATCTTTTAAAAGCTGAACTAGATCAAATTCACTCAAATCGCCCAAAAAGGCTTGAGTAAATTTCTTAATACTCTCTTCATCATCTAATATATCGGCATTTTGTATAAGCTTAGAGGCTTTAACAAGAGAATTTATCCTCTCATCAAGCCAAATTTGAAATATCTGCACGATGTTTTCACTGGTGGCTATTTTGTTTGTATTTGAAAGGGTCTCGATGTGGTGTTTGGCGTTTTTATATACGTTTGCGCCAAGAAGTATCACAAACAAGCTGGATAGGATTATGATGATATAAATTTTGAAGTTGTATTTGTTGAATATATCAATACCCACCGGACTACTCCTTGTTTAGGCAAGCAGTATATCTAAAAAGGTCTGAAAATTCAGACCTTTTATTAGATTATTTAGGGTTTTTAACTAAGGTTATGACTTTAGATACCGCCATTGCAAGCAGGATTATAAAGCATAGACCAAAGCCAAGAAGCGTGCAGTCCGCCATTGACATGAAGTGCTTTGAAGGGATTAGATACCAGCCGTCTTGATATAAGTCTACAAGGTATTTTTGTAATCCGCTTAATGCCACTCCGTCGGGAACTATAGGGTTATCGTATCCGCAATCTCCCGTAGGCAAAAACCAGTCAGGCGCCCATTTGTGAAGCGGTAGGTTAAACGGATATACGGGATCCGTTGAGCATCCTTGAACTCCAAAAGGATCGTCGCTATGAACCGCAGTGTGAATTTTGGCTAGCTTAACGCTATACATTATCCCTTGGATCGCTCCCCAAAACGCAAACACATATCCTATAAACGCAAGAACTAAATTTTTAGGATTGATAGCCGCTACCAAACCGCCAAATGCCATACATAAAAAAGCAAATCTTATATATACGCACTGTTCGCAAGGTGGCATATAGACGTACTTTTGAAAGAGCGAGTGCGCCAGCAAAACCAGCGCAATGCTCGCAAAAGCCATCAGCAACCAAGGAAATCTAGTATCCTGCCAAGCTGAAATTTTATTTACTATATTCATCTTGAAAGCCTATTTTTTAAGCAACTCTTCTATAAGCTTGGCAAAGCCGTCTACCGAAGTGATAGTGCTTGTGTAGATAAGGTATTTGCCGTCTACTACAAACGCTGGAACGCCTTGAATTTTAGCCACTTCGTAAGACTCGTCCCATTTTTTAAGAAGTTCGATTACTTTTGGATTTTCAAGCTCTTTGTTGTATTCATCCATGCTCATTCCGGCAGCATCAAGCCCTGTTTTTATGAAGGCTTCTGGATTTTTGCCGTCGTTCCATCTCTCTTTTTTGTCGTGATATGCTTTGTAGTAAGCAAATTTCGCTTTTTTGAACATTGAGTTATCGTCAAGTAAATTTACCCCTTTTTCTTGGTCTTTAACTACCAAAACGGCAAGAACTTTGCTTGCAGCCTCTCCGTATTCGGCCTTGGTTTTTAAGTGATACGGCACGTATTTTAGACCGGATACTTTTTCAACCACTTTTGGAGTTACGCTTTTATCGTATTTGTAGCAAAACGGGCAAGCGTAGCTAAAAACTTTAGTTAGAGTTCCTTTCTCTACGCTTAGAGGTTTTTCAAGAACCATATAATCCTTACCTTCTGTAAAAGCGTTAGCACTTACGGCGCCAAAAAGCGCAACTGCAGCTAAAATTTTAGTTGTTTTTGTAAGTAGAGATTTCATCTAAACTCCTTTGGAATAAATTTGATATTGTAATTTTATACAACCGAACTTCCACAAAAATAACACGAAAATAAATTTAAGATAAATTTAGTAGTTAATATTAATATATAAAATTAGATTATATACTTAAAATATATTTAAATTTTTATCAGTTTGTTTTAATGAACCCCATAGACTAGAAGTTGCTTTTTATTAATATCAAAAAAGTTTTTATGTAATGTGTAAAATTTTTAATAAACACTTTTCTCACAACTGAAATTTTATAATCTTTAATATATCTAAAATTTATTTTTTAATTTAATTTTATGCCTATATATCTAAAATTTATATAATCTGTAGGTAGCTATAATCATATAAACAAAAGTTTTTTAAGGAAAAAATAATATAAATTTGTTTTTAAATTTAAGATCTGTATCGGCTGATAAAACTACAACCATTATTTAAAAGCATTTAAATTTATATAATTTTATTAGCCTGATTATTTTTTAGATATTTTGTTGTATTAATTTATAATTAGGTATTTTAGTGATATTTTAATGATAAAATTCAGTTCAAATTTTAATAACTGTTCGCAAATTTAAATTTTATAAGAAGTTTATATTATGTAAAATTATTTAAAGATATTTTAATATTTGTGTGATTTTTATGTTAGTAAATTTTTTTAAAATTACACTAATAAAATTTTATAAGAAATAGTATTAAAAAAGTCAAAGAATCTATCTTGTATTCTATCCTGACAAGTAGGTTTGATAAATTTTACTTTAAAAGTAAAATTTACAAAATCTATAATTAAAGGAGTCCGTATGAAGGCTAGAAATTTACTTTCATCAATTGTTGTGGCAGGGCTACTAGTCGGAGGCTTAACTACTTCTTCTCTTGCTATAGGCGGTCCAAGCGGTCCAAAGAATGATTATCAACAACAAGGCAAGCTTGGAGTTGTTAAGATGAATCCTTACGGATATGCGCCTTTAACAGCTATCATTACTAACGGCGGCTATGTTTTATCAGACGTTAAAGTAACTATTGTTCCAAAACCGGGAGGTCAAACTATCAGCTATAAGGTAGATAACCAAACGGTAAAAACTTACGGTGGTATCCCAGTTTTTGGACTATATCCGTCTTATAAGAATACGGTTGAAGTTACTTATACTAAATCAGCCATGGGCTTTAAGGATGAAACTATTACCGAAAAGTATCAAGTAACGACAGGTGGCATAGGACTTACTCCGTCAGGGCTTACTATGCAAACTGGAGTTCCTTTTGAAAAAGTAACCGTTGTAAAAGCCGATAAGGAATTTGCAGATAGGCTATATCTTATAAACAACGTTCCTGGAAAAGCTCCGGGCAGAAGCTCTCAAGCCGTTTGGAATAACCCTGCGGGCGGCGCTTTGGAGTGGAATGACGCTTCAAATTCATTTATAGTAGATACAAAAGGCGAGGTTAGATGGTATTTTGACTCAGACAAACTTTTGGACTTTGGCAATATCTATAGAACCGGTATTCAAATGGGATTTAGACAAGATAATGACGGAGCTCTTGCTTGGGGCTTTGGACAAAGATATGTTAAATACGATTTGATGGGAAGACAAATTTTTGATCGCCAGCTTCCGCTTGCTTATAACGACTTCTCTCACTCTTTAAATAACGCACAAAACGGCAACTATCTACTAAGAGTCGGCTCATCTAACACAAAACGCCCTGACGGCAAAAACGTTAGAACCGTTAGAGATACGATAGTAGAGGTTGATAAAGACGGATACGTCGTAGACGATTGGAGACTTTATGAGATCATGGATCCTTATAGAGCTGATGCTATCATGGTTCTTGACCAAGGAGCCGTTTGCTTAAACGTAGATGCTTCTCAAGCCGGACATACTATAGGAGCTGACGAGCTAGCTAAACTTGATGAAAATAATCAATTTGGCGATATAGCAGGAACTGGAATAGGCAGAAACTGGGCTCACGTAAATAGCGTTGATTATGATCCAAATGATGATTCTATAGTAGTTTCCAGCCGCCACCAAAATGCGATGGTAAAAATCGGACGCGATAAGAAAATCAAATGGATAGTCGGTCCTCACAAAGGTTGGGGTGAGAAATTTAAAAAATACCTATTGCAGCCTGTCGATAGCAAAGGAAACAAAATCGTTTGCGAGGACGAGTATAGCAAATGCCCTGGATACACAAACGAAAAAGGCGGATTTGACTGGACTTGGACACAACATACGGCGTTTATTATCGATTCAAAAACAAATAAAGACATCCTTTATCTAGCCGCTTTTGATAACGGAGATAGCCGCGGCATGGAACAACCTGCTCTTGCTAGTATGAAGTATTCACGCGGTGTTGTTTATAAGATAGATCAAAACAAAATGACCATAGAGCAAGTTTGGGAATACGGCAAACAAAGAGGCGGAGATTGGTTTAGTGCGGTTACGAGCCTTACTGAATACCATGACGATAAAGACTCATTGCTAGTTTATTCTGCAACGGCGGGCATGCAGTTTGATTTGTCAAAAGGCGTTCCTGTAGGAGAACCTGCTCCTGAGTTGCTTGAGTTTAAGTGGGGATCTACCGAGCCCGGTCTTCAAATGAAATTTGAAGGAACAGGCATAGGATATCAAGCCATACCTATACATCTTGATAAAGCATTTGACCGCAAAGTTAAAAGCAAAAAATAATAACTACTAAAATTCCCTCCCCCAAGATCTTCTTGGGGGATATGCTAAAAATTTATAATTCAAAACATAGCATAGATTACGCTTAACGGCTGTTATTAAAAACGGCGGATACGACATAAAAGACGCCAAAGTAACTATCGTCCCAAAACCTGGCGGACAATTAATAAGCTATGACGTAGCTAACAAGCACCTTCGCACTCACGGTGGAATTCCCATATTTGGTATGTATGCCGACTATCAAAATACGGTTGAAGTAGAATATACAAAAACTTATAAAGGCAAAGAAGAGAGGATAAAAGAGACGTATAAAATTTACGCTCCGGCTATCTATCTTGAGGCTACGGGACACCCAAGCCAAAAGGGAGCTTTGTTTGATAAGATCGAAGTTATAAAAGCTCCAAGCAAGAAATTTGAAAATAGACTTTGATACTAAAGGCGAAGTTAGATGGTATCTTGGGCCTAGCAAAATTTACGACCTTAAAAAGCCTTTTAACGCAGGCGTTATGATGGGCTTTAAACAAAACAAAGACGGAGCTATCACTTGGGGATATGGACAAAGATACGTTAAATACGATATCTTAGGACGCGAAATTTTTAACCGCGAACTTCCTGAAATGGGGCGACATCGTAGGAAGTGGGCCGGGACGTAACTGGGCTCATGTAAATAGTGTGGATCACGACCCAAGCGACGATAGTATCATCATAAGCTCGCGCCATCAAAATGCGGTTATTAAAATCGGACGTGACAAGAAAGTTAAGTGGATAATCGGCGGGCATAAAGGCTGGAGCGAGAAATTTAAAGGCGCTCTTCTTCAGCCTGTAGATAAAAACGGCAAAAAGATCGTTTGTGAAGATGACTACACAAAATGCCCGGGATATGAAAGCGACACAGGCGGGTTTGACTGGCAATACACTCAGCACACCGCATTTAGAATCGATAGCAAATCCAAAAAAGGTTTAGTGTATCTAACCGTATTTGATAACGGCGACAGTAGAGGATTTGAGCAACCTGCAATAGCGGGCATGAAATACTCTCGTGCGGTAGTTTATAAGGTAGACGAGAAGGCTAAAACTGTAGAGCAAGTTTGGGAATACGGCAAGCAAAGAGGAGCTGATTGGTATAGCTCGGTAACTAGCCTTGCGCAGTACCAAGACGACCTTGATAGTGTATTTGCTTATTCGGCAGTTGCCGGAATGCAGTTTGATATCGCAGCGGGCAAACCTGTAGGCGTACCAAGTCCGCATATTAACGAATTTGAATGGGGCGCAAAAGAGCCTTCAATCGAGATTAAAATGACAAACGCTATGGGTTATCAAGCGTTTCCGTTTAGTATAGAAAAGGCATTCTCTAAATAATACTCCCGATTTGAGCTAAGCGATACTGCTTAGCTCTTTAATTTTCTTTTAAATTTATCTTGAATTTAATGTCCTTATTTAGATTTTTATCTTTGGAATTTTTCTTTTTTATATTCTTAAATTTGTAAATTTTATTTGTAGGTGTCGCTATAGGATTTACTTTTGTATTTACAAGGTTTTAATGGAGCTTTTTCGTGTTTATTTACAAAACAATTAAATTTTAAAGATTATTTTGCTAAACTCCGTAAATTTTACAAGATGAAAGGCACAAGATGAATGCTTCGGAATTTATCTGGATGGATGGAAAATTAATAAAATGGGACGAGGCTAAAGTTCATGTTTTAACTCACTCTCTTCACTATTCAAATGCCGTTTTTGAAGGCACAAGAGCCTATAAAACCGACAAAGGATTAGCGATATTTAGATTGCAAGATCACACAAATAGGCTTTTAAAGTCTGCAAAAATGACAATTTTAAATTGCCCTTATACTCAAAAAGAGCTTGAAAACGCACAAATAGAGCTTTTAAGGGCAAATAAATTTAACGGCAACGTATATATTCGCCCGCTTATATTTTTAGGCTACGGCATAATGGGGCTAGCTCACACAAAAGCTCCTGTTCAAACCGCAATCGCAGCTTGGGAGTGGGGCGCTTATCTTGGTGATGAGGGACTTGAAAAGGGTATTAGAGTTAAAATTTCAAGCTTTGCTAAGCTAAATCCGTCAGGACAAATGAATAGAGCCAAAGCCAGTTCAAACTATCTAAGCTCGCAAATGGCAAATTACGAAGCAAAAGATGCCGGATACGATGAGGCATTGCTTTTAGACGGTGAAGGCTTCGTAGCAGAAGGTCCGGGCGAGTGCTTTTTCATAGTGGAAAACGGAACCATCGTAACTCCTCCAAATGACAATAGCCTAGCAAGTATTACTCAAGATACCGTTATCAAAATTGCAAAAGATTTAGGCTATGAAGTTCGCCGCGAGCGTATCACGAGAGATCAGGCTTACGTAGCCGATGAGGCCTTCTTCACGGGAACGGCTGCTGAGGTAACTCCGATAAGTAGCATTGACGCTAGGGTTATCGGAAGCGGAAGACGAGGTGAAGTTACTAAAAAGCTGCAAGATGCTTATTTTGACGTAGTTTACGGACGAAATCCAAAATACGCTTCAATGTTAACTTATATTTAAAATTCTAAACAAGGATATAAATGCCAGCAGATTTAAATGATTATTTTAAAAAACGAAACTCAAATAGCGGCGGAGGCGGTGGCAATGATAATCAAGGACCAAAGCTAAATTTTAAAACCCCGAATTTACCTAAAAATTTCGGCAAAATGTCAGGACTTGCTTATGTTATCATCGTGATTATAGCGGTCTTAGCCATCACTCAGCCTTTTGTGGTGATAAATTCGGGCGAAGTCGGTATCAAGGCAACTGCAGGTAAATACGATGCGTCGCCTATGCAGCCGGGCTTTCACTTCTTTATCCCGTTTATACAAAAGGTCATCATCGTAGATACGAGAGTGCGCCTTATCAACTACACTTCGGGTGAAGATATGGGCGAGGCACAAAAATTTTCGACCCAATCTCAAGCCGGAATTATTCGCAAAAACTCAATTTCGGTTTTGGACGCTAGAAACTTGCCTGTAAGTATCGATATAACCGTTCAATACCGCCTAAATCCTGAAAATGCGCCTCAAACTATCGCGTCATGGGGCTTAAGCTGGGAAAATAAAATCGTAGATCCGGTCGTGCGTGATGTAGTAAGAAGTATCGCCGGTAAATACACTGCCGAAGAGCTTCCTACCAAGAGAAACGAGATAGCGGCCGCGATTGATGACGGAATTCGCAAAGATATCGATTCTCAGCCAAATAAGCCTGTTGAGTTGCTTACGGTCCAACTTCGCGAGATAATCTTGCCTGAAAAGGTAAAAGAGCAGATCGAGCGCGTTCAAATAGCAAAACAAGAGGCGGAAAGAACTAAATACGAAGTAGAAAGAGCAAATCAAGAAGCTCTTAAAAAAGCCGCTCTTGCTGAAGGTACGGCAAAAGCCGCGATCATCGAAGCAAAAGGTAAGGCCGATGCCGTTAAGATAGAAGCCGACGCTCAAGCTTACGCAAACAGAGAGGTTGCAAAGAGCTTGGATGGCAACTTGCTTGAGCTAAAACAGATTGAAACTCAAGGCAAATTTAACGAAGCGTTACGCGATAATAAAGACGCTAAAATTTTCCTAACTCCTGGCGGTGCGGTGCCAAATATCTGGGTTGATACCAAAGATAAAGCCAAACAGTCGGCTATGGACAGATAAAATAAATTTTGATTCACAGATCGCTAATTTTTAGCGATCTATATCAAATTTTATCGCAGGGCGACTCGCTTTGCGAATTTGATATCGCTAAATTTACTCTAAGCATATATGAGAGGGATTAAATGAAAATCGATTGGGATAAGATTGCAGGGCTTTTGCCCGTAATCGTGCAAGAAAGCGCAACGAACGAAGTTTTAATGCTTGCATATATGAACGAAGAGGCTTTGAATTTAAGCGTGCAAACCGGCTTTGCTCACTACTTTTCTCGCACTAAAAATAGAATTTGGAAAAAGGGCGAAGAGAGCGGCAATATCCAAAAGATCGAGTCTATGTATCTTGACTGTGATAACGACACGCTTTTAATGAAAGTTAAGCAATTTGGTGGAGTAGCTTGTCATACGGGTGCAAAGAGCTGCTTTTTTAAAGAATTTGAGCTTAAAGACCAAGCGAATTTTTGCTTACAAGGAGAATTTAAAGAGGCTAAAAATTTAAACTCCGATTCAAGCTTATCTACAAAGCCAAATTACGACATAATCGATGAAATTTATCATACCATACTTGAGCGCAAACTAAATGCGGACGCTAAAAATTCATACGTTGCAAGTCTTTTTGCAAAGGGCGAAAACGCCATACTTAAAAAAGTCGGCGAAGAGGCAACCGAATTTGTGATGGCCTGTAAAGATGTCTCAAAATACAAGGATGGGGGTAAAATTTTATCTTCGCAGCCTAAGGAAAATCAAAAAATAGAGCAAAATTTGCTTGATGAAATGCTTGAAAAATCCAAAAACGATATAATTTACGAGGCGGCCGATCTGTGCTTTCATTCGCTTGTGGCGCTTGCACTGCACGGAATTCATCCTGAGCGCATTAAAGCCGAACTTGCAAGACGTATGGGTCTAAGCGGGATAGAGGAGAAGAACTCAAGAGATGATAAATGAGCTCAAGCAGGGGATAAATTTTTATCTCACTCATCTTGGATGGATTGATTTCGCCTCTTATGTTTGGCTTGTTTTGCTCTTTTTTACTATCGTTTTTACTTGTTTTTATATCATGTCCAAGCATCCGTTAGTAGGCGTTTTGATGTTTATCTTAACTATCTTTGCTTTCTTATTCGGCGCGTTTTATCTACATAAATTTTTAGATGAAAATTTAAGGCAAAGAAGCGTGCTCATAACCGACACAAAGCAGCTTACATACTCAAATACTTTGATTGTGGATCTAAATCTTACAAATTTATCCGCAAATTCTTTTAAATACTGTAGTATAAAACTTAAATTTTATACTCCATCATCAAATTTTATAAAAAATGAACTAAATAAACTAAAGCCTTTCTTAAAGTCAAATTTAGTGCTAAAAGAGAGCCTTGATGCAGGCGAAACAACGCAAGAGCAAAGCGTGATAGATGGATTTAGATTTGAAAATTACGATATAATAGCTACTTCGGAGTGTTATTGATGGCTGGTTATTTTAATATTTTTCATATTCTTATTATTGTATCTTTACTGTTGCTTTCCGCGCTTTTGATTTATCTTTCGCAACATGAACAAAATAGAAAAATTTTTATCTCTCTTGTCGTTATAAATTTCGTCGTAACTCTTTTAATAGGTGTATTTTTAATGTTTGTTGTTGATAAATACACCAAAAAAGCTGTTCTTGAGAAAGTTACCAATCAGCGCGTTTTGATAAACGAAACTATAGTTTTTAAAGGTGTCGTGCGAAATGTAGGCTCATTTGATATAGCAAACTGTAAGATTATCATCAAGCTTATTAATGATCCGCTCAACCGAGAAAGCCTCAAGGGTGAATCTCTCTTTAAACCAAGCGGACTTTCACTATTTTCTTGGATGAAACTAGGCGATAGCAAAGACGAAAGACCAAATACCGTTGAGTATAAATTTAGCATCGCTAAAAATTTAAAAGCTAAAGAATTTAGAAATTTTAGCGTCTCCATGCCTTATCCGCCTTATTTTAAAAAGCCTACTTTTGTTACGAAGTTAAGTTGTAGCTGAATTGATTTTTTATTTTGCAGTGCCGACACAATTAAACATGTATTTAATAAATCAAATAATTAATATTTTATCACTATAAATTAGTCCATTAAACTTATATATTGCAAATAGTATTACTAAAACATCATTCTTGTAAATTACGTAATTATAGCCATAAGAGAGTTTGTATTTAAAATACGAAATTAATCTATACTATATAATAAGTTTAATATAGATAATTTATATTGATAAAAAATATACATTAAATACTTTACAAACAAATAAAAAACCACTATAATTGGAAAATTTTTATTTTTAAAAGGAGTATAATGTCAATAACAAGTAGTAATGTAAGTTCGTTATATATTACAATGTTCAACAGAGCACCTGAAGGAGCAGGTCATAAATTCTGGCTTGATACTGCAAATGCAAACAAGCTGGATATAACTCAGCTTTCTCAAATGATGCTTGACAGTAAGCCGGCTAAAGAGTATTTCGCTGGCAAAGAGGCTAATGCCGATTTCGTAAATCACATCTATAAAAATTTGTTTAATAAAACAAGTGCGGAAGATGCGGAGGGCGTTAAGTTTTGGGTTGATAAATTAAATGCAGGCAATTCAAAAGCGTTTATAGTAACTGAAATGCTTAAAGCGGCAGCCAACAATACTTACACAAAACCTGAAGATATAAAAGCTCAAAATTTATTTAAAAACAAAGTAAAAGCAGCTGAAGCCGTATCAAAAGTAATTGCAGATGTTCCTGAATCAGGCACAATTCTTGAAAAAATTTCCGGATTTAATGCGATATTAAAAAACATCAAAGATACAAGCACTCCAACTCAAATAGCTCAAGTTATTAAACAAGAAGCGCTTAAAGGAAAATTAAAAATATCTGATGATAAAACAATTGCAGATTCTTTAAAAGCGATATTCCCATCATCGGATAGTGCGGCAATAGAGAAAGCCTTAAACTCGACTACAGTAGATACCAATATATATCCTTCCATACCAACACCTCCTGGCGGTAGCGGCGGTAATTCAGGCGGCGAAAGCGGTGGAAGTTCAGGTGGTAGTCCAAGCCCAAAACCTACTCCTGATGAGATCAAACAGCAAGAGCTTGATAAAAAAGCTAAAGAGGCGGAAGAAAATTTAAAAACGAAAGATGAAGCGTTAAAGCTAGCTGAACTAGAAAAAGATATAACCTATAAAACAGAAGACGTAATAAAAAATCATGCTTCCGGTGACAGTAAAGAAAAAGCATTAGAGTATGTCGGCAAACAGATAGAAACAGCGTCGACACCCGAAATAAAAGCTGTGTGGAAGACTGTTAAAGCAGAGATAGAAAAACTTTCAGCTACTATAACTCCTTTAGAGAAAGAGATAGTGACAGGCAAAGCTCTTGTGGCGCAAAAGAAAGTAGATTTGGCCAAAAAGGAAAAAGCAGTCGCAGAAGATGAAAATGATATAGCAAATTTCTTAGCCAAGGAAAAAGCTCTTGATGCCGCTGTGGCAAATACTACGAAAGCTCTTAAAAAAGCTGATTTTGATAAGACTGTAGCAAAAGCTATAGAGAATAACAAGGGCGGTACAGGAATAAATACGATTCAAGATGTGATTACGGCTGCAAAAAATGCATTAGCGACCGAAGAACAAAAAGCGGCAGCGGAGGCGCAAATCAAAGCTTTAGCTACTTTACTAAACTTAGAACTATCTGATAAAACGACAAAACGGTTCGTAGAAAAAACAAAAGAAAATTTAGATAAAGCAAATGATGCGCAATTGCAAGCAGACAATGCAAAAACAGCTGCTGAAAATGCAAAAACAGCTGCTGAAAATGCAAAAACAGCTGCTGAAAATAAGATACACGATGATAAGATTGCCGTAATCAAAGCAAATGTAGTTTTAAAGAAAACTGAAAAAGAATCCGCCGAAAACAACCACGCTATCAACCCGACACCTGATTTACAAAAGGCTAAAGAGGATGCTACAGCATCTTATAACGAAGCTCAAGAGAAAGCAAAAGTAGAAATAACTAAGCTATTGGCAGATAAGTTTAAAGCAGTTATCCTTGAAAAAGACGGAGATACAAATGTCTATAAGAGTGCCGATAATAAGTATATAGTCGATATAACCGGAGGAACAATAAATGACGGAAAAACACTTGTATTTGGAAAAGGTGATAATAAACTATATGAGATAGATCAAGAATCTGATGATTTAGAAGCAAATGCAACATTAAATAATAAAGTTGTGCTTGTAAAAGAATCCGATACTAAAGCGACCACATTTAAAAATGGAGCGGAAGAAATAAACTTCATACTTAAAGATGGCAAATTACAAGCGGCTTTTAAAGAAGCAGCAGGGTTTGTCGTTTCAGAGGATATAGAAGCAAGTTATGATAATTTATCAAAAGCTGAGATACAAGTCGATAGTTTTACTATAGACACTCCTAAAAAAGGACATAGCGTAGTTTTAGCTGGCTCTAAAGTAGGCGGAATAAAAATGGCTGCCGGAGAGTATGCATTAACAGATGCTGAAAAACCGGAGTTGGCAAGCATTGAAAGTATTACCGAAAAAGCAGTAGGTGATGTCAAATTCCCTCTAATTAACGGAAAAGTTGTAAATGGAACTATTGGTGCAAATACGATATTTGCAAACGATCAGAATAAGCTTGACGCAATAAAAATTGACACTAAGAAATACTATTTTAATAGTAATGATCAAGTAATAAAAGTAAAAGTAGGGGATGCAGACTCTGATCTTGTATATACTCTAAAAAATCCTACAGATTTTGCTATTGCCAAAAAGACTCCCGATGCCAACTTAAAAACATTATCAAATTTTGCAGAAAACAATGAGGCTAAATTTGTATTAGAGGGTGGAAAGCTTATGAAAATCCAAGTAAAAGATGGAGCTGAGCTAAATGTGAAAACTCCTGCGGATTTCGATCCTGCGCAAATAAATGCGGTTAAAATTGATAAGGTTATTATCTCCGGTAAGGAATTTACTTTAACAGCTGCTGCGCAATATCAAGATGCAAAAGCATACAAGCAAGTTGAAGGAAAAAACCTCCTGCTAAAAGGTGCGGAATATATTAATGCTACTGTTGAAGAGGACGGTAATAAATACATAACAACAGACGCAGGAGCCAATAAATATACTCTTACGGTTACTAAAGCCGATAAAAATGTGTATATAGAGCAACTTGAATCAGGTATAACCAAGACCAAAAACTTTAAAGAAGATGGAAATGCTATAAAAGATGTTGTATTTAAAGGAACTGAAGCCAATAAACAGGATAATATAACAATTGATGGTGCGGGCGCTACGGCAGAAACAATTAATAAAGCAAATCTTGATAAGGCAACATTTGATAGTATAGAAAAATTAACTATAAATCTTGACACTTTGCTTACTTCTAAGGAATTTGGCATAATCAGTGAAAAAAATATAGGCATATTCCTTGGTAAAAACATTAAAGTTTCAGATACTGAATCACAGGACGCAAAGAGTATAAATTTAACTAACATAAAATCATATGATCATAAGCTTACTTTAGATTTGGCTCAAAACAGAGGCGTTGATACTATTACGATTGGCAAAGTATTGGCTAAAGATAAGCTAGCTATAGTGGGCTTTGCTGCTGATGATAAAATAGATTTTAGAGCTTTAGGTGTAACTGCATCTACTGCAGAAAGCGCAATAGAATATAATTCTGATACTAAAGGATTTGCCGGAAATAAAATTTACAATGTATTGGCGGGAATTAATGAAACGGCAGACCAAATAAAATTTGCCGATTTTTTCACTGAAGCCGTCAAACCTTTTGATAATGGAGGCTTGAGTGTTTTAGCAGACGGAACAAAATCGATAATATCCGTAATAGGAAATAACGGCAAAACAGGACTTTACCTTGTAGATGTAAAGGGTGGTAATGGTCTTAACAATGATGACGATATCACACTGATAGGAGTCTTGGACGGTGTACTTAATTTAAGTGATGCCAATATAGTATCTTAATGCAAATTTTATAGACTCGGTTAAATCCGAGTCTATATTTTATAATCTATCGCATATTTTTTATTTTAGACATTTTTTGTAGATCGATTCTTAATCTACTTTATAAAATAATCCCCGTCAAAGCTTACAAGCGAGTATTTGCGCTCATCTCCAAGGCTAGTTACCAGCTCGTCAATGCCTAAAAACTCAAGGCTGTCCGCGCCTATAAATTTGCGCACCTCTTCGACGTTTTTATTTGCGCTTATCAGCTCTTCAAAGCTTGGAGTATCTATGCCGTATCTTTCAGGGTATTTTAGCTCGGGGCAAGCAGCTTTGAAATGCACCTCTTTAGCGCCCGCCGCACGCAACAGCTCTACAACTTTTTTAGAAGTGGTGCCTCGCACGATGCTATCATCTATAACGACTATGCTTTTGCCCTCAAGCACGCTTGACATAGGATTTAGCTTGAGCTTTACCTTAAGATCGCGTGTCTCTTGCGAAGGCTCTATGAAAGTTCTGCCTACGTAGTGGTTGCGCACTATGGCAAGCTCAAAGGGAATTTTACTCTCGTTTGCGAAGCCAAGCGCCGCAGGCACACCGCTATCAGGCACCGGCACTACGAAATCGGCTTTGATTTTACTTTTTTTAGCAAGTGCTGCGCCCATTCTTTTGCGGGCTTCATAGACGCTTTTGCCTTCTATTACGCTATCGGGGCGCGCGAAATAGATGTATTCAAACGCACAAATTCTAGGCTCGGGCTCAAAAAGTTGAATGCTCTCAAATTCGTCTTTGCCGTTTTCAAAGATTATCATCTCGCCGGCTTTTACGTCTCTTATGAATTTTGCTCCCACCAGATCAAATGCGCAAGTTTCGCTAGCTACGATATATCCGCCGTCTTTTAGTCTTCCAAGCGAGAGCGGACGCACGCCGTATCTATCTCGTATGGCAAAAATTTTATGTCGCGACTGAATTAGCAAACAATAAGCGCCTACAATCTTCTTAACCGCCTCTATAATGCGCTCTTTTAGGCTTTTGCTGTTGCTTCTTGCGATTAGATGAAGGATGTTTTCGGTATCCATATTTGATTGAAATATCGCTCCTTCATTAATAAGGGCTTCTCTTGTCTCGTCTTTATTTACCAAATTTCCGTTATGCACGAGCGAAATAGAGCCAAGACTATAGTTTGCGGCAATAGGTTGAGCATCGTCAAAAGATGCATTGCCAGCGGTTGAGTAGCGGTTGTGACCTATCGCCATATCGCCTTTTAGTAGCTTAAAACTCTCCTCGTCAAAGACTTCAGTGACCAGCCCTAGCTTTTTGAAAGTAGTGATTTGACCGTTGTCGCTTGCGCTTATACCACTGGCCTCTTGCCCTCTATGTTGCATGGCAAATAGCGCGTAATACGCAGTTTTAGCCGCATTTTTAGAATTTATTATCCCGACGATCGCACACATTTTTATCCTTTTGTTTTAAATTAATCTTTATAAATTTCAAGCACGTTGATATGATCAAATTTTATGAGATCTCCCGCTACAACGCTACCTTTGGTAAAAGGCTCATTATCCAGTATCCCGATAAAACAGCCGTCTTTTGCTTCATCAACCATAACCCACATTCGCTCAACTTGCGCAAAATCGCTATCCTCAAATCTAAAAATAAGCTTTACCAAATCGCCTTTTTTTAAAGCCGTTCGCTCATTTTTCGGCGGTATTTTAAATTCCTTGCCGAATTCTTTTTCGTATTCTTCGGTATTATCTAGGCTAAATTGTATCACTCTTAAAGCCCTAAGCAGTCATCAATGCCGTAAAGCCCGTTTTCTTGAGCGCTTATCCAGATGGCGGCTTTTATAGCGCCTTTTGCAAAGGTAGCGCGACTGGTTGCGGTGTGATTTAGCTCTATGAATTCTCCGTCGTTATAAAATCCCACCGTATGTCTTCCCACGACATCGCCTCCTCGCATGGCAAGCAAGGCTATCTCGTCTTTGCTTCTTGCTCCCACAAGTCCTTCTCTGCCGCTTACCATCACGTCTTTTAGCTTTAAATTTCTAGCCTCCGCCACGCGTTCGCCCAAAGTCATGGCAGTGCCGCTTGGAGCGTCTTTTTTGTGCCTATGGTGCTGCTCGACTATCTCGATATCAAATTCCCTAAGCGCTTTTGAAGCTATGCTTGCAAGGCGGTTTAGCACCGCAACCCCAAGACTCATATTTGTAGCATATAGGATCGGCATGGCAAGGCTTGCGCTTTTGAGTAAATTTGCTCCCTCTTCGCCAAGTCCGGTTGTGCCTACTACTAGCGGTTTCGGGTTAGTTCTGGCATAATTTATCAAATTTATCGCACCCTCTTTGATGGTAAAATCAATTACTACATCGCAGTTATCAAACAGCTCTTTAAAATTTTCGGTCACTATGACATCTTGCGGTAAGCTAAAATCAATCGGCTCTATCGTATAAGCGGCGGTTAGTTTTGCATCTTTGTTTTCTTTCAAGCACTCTATGATCATTTTTCCCATTTTGCCGCTTGCGCCGTGAATTCCAACTCTTACCATATCGCTTCCTTTTTGAAAATTTGATTGTAAAATTTAGCATAAAATTTATAAAAAGCTCATTTAATAACCACTCTTGCGTAATACTTTTTCCTATCTTTAAAAAAACTTCTTATATAATTTCGGTTTGTTTAAATCAAGGGAAAATAATGAGGAAACTTTTACTATTTTTATTGACGGCGGTAGCGGCTTTTGCTATGTCGTGGGATGCAAATATAACCAAAGGCGAGCTTGAAAACGGGCTTAAGTACTACATTAAGCAAAATTCTCTTCCAAAAGATACGGCTTACTTTTATCTTACGATTAGAGTTGGCTCAATCGACGAAAACGCAAGCGAAAGAGGCTTGGCGCACTTTGTGGAGCATATGGCGTTTAACGGAAGCAGGGATTTTAAGAAAAATGATCTGATTAGGAAGCTTGAAAGTCTTGGCGTGGTTTTTGGTGCCGATTTAAACGCTTATACGAGCTATGACGCTACGGGCTATAACCTAAAAATAAGCGTTAATGACGAGAATTTAAATGACGTTTTTAAAGTTTTTTCAAACTGGATGGATGGCATAAGCTTTGATGCTAACGAGCTTGAAAAGGAGCGGGGTATCATCATCGAAGAGGAGCGCTCAAGAAATACCCCTTCATACAGGCTTTATAAAGAGCAAGCAAAGCACTGGTACGCAAAAAGTGCTTATGACGGCAAAGAGCCAATCGGCGATATGGATGTGATAAGAAATGTAAGCGTAGGCGAGATAAGAGCCTTTTACGAGAGGCTTTATCAGCCTAGATTTATGGAATTCGTAGCTGTGGGGGATTTTGATAAAGGCAAGATAGAGCAGATGATCAAGTCAAATTTCTCAAGTGTTAAAAATACAAATTCCTATCTTCAGCCAAGCAGAAAAATCCCTGAAAAATCAGGATTTAACATCTATAACTATGATTCAAACGAAACCGGTTCGGATAGTATTAGTATAGCCTTTTTTGACGAGTATCTGCCAAGAGATAGCGAAGTAAATGCACGTAAAATTTTAACTCGCATGCTTATATCGCAACTTTTTTCAACGCTTTATGAAAAGAAGATGATAGATGAGGGCTCGTCTCTTCGTGCGGGATTTTTCTCCTCATCGCTTGAATTTAGCCAAAGCATGTTTAGCTTTAGTACAAATGTGATCAAAAACGACTATGAAGAAGCACTATCAGATATGCTTGGCGTGATAGAAGGGGTGAGGAAATTTGGCTTTAACGAGAGTGATTTTAATGATACGAAGATAAATTTAAAAACTTCCATAAACGCCAGATACGCTCAGTCAAAAACTAAAAAATCAGAAGATATGGCTAATGAAATTTTAAATTCTCTTGATGCGGGAAGCATCTTGCAAAGCGAAGCCGACTCAAGAAATTTAGCGCTTAAGCTTTTAGATGAGGTTACTCTTGATGAGGTAAATGCCGAATTTAGACGAATTTTAGCGCTTAAAAATGAAACGGTAAGTGTTTTTAGCGTTAAAAATTTCAAGCTTGAAAAGACTAAATTTGATGAGATAAAATCTAGCGCAAAGCCTTATGATACTCGAATTTCGTCTTCAAATCTTCCTAAAAATTTGGTAGATGAAAATATAAAGCCAAAAAAGATAGTTTCAAAAAGTTTTGACGAAAAGAGCGGTATCTTTACTCTTGAGCTTGAAAACGGCGCTACGGCGATCTTAAAGCCTCTTAAAACCAAAAAGGATCACATCACTTTTGCGGCGGTTAGCAAAGGCGGAGTTTCAAATTTAAGCGATCCGAAGCTTGGCAGATTTGCCGTGCAGGTTTCAAACGAAAGCGGAGCAGGGGAGTTTAATAACTATCAGCTGGCTAAAATCCTAAACGGCAAATATGTAGGATATGATAAACGTATCGATCTGCTTTCGCAAGGCTTTTACGGACAGAGTAATCGTGCGGATATCAAGTGGCTTCTTGAGGCGATTCATCTTGAATTTAACTCGCCGCGCCTTGATCAAAAGACGCTTGAGCAGGTTAAGACCGTCGCTACAGAGAGGCTTACTAAAAGAGAAAATTTACCAGAACACAAATTTAGCAACGAATTTACGAAATTTTTATATGACAATAACGAGCGCATGAGACCGCTTGAAAAGAGCGATATAGCAGCACTTGAGCTTGAGAGCTTAAAGCAAATCGTAAATGACAAATTTACTAATGCTAGTTCGTTTGATTTTATTTTCGTAGGCGATTTTGAAGTGGAGACTTTAGAGCCTTTAATCGCAAAATATATAGCCACTATCCCGGGCAAAAACAGCAAAGAGAATTTCGTAGATGACGGTGTGCGAAGCATAAAAGGCGTGCATAAATTTGAGCGCGATTATCAGATTACTCCTAGATCTGACGTGGTTATCAATCTTAAAAACGAAAGCGTGAAATTTTCGCAACTAAACGCCATAAAAGCTCAAGCTCTAAGCGCAGTCTTTAAAATGGCTCTTTATGAAAACATAAGAGAAGATAAGGGCGAAACTTATGGATTTTCAGTTGCGGTTAAGCTTAGCAAGGAGCCTTATGATCGTTCAAACGCAAATATATCTTTTACTTGCTCGCCAAAAAATACAAATGATGTGATAAGTGGCGTTAAGGCGATAATTAAGAAGCTAAAGAGTGAGGGCGCAACGAAAGAGCAGCTTGAAAACTATAAAAAATCAGCCATTTTGCGCATTAAGCAAACTCACGATCAGCCTGAATTTTGGCTTAAAAATATCACGGCAAATAGGCTATATGACAGCGAGCTTTTTGATCTTAAGTGGCAAGAAGATGCGATAAATTCGCTAAGCAATGACGATATAAAAGAGGCGGCTAGACTTTATCTTGATGAGAGTAACGAGGTAATTAGCGTTAATAATCCTAAATAACTAGCTTTTGAGTCCGGTGGATCGCTTTAGTAAATATTAAAGCGATCTTACCCGGCTTGATTTTATTTAAATTTAGCCTAAAACTTTTCGGAGTATATTTAAGTAAAATCGAGTAAAATTTGAGTTGCGCTTTTGCGCCTATCAAATAAGTTCTTACGGCAAATTTGAGCGTCTGGTTGCAACTAAAATTATCAAATTTTTAATTGCAATAGAAGCCAAATTTCTCTTTTAAATTTATAAAGAAATCCGCAAAATTTGAGTCGCAAATAACAAACAACGACTTTTGATGAAGGCAGATTAAAATGGAGCGAATTTGACCGAACTTGCTCGGTCAAATTTCAATTTTTAGTGTAAATTTTCTATGTAGCTTAGAGCCGAAAGAGCAGCCATTGCGCCATCTCCCGCAGCGCAAACTACCTGCTTAGGAGCGTCTATGCGGATATCGCCTGCGCCAAATAATCCAGGCACATTCGTTCTCATCTTAAGATCCACGATCATCTCACCGTTTTCGCTCATCTCACAAAGAAATTTGCCGTCATCTTGAAGCAAAATTTGATTATTTACGTTAAGTCCAACGAAGGTAAAAACCCCAGGCACTTTTAAGTCTCGCTCGCCTTCTTTGGTATTTAGTGTTAGTCCGCCAAGACCCATTTTATCGCCGTAAGCCTCTTTTATCGTGGCGCTTGTGACAAATTCGATCTTTTCATTTTTTCTAGCCTTTTCTACGGTTGTAGGAGCTGCACGAAATCCGTCTCGTCTGTGTACTAAATATACCTTTGAGCAGATATTTGATAGATAAATCGCCTCTTCAAGAGCCGTATCGCCACCGCCCAGAACGGCAACTTCTTTGTTTTTATAAAAAAATCCGTCGCAAGTCGCGCACGTACTTACGCCTCTGCCGAAAAATTCGTCTTCGCCCTTAAACCCGGCTCTTTTAGGCGTTGAGCCAGTAGCTACGATAACGGCTTTTGCGTTCATCTCCTTGCCGTCTTCAAGAGAAATTTTAAAGCTTCCGTCTTCGTTTCTTGATACTTTAGAGACGTTTGCCGCTTCGTGTTTAAGTCCAAAGTGCATGCACTGCTTGCTCCAAGTACTCATGAAATCAAGTCCGCTCTCGCCGGGGTTTTTTTGACCCGGGTAGTTTTCTATCTCAGAGCTTCCGGTTATCTGTCCTCCGATCATTCCTCGCTCAAACATTACGACATTCCCAAGCCCGCCGCGAGTGGCGTAAAGCCCGGCGCTTAGTCCTGCAGGACCGCCACCGATAATCGCTAAATCTAACATGATTTTTCCTTAAATTTTATTTATTTTTGAATCTTGTTTATAAATTTTATTATCCTGATGGATCACCTCAACACTACTTGGCAAACTTGTAATGTTTAGGAGATTCATAAGCTTTAAAATAGTATTGATGTCTGATGTTATATAGCTTAAATTTCCTTCATTTGCGAGTCGTTTTTGAAATATGTCTATAGCGACTATAGGCAAATTTTTGTTTGAAATTTCTAAAATTTCATTTAAGTTAGACATATTTGAACTAAATACGACAAGCAGGAATTTTTTCTCTTTAGGAGAAAAAATTTCACTTTTTTCGTAAAAGATCAAAGAGCTAAAATCTATAAATTTATACTTTGAAAATCTGTAATTGTTAAAAGCAAAGACCGAAGCAACTAAAAATGCACCGAAAAACGATGCGAAAACAGATGTAAGGGGGAAAGACACCCCCCGTCTTTTTGCACTCATTAAAGAAGTGAGTTGATTTTATCCGCGATTGCCTGTTTTGATTGTGCTCCGACCATTTGCTCAACTACTTCGCCATTTTTGAAAAATAGTAGCGTAGGAATAGAGCGGATACCAAATTCTACCGCCAAATCTTGCACTTCGTCAGTATTTACTTTACAAATTTTAGCTTTGCCGTCAAATTCCTCGGCAAGCTCATCTATAACAGGTGCAAGCATTCTGCAAGGTCCGCACCAAGGCGCCCAAAAATCTACCAATGCAACACCCTCTTTAGCTATGTCGAAATTTTCCGATGTTAGTTCTATGTATTTTCCCATCTTTTTCTCCTTTTGAAATTTGGTTGCAATTATACATAAATAAGTTTAAATTTAAGATAATAAGAAAAATTATAAGCTGATATTTTTTATCCAGTTTATTTTATTACTCTCAATTGTTATCAGATCAACCTGAAAATAGCTATTAAGACTATTTTTAAGCAGATAATAATCAACTGTTTTTAATATCTTTTGCATTTTAGAGCCGGTTAGCCTGTATGACGCTTCATAATCGCCTTGTGTTGCTTTTACCTCTACAAAATGCAAAATTTCATCTTTTTTGGCTATGATGTCTATTTCTCCGAATTTACAGCTGAAATTTCGATCTAAAATTTGACATCCCTCTTTTTGTAAAAAATCGCAAGCATCGCTTTCTGCGCTCTTTCCAAAAAGATATCCGCTAAGTCCCACTTAAGACTCAATCCTCATCATAAACGGCTCTTCTTTTACGAATTCTTGCTCTTTTAGTATTTTTACCACTCGTTTAACATCCGCTTCAAGGCTTGTATGAGTGGTAAAAAACAGAGTCGCGTCATCTTCTTTTTTGATGTGAGACTTTTGTAAGAAGCTATCTATCGAGAGGTTATTTTCGCTCATCAAATTTGTGATTTTAGCTAATACTCCGACCTTGTCTTCAACCTTTAATCTGAAATAATATTTCGTTCTTATCTCGTCTTGCTCAAGTAGCTCTGTTTGCATGATTTCAAGCGGGGCTTTGTATCCCAGCATCGGGAATTTGATCTCTCTTGCGATATCGATTAAGTCGCTTATAACCGCACTTGCCGTTGCGCTTCCGCCTGCTCCTGGACCATAAAACATAGTTTCATTTACCGCATCGCCGATTACGCTAACGGCATTCATCACACCATCAACCTTGGCTATCATCTTGTCTTTTGGCACAAGCGCAGGATGGACGCGAAGTTCTATCTTGTCGCCCACTCGTTTTGCTATGGCAAGTAGCTTGATGACATACTCAAAATCGTTTGCGAAAAATATATCCTCTTTTGTTATTTTCTCAATGCCTTCGATAAGGATATCTTCAGGATTTCCGTGCACGCCGTAAGCTATACTTGCAAGGATCAAGAGCTTGTGCGCCGTGTCAAATCCACCTATGTCAAACGTAGGATCAGCCTCTGCATATCCAAGCTCTTGAGCTTTTTTAAGCGCATCTTCAAATTTAACTCCGCCGTTCATCATGGAAGTAAGGATATAGTTGCTCGTGCCGTTCATTATGCCGTTGATCGATAGAATTTGATTAGCGCTCAGTCCTTCTCGCAGAACCTTTATGATAGGAATTCCGCCTGCAACGCTCGCTTCAAAGCCAAAAGGAGTATCGCACGCTAAATTTTGTAGCTTAAACCTGTGATACGCAAGGAGAGCTTTGTTTGCCGTTACGACAGCTTTGCCTCGCTTTAAAATTTCGCTCACCACGCGGTAAGGCTCGTTTACTCCACCCATAAGCTCTACATACACATCGATATCATCGCGATTAATTACGCTTTGTATATCATCCGTTAGCGGGATAGTCGTGTTTCTAGCCTTATTTAAATTTCTAACTACGCCTATAACGGGCTTTATCTCCTTGCCGCTTCTTGCGGTGATTAGTTTTTGATTTTTTATCAGTATGTTGGCAACTTCTGCGCCGACAGTTCCAACCCCCAGTATCGCTACGTTCATTAAAACTCTTTAAGATATTTTTTGATGTTTCTTGCCGCTTGTCTGATGCGATTTTCGTTTTCGATCATCGCAAGTCTTACATAGTCATTTCCCGCTTCGCCAAATCCGACACCCGGACTTACCGCGACGCAAGCTTTCGTAAGAAGCTGCTTAGAAAACTCAAGACTTCCTATGTTGCCGACTTGCGGAGGCAGTTTCGCCCAGATAAACATACTTGCACTTGGTTTGTGCATCTGCCAGCCTGCGTTTGCAAACGCATCAAGCATGATTTCGCGTCTCTTATCGTAAATTTGACGAATCTCTTCAACACAGCTTTGATCACTCTCAAGCGCGTAAGTAGCGGCAACTTGAATAGGTGTAAACATGCCGTAGTCAAACCATGATTTAATCTTTTTAAGTGCGGCGCAAAGGCGTTTGTTACCGCATACAAAGCCGACTCTCCAACCCGCCATATTATAGCTTTTTGATAAGGTGTAGCACTCAACGGCGACGTCTTTTGCGCCTTCTACCTCAAAAATACTCGGCGTTTTGTATCCGTCAAATGTAAGATCCGCATAAGCGATATCCGAGATGATATAAAATCTCTCTTTTTTAGAAAGCGCTACCAAGCGCTCGTAAAAGCTCTTTTCAACGGTTACGGTTGTAGGATTGTGAGGGAAATTTACTACTACGTATTTTGGCTTCGGTGAGCTTGAGTTGATGGTGTGTTGTAAATTTTCAAAGAATTTATTCTCGTCAAGCTCAAATTTTTCGTTGTAAACCAATGGCATTTTGGCGACATTTCCGCCTGCGATGATGAAAGCTTGCGTGTGTATCGGATATGCAGGATCGGGCACTATGGCGACATCGCCGGGGTTTATGATGGCGTGAGCAAGATGCACAAACCCCTCTTTGCTTCCCATTGTTGCCACAACTTCGGTGTCGGGATCTAGATTAACGCCATATTTTTTCTTATACCAATTGCAAATTCCAAGTCTAAGCTTATAAATTCCTTGAGATACCGAGTATCCGTGAGTTTTATCCTTTTGCGCGCTTTCGCAAAGCTTATCGACTATATGCTGAGGGGTTCTGCCTTCGGGATTTCCCATAGAAAAGTCGATAATATCATCTCCGTTTCTTCTGGCTGCCATTTTTATAGCATTAACTTCGGCAAAAACATAGTTTGGCAAGCGCTCGATTGTATTGAAACGAATTTCGCTGAACATAAATTCTCCTAATTATTGTAAGTAAATTTTAAGACCTCTTTTTATATTTTCAAGGCTATTTAAATCATCTATCGTTATATATTTTGCATTTTTTGGGATAGCTAAGTTTATTTTATTTGTTTTTTTGGAATTTCGTTTTTCATCGATAAGGTTTAAGTTTTTATCTAAAATTCTAACTAGAGCAAACCAGCTATCTCCAGCTTGAGCGCTTATGCTGACCTTTGAAGATCCTTTTATATCGATAAAATATGGCTCAAGCGGTTTTGAAAGCTCGATTTCCTTGCCTATTTCGACCGGAGTTAAATTTAGCGATGATTTTGAAATGTCTATCAAATACTTATAGCTAAATTCGCTTGTTCTTTCAATGCCTTCTATGAATGTGTTCGTCTCTTTTAAAGCCGTGTAAAGCGATCCAGGATCAAGCATAAATTTGGTATTTAGTCTAATGCCCCAAATTGCACTATCCGCATTTGCAAATTCCGTCGTTAAAATTTCATTATAACCCAGACGACTTAATGCGTCTTTTAAAATTTTTATCATAAGCAGCGGCGATTTTTGTTCGCTAATAAAAACTATATCAAGGTTGGCTTGATTTTTATATGAGAGTGTAAGAAGCGATTTTGACTTGAGTAAATTTGAAATTTTGGCTATATCGGCATTGCCGTTTTCGTCTATAAAGTCTCTACCGTCGCCAAACAGGCTCGCTACTTTTGAGCTCTCTGAGCCAAGCAGGCCGTTTGCTATGCTAACTACGTTTGAAGCGAAATTTAAAGTCGCCGCTATAGCCAATATGATAAATTTTCTTACCACTTTTTGCCCTTATTAAGCTCTACGAATTCGTCAAAGGTTATAAGGGTTATTTTGCCTTTTTCTACATGAAATCGCTTCGGATTTACCGCGTCAAATTTTATGTTTTCATCGCCTATGTTTAAAGTGATGTTTCCGTGACCTGTTACTATAAGCTGTTTTTTGTTAGCTTCTATTGTTATTGGTTTCTCGCTATTTAGAGTTTTTTTCTTACCGTCTTCAAGGTTTATGATACCGACCCAAACTTTACTTTTAGGAGTTATTGTAAATTCATCTACATTTGAGGTTAAGTACTCATTGGAGCCGTTTTCTGCCACGCTTGCATTATTTAAATTTGTGGCATTTGCTTCATCTTTTAAATTTGTCTCAAGTGTTTCTTCTTTTGTTGCTTTTTCTTCTGTTTTTAACTCTGCTTCTTGGGTTTTTGTATCATCTTTAAGCTCTGATGTTGTATTTACTTCTTCTTTTGCCGTTTTATCGGCGATGATTAAATCCGTTTCGGCTTGCTCGTTTATTTTTTCTTCTTTTTCGGATTCTTTTGGTTTTAAAGATGGTGAATTTGGAGTTAGGTTTGTGTCTTTTAACCCAAGGTTATTTTTAGCTTCATTTACTACTACGTTATTTGAGTAGCTTACACTGCGATTTTTATCTTCGAATAAATTTGAGATATTTCCTATGTATTTATATCCTTCAAAAAACCATATCGCAAAGCCGATTAAGATAAGTACGATGATCATCCAGAGCCATCCTCCCGATGATCTATGCCCATCTGCCGTGTATGCGGGAATTTTAGGCGATATTGTTATGGTTTTGTGCTTAACTTCTTCGCCGTGCTCCGCCATAAAGGCGTTGTATTCGTTTAGCCACTGCTCAAAATCAATATCGTATTCGCGCTTTAAAATTTTAACAAACCCATGCACATTCAGTCTTGCCAATTTTTCAAAATTTTTATCGGCGATATATCCCAAATGTTCCGCTTCGATATGTGTTTTTCTACTTGCTTCGCTTAGCCCTATCTCTCGTAAGATACTAATTTCATTCATTTATAATCCTATTGCAAATTATGGCAAAAGCTGCACTTACATTTAGCGAATCCCAGTCGTTTTTCATTTTTATGCCGACGCACTCGTCGCACTTTAGGATCGCTTTTTTTGGCATTCCTTCACCCTCGCTGCCCATTATTAGAGCCGTTTTTGAACCAAATTTCATCTCGTTTACGTTTTTGCCGCCACTTGCCGTCGCATAGAGCTTAAATCCGCTTTGTTTTAGCTCATTTAGCGCACTAAGACCGTCTTGGGCAAGTGCGATATCTATCTCGTATGCC
>NZ_LIWP01000017.1:0-33434 GCF_012978775.1 Campylobacter sp. RM15925
AAGGATATATACGATAAGCTTGGGCTTGATTATAAAAAGGGCTTTGCGCATAGCGGCGATTTTGTCGAAGATAGACTTCATTTCTTTCGCACGGAATTAAATGCCGAACTGATAAATGATATGAACCTAAAATGGGTTTTTGGTTATAGGCAAGCCAGTCAAAATTTCGACCACTTTTACGACGGAACAATAGTAGGCGGCAACAAGATCAGGCAAAACTATGCAAAGCAACAGACCGATAACAACACTATCTCAAACTCGCTTACGCTAACAAAGGAGCTTGAATTTGAAAGAATTAAGCACAATATAGCGTTTGGATACGATCATAGCCTTGAAAAAAGAGCGCCAAAGCTTTGGTTTAGCAGAAGCCATACTGCAACAGTAGATCCTTATGCGCCTTCTAGCAGTTGGGCATCGCCAAGACTAGAAAAGCTTACTACCGACAATAGACACAAGGCTATAAATCACGGGGTATTTTTTGAAGATCTCATCAGCCTTGATGATAAATATAGGCTTTTAATCGGCGGAAGATTTGACTTTTATAAATTTAAAACAAGGGATATAAACGGCAAAACAAATAGCTATGACGGAAATTCGTTTAGCCCAAGAGTGGGTCTTTTGTGGGATTTTACCGATGATCATACCGCTTACGTTTCGTATTCGCAGAGCTTTGCTCCTTATGGCGGACGAGGAAATATAAATATAAGTACAAACGATATATCAACACTTGACACAAAGCCTCAAAACAATGTCCAATACGAAATCGGATTAAAGAGCAACTGGGCTGATAATAGATTTAGCTCAAATTTGGCGGTATTTCAAATAGAGCATAAAAACATACGTTATCAACCTGACGCCACCAACGACCCATACACTTGGGCTTTGCGCGGTAAAGAGCGAAGCAGAGGCGTAGAACTAAACGTGCTGGGGCAAATTTATGGGAATTTATACCTAAGAAGCTCCCTTGGCTATACGGATGCTAAAACTACCGAAGACAATTCAAACAAACTATACGAAGGGCTAAATTTAAACAACACCACTAAGCTGCAAGGTAACATCTTTCTTCGCTACGTAGAAGATAAGAAATGGTATGTGGAAAGTGGCGTTACGGGATATTCTAAGCGCTACAACTACACGGTTTCAAGTAGCAAAGTAGAGCAAAGCCACCTGCCGGGCTTTGCAAGAGTGGATCTAAGTGCAGGCTACAACTTTAATAAAAATGCTCAAATAACCCTAGCCATAAACAATCTTTTGGATAAAAAATATTGGCGTTCAAACGCAAGGCTGGGTGATGAGAGATCGTTTATGATAAATTTTCATTATAATTTTTAATTTATTGTAAGGCGAGAGTTTAGGCTCTTGCCTGACTAACTCTACTTGCTATACCGTGTAGCTATGAAGCGAAAGCGCTTGTGCGCAAATTTTATTATTTGAATTTGCTTTACTAAGTAAAACCGGCTTAAAATCATCGCTTTGTTTTTAAGCGACTTGCTTGCACCCTATCCGCGCTAAGCCTTAAGCGGGATTAAATTTATCTCCTCTACCTTAATCCAAGCAAATAGTAAGATAAAATTTAGCCCAAGCATTACGATACAGGCCGAGATATTCATATAAGCTTGCGCTTTTAGTTGCATTAATATAGCTTCGTTTGGATTTGGCATATATGTAAAAATATGAATACTGAGACGCCTATGCTTGCGATAATAAATATACACGAAGTGATAAATTTTTGATAGCTTCTTAGCGCGTTACTACCGCTTAAATTTGATATCATTTTTAGGGCTTTGTAGTAAAAATATATTGATATTATCACTGCGATAAGGCTAAAAATTTGCTTAAAACCGACTATTTTTTGGGTTGTTAATTGCGGTAGATTATTTGCAAAAAATAAAAACATAGCGCTTAATAAAGATGAAAAGCTCATTACCAAAGCGGCTATTATACCATTTTTTCTAGCACCTGCTAACATGTAAGATATTTCTTGCTGGTCTTTTTGCGTGGTTTTAAATTCTTGCATTTTTATCCTTTGTAAATTTGGCTTTGATTTTATATAAAACGTATTTAAATAAGATAAATTTCTCTGCATATTTTTTAAAGTTCTTTCAAGGTATAAGTGTGCTATCAAATTCTCTTTACTTGCTTGCCAAGCGATGCTTTGGATATTTTTTTAAATTACTTTTTAAAATTTAAGCAGATAAATTTTGCAACTCTTTTACGCTAAGAGATTGCGGGCATAAATTTGGCTTTTGCTCTTAGCATTTTTGGTATTTTTGGATTGAAATACGTAGGTTTATAAAATTAATTTTGGAGCGATTTATGAATTCGTGCGGGGCAAGCGGGTGAGGGCTAGCTAAATTTGTTAGCCCTCAATGTAGTTTTTAAGTTTGCGTCCTACTTTTGGATGTTTTAGTTTTTTAATAGCCGAACTTTCTATCTGTCGGACACGCTCGCGAGTTACGTTTAGCTCTTTGCCGATCTCTTCAAGAGTACGATCGCTTTCATCCTCAAGCAGACCAAATCTCATTCTTATAACCGCTTTTTCGCGCTCGTTAAGCTGATCAAGCACCTCATCTATCTGCTCTTTAAGGTCGTTTTTAAGTATATGATCTATAGGGCTTAGCGAGCTTCTATCTTCGACAAAATCGCCAAATTTACCGTCTTCTTCGTTACCGATCGGTGCTTCAAGGCTGATCGGTTCTTTTGTGATCTTGATAACCTGCTTAACCTTATCTACGCTTAAACCAACTTCTTTGGCGATGATGCTTACGTCAGGCTCTTTGCCTTCTTCTTGGAGGTATTTGCGGTTGATTTTGTTTATCCTGTTTATAGTCTCGATCATATGGATAGGTATGCGTATAGTGCGCGCCTGATCGGCTATCGCGCGGCTTATAGCTTGGCGTATCCACCATGTGGCGTAGGTTGAAAATTTATAGCCTTTTTTATACTCAAATTTATCAACCGCTTTCATAAGACCGATATTTCCCTCTTGGATGAGGTCTAAGAACGGCAAACCGCGATTTGTATAACGCTTGGCGATACTTACCACAAGACGCAGGTTTGACTTGGCCATTCTTGTTTTTGCCTCGTCTGAAATTTTCTTACCGCGTTTAATCTGCTCTAAAATTTCTTTTAGTTGCACAGGATCAAGGTCAAATCCCTGCTTGCTTGCCTCTTTTGTTTGAAATAGTTTTTTAATCTCTACATAAGTTGAAACCATCGTAGCCTCGGGCACGCGAGCTATAATGTCTTCTTTGCTAAGCTTTATGATATCTTTTAGGATACTTTTGTGATTTTTCTTAAGCTCGTCGCTAAACATAGGCAGTTTATACTCAAGTCTTTTAAGCTCTCTATCAAACTCATCATCACTCTTTAGAGCCGTTTCCATTGATTTTACGATCTCGCTTATAAGCTTGCTTGTAGGTCCTAGATCCATTAGCTTGTCTTTTAGAATTTTCTTTTTAAAGGCTAATGTCAGCTTTGCTAAAAGCTCATCTTCTTGCTCGACGTCGCTTTGTTTGTTAGCCATTTTCATCCAGTCTTTTTTGGCCTTTTCAAGGGCTTTGAAGCTCTCTATAACCTTTTCGGCTCTTTTGTCCTCTTTTTTAGAAGGTTTTTTTGAGGTTTCCTCTTCAAATTCCGCCTCTTCGTCAAATTCCTCCTCTTCTTCGTTTTCGCCGTTATCTTCATCATCAAAGCTCTTAAATAGCTCTTTGACTCTTCTTTCACGGTTTATGAGCGGCTCTTTGTAATCAAGTATGAAATCAATCAGATACGGCACGGAGCAAAAGGCATCGATGATGATATCCTCGCCAAGCTCGATCTTTTTGCTTATTTCTACCTCTTCGTCTTTTGTAAGTAGCGAAATTTGCCCCATCTCGCGTAGATACATACGCACGGGACTATCTGAGCGTGACCACTCAAGCAGATCATTTTCGCTGGCAAGGTCAAATTCGTCTTCCAAGATTTCATCCTGAAGCTTTTCACGCTCCTCTTTTCGCTTTTTAGCGTCCTCGATGTTTTTCATCTTAGCTATTTCAGCCGCTGTTATTAGTTTGATTTTGTGTGTTTTAGCTAGGGCTTCTACTTTTTTTGCGATCGCACTTGTAGGCGCCTTTTCAAAAAATTTGATAAGTTTTTCGTATGTTACGTAGCCTTTGGAATTCTCTTTAAATAACTCTTCAACGAGGGATAAAGTCTCTTTTTTTGCGCTGCTCATTAATTTCCTTTGCTATCCGTAGTCTTGTAAGTAAAAGGTATGTATTATACCGAGATTTTCTTAATCTTTGCCAAAATACAGTTTGGAACACAACTTGCTTAATCTTTTTTGAGATATTAAAATTTAGGAAATTTTATAATGCAAAACGGATATTATCAAGCTACCGGCGCGATGGTTACGCAGTTTAACCGCCTTGATGTCATCTCAAATAACCTTGCAAACATAAACACTATAGGCTTTAAGCGTGACGATGTGGTTGTGGGTGATTTTGAGAGAATTTTTCAGGAGTTTAGAGATGTTTTGCCGCTTGAAAATCACACAAAGCAATCTGCTAAATTTTTAAATAGAACTATCGATAGAGTGCCTCAAATTTCAGAACAATATGTTGATTTTAGTAATAATGGGATGAAATTTACGGGCAATACGCTTGACTTTGCCATAAAGCGTGAGGATATCTTTTTCTTGGTTGAAACTAAAACCGGAGAAGTTAGACTTACTAAAAACGGAGCTTTTAGCCTTGATGATGAGGGGTTTTTGGTTACAAAAGAGGGCTTTAAAGTGCTTCCGAATAACTATTTTGAAGGTGGAGCAGGCGGGATACAAATTCCGCAAGACGAGAGGCTCAGTGTGGATAAAAATGGAAATATCTACGCAAATGATGAGCAGATAGCAAGATTTTATCTGGCTCAGCCAAAAGAGATAAGAAATCTTACGAAAGAGGGCGATAATCTATACGTTTTGCCTAATTTAAAAGAGTTAAGAGATCTTGGCAATGATGTTGATGCCGTTGCTCAGGGTTATACTCAAATTTCAAACGTAAATGCCGTAACCGAGATGGTAGGGCTTATCGAGACGAACCGATTGGTTGATATGTATCAAAAAGTGATGAGAAGCCATATGGACGATCTTAACCAAGACGCCATCAGCAAGTTGGCTTCAACTAAGGTTTAAGATAAATTTAAGTGACTAATTCAAGGTGTAAATTTAAACCAGTAAATTTACATTATAATCAGTTTTTGGAACGTATTTTGCTAAGAAATTTTAAAATTATAAAAAGCAAAAAGGATAAGCCATGATGAGATCGATTTACTCAGCTGCAACCGGCATGAAAGCGCAGCAGACCCAAATAGACGTAACTTCGCACAATATCTCAAACGTAAATACGATGGGATATAAGAAAAATAGAGCCGAATTTGCCGATCTTATGTATCAGGTAATGGAGTATGCGGGCACTTCGACCAGCTCTACGACAAAAAGCCCTACAGGCATAGAGGTCGGTCTTGGCGTGCGCCCTACGGCGATAACTAAAATTTTCTCGCAAGGACATTTTAAAGAGACGAGTAACAACCTTGATATGGTTATCGCCGGGCATGGATTTTTTCAAGTGCAACTTCCTGACGGCACCACGGCTTATACCAGAAACGGTGCGTTTAAGCTTGATAGCGAAGGCACGATAGTAAATTCAGACGGATATCCTTTGATCCCGCAGATGAGCATACCTGCCGATGCTACGCATATCTCGGTAGGCACGGACGGTACGGTTTCGGTCTTGCAGCCTGGCAATGTCGAGATGACGCAGATCGGACAAATTGAGCTTGCAAATTTCATAAACCCTAGCGGACTTCACGCTATGGGCGATAACAACTACCTTCCTACAGGCTCAAGCGGCGATGTGGTCGTAGGAACGGCAGGGCTTGACGGCTTTGGACAGATCAAGCAAGGATTTGTCGAGATGAGTAACGTCCAGCTGGTTGAAGAGATGACAGATCTTATCACCGGTCAGCGTGCGTATGAAGCCAATTCAAAGGCGATAACGACAAGCGATGATATGCTTCAAATCGTAAATAATCTTAAGAGATAAGCCATGATATATCTTATCTTGATAATCGCGCTTATCCTTGGAATTTGGGTGTTTGATGCGATATATTTTGGCGAGAGTTCAAAAGGACTATAAAATTTAATAAAATTTGAGTAATATTCGCCTTAAATTTTAAATCGCAAGGCTAATATTGAGCTTTTATACCATTTTTAAGATCACAATTCCCGTTATGCTCGGTTTTATTCCGCTTGGTATAGCCTTTGGATTGCTTGCTGAAAATATAGGCGTAGCTCCTCTTATGACCATGGCTTTAAGCTTGATAGTATATGCCGGAGCAGGGCAATTTGCCTTGCTTTCGATGCTTAGTGCTGGCACGGGTTTGGTTGAAATTTTTATCGCAAGTTATGTTATAAATTTGCGTCATACTTTTTATTCACTCGCCCTTTTAAAGGACTTTAAGGGGCTTAAGTTTAAATACTACAACATCTTTGCCTTAACCGATGAAAGTTTTGCGATATTTAAGACGCTTAAGATAAATTCGCAAGAAGAAAAGGACAAAGCATACACGCTTATAAATTTGCTTACTCAAACTTACTGGGCGGTCGGCACTCTGCTTGGAATTTTAGTCGGCAAGGGTATTAGGATTGATTATAGCGGGATTGAATTTTGTCTAACGGCGCTTTTTATCGTCCTTGCTATCGAGATGTTTAAGGATGATAAAAACTACAAGCTTCTTTTCTTTTCGCTTGAACTGGGAGTGTTTGCAACCGCGTTTTTCCCGCCATCATATATGCTTTTGCTATCGCTTTTCATCGGATTTACGGTTATTGTCGTAGCAGATAGGGTCAAATGAGCGATATCTTAACTTCAGGCATAAATTTAAACTCAAGCCCGCTTGTTATGTTTTTGGTTGTGCTAACCGCTACGGTTGCGACGTTTTTAACCAGAGTTACGCCGTTTTGGGTATTTAAAAAGGACAAGCCAAGCAAGTGGCTTTTAAGCGTTGAGCGACATATGGGGCTTTTTATAATGGTTATTTTGGTTTTTTATGCCCTTAAGGATACCAATTTTAAGGAATTTCCTTTTGGTGGACGCGAGATCGTTTCTGCTGTTTGCGCTATATTAATTCATCTTAAATTTAAAAATGCGCTTTTAAGCATAGTTTTTTCAACGGCTCTTTATATGTTTCTTTTGAGAATTTGGTAGAAAAATTAAAAAATAATAAAAAAATAATATTAATTGACTTTATATAGTTTAAAGTGTATAATTCAAGCTGAAATTTCAAAATACAAGATCTTGTCGGTTTGAAACTTAAACTTCAAAGGAGATTTAATATGCGTTTTTCGTTAAAGGTGTTTATCGTGATGATTTTTAGTGCTACGATGGCTTTAGCAAAGCCTACGATTTATATTTTAGCAACAGGTGGAACGATCGCGGGAAGCGGATCTGGAGCGCTTGATACAAGCTATACTTCAGGAACCGTAACGGTTGATAAACTAATAGCCGCCGTACCTGACATCAACAAGATCGCAACGATCAAAGGAGAGCAAATTTCAAATATCGGCTCTCAAGAGATGAATAATGAGGTTTGGCTAAAGCTTGCAAATAGAGTAAATGAGCTGCTATCAAGCGGTAAAGCGGACGGCGTGGTTATCACACACGGAACCGATACCATGGAAGAGACTGCGTACTTTTTAAATTTAGTCGTTAAGAGCGATAAGCCTATAGTTATGGTTGGCGCTATGAGAAACTCAACATCGCTAAGCGCAGACGGTCCTTTGAATTTGTTTAACGCCGTAAATGTAGCTATGAGCAAAGATAGTGTAGGCAAAGGCGTGGTTGTGGTGATGAATGATGAAATTCACGCTGCTAGAGAGGTTACTAAGATGAATACGACAAGCGTTGATACCTTTAAATCGCCAAATACGGGTAGAATCGGAACCGTCTTTTACGGAAACGTAAAATACTACATGACTCCTGCTAGAAAACATACTGTAAATAGCGCTTTTGATATCGCTAAGATAAAAGAACTTCCACGCGTAGATATCATTTATAGCCACTCAAACGACAATCCTGATTTTGTAAATACCGCAGTTAAAATGGGTGCAAAAGGTATAATTAATGCCGGTATGGGCAACGGAAATCCATTCCCAAGTGCTCTTGAGGCTCTAGGTGAAGCAGTAAAAGGCGGCGTAGTCGTGGTTAGAGACTCTCGTGTAGGCACAGGCGAGACTACTATGAACGGCGAAGTTGATGACACTAAATACGGATTCGTAACAAGCGATAATCTAAACGTTCAAAAGGCTCGCGTGCTACTTATGCTAGGTCTTGCGACAACTAACGATAAAGCGAAAATTCAAGAATTTTTCCTTACTCATTAAGTTTTAATAGGCGGCAAATTCAGTGTCGCCTATTAAATTTTTATCTTAAATTTATCCTTTTTCTTTTAAAATTCAAAATTAATTTTTTAAATTAAGGCATTTTGCTTGAACTATCTTCTTTTTGTCGCCACATTTTTTCCTATAAGCTTAATGCCGGGCATAAATATGACTTTTATCTTAGGGCTTAGCATGAGCATAGGCTATAAGCGCTCTTTTGCTATGCTGCTTGGACAGCTATTTTCGGTCGGATTTATAGCCTCTATTTGTATATTTGGCGCAGGAGCTTTGCTTCTTAAATTTGAAGCGGCATTTAGAATTTTAAAATTTTGCAGTGCGCTTTATATCATCTATCTTGGCGTTATGCTCTTTTTTAGTCGCGGCAAACTAAGCGTTAAAAGCGTAAAAAACGATAAAAACCACAAAGAGCTATTTATCAAAGGGCTCATAGTAAGCATATCAAACCCGAAGGCTTGGATATTTTTAGCTGCTATTTTACCGCCGTTTTTAAACCCGAACGACCCTTTTGGCATAGAGGCTTATTTGCTTTTGTTTCTGCTGGTTCTCATCGAGTTTATCTGCCTAAATATCTACGCTCTTGGCGGAAGCATGCTTAAAAAATTACTTATAAACCACTTACGCGCACTTGAGACAGCGACCGCTTCTTTGATGTGTATGGTGGGCGTTTGGATGCTTAGCATCTAGGGCTGTTCGATCACGCAAATTTCATTTTTAATAATCGCTCTTATCGTAAAATAGCTTACTAAACATATGAAAAAGACAAGCAAGATAAATAAAATCACACTTAAAATCGCAAAAAACAGCTCGCCGCTTAGCTCGTAAGCTCTTAAAAACGCCATGCTAGAAGCTGCGGTAGGGAAGGTAAATGCCCACCATGATAGGAAGAATTTTAACTTTGTGAAATTACGAAACATAAAAAGTATAAGAAGCACGAAAAATAGTGTTAAATTTAATAAAATTTGAGCCGTCGTATCGAAATTGCCCGTAAGTTTCAAGTAGCCTAAAAATCCTACCGCAGGCGGAGCTATGAGTATAAAAAGAGTAGGGATAAATTTCTGCGCGAGCTGATCGTGAAAGATAATGCGATAAAAAACGATAGTAAATAAAACTACCCAAAAAAACATTCCCACGCTAAAGTAATACCACAAAAATAAGCTAGACTCTTTGCTTGCAATAACCACTACGAGGTTGCCGACTATTGGGATGAACCAAGCAGGATTTGAGTGGGTTATGAGCATGTTTTTATTTATCCAAAACGAAACCACGTAAAGCGTTAAAAAGCTTTGAATCGCAAGTGCAAAATAAAATAAAATTTGATGCAAAAGATCAAATTCACGCCACATCGCAGATAGCAAAAATAGCGAAATACTAAATGCCGCAAAGAAATTTATCTTGATGGGATGGGCAAATTCTTCTCTAACCTGCTCGTTAAATTTTATAAATTTAACCGCATAAATAGTAGTGATAATGATAAAAACCAAACTCGTTATAGATCTTAAAATTTCAAATACGAAATTTGATAGGCTAAAGACCAAATTTAGCTTCTCATAAGCAAGACTTAGCCCTCCAAGCCCCATAATAACGGCAAAAAACATAATCGGAAAGTTCTTTATCTTGTTCATTGCGTCGCTTTTGTTTTGAAATTCGCTCATAAAAATCCTTTTAATTTATTTTTATGCAATATTACCTATAATGGCTCTATTTCTCAGTGACGTTGTCACAAAGGATTGTTATGCTAAGCAAAGAAGATAAGAAAATTTTAGATGATGAATTTATAAACAGGTTTGAAATTTCTCCCACAGATGCTAAGAAAATTTATGAAAGTGCAGTTACAAAGAGGCTGAAAAAGGGAGCTTTGATATATAGCAAAGATGAAAACTGCGGTTACATCATAGTAAAAAGCGGTGTTTTAAGGGCATTTATAACCTCTCAAAATCTCAAAGAGATAACGATATTTAAGCTTGAAAGCGGCGATAATTGCGTTATTTGTTCATCTTGCAACATGAGTTCTTTTGATACCGAGATAACGCTTAGCATACAAGAAGATGTCGAGGCGATACTTATACCGATTCAAATTTTTAAAGATATTAAAAGCAGCTATGCAAGCGTGCTAAATCATGCTCTTAGTCTGATTTCTGCTAGGTTTGCCGCTGCCATAAGCGTTATGGAGCAAGCTCTCTTTGCGCCTCTTGTAAGTAGGGTTAAAAATTTTTTAATGGAAAATTCTAAAAACGGCGAAATAGCCATCACTCACGAAGAGCTTGCAAATCACCTTGGAAGCGCGCGTGAAGCCGTTTCAAGGATATTAAAAGAGATGGAAAAAAGCAAAGCGATATCTCAAAAAAGAGGCAAAATTTATCTGCTTGATAGCACTCTTTAAATTTGTTTTTAAAGGCAAATTTATCTTTATGATTTATTTATAGATTAAAATTAAGTGATAATGTTACAGATAAAAAATTTGTTTTTAGCTATCATTCTAAGAAACTAAAACAAAGGACATAAAATGCTAAGCACTAAAAGCAGGGCTATAAGAGTGATTTTTGGAATTTTGTTAATGGCTTTGATATGGTATTTTTTTAAAAGCTACTGGGCTTTGATAGGGCTTGTGCCTATCATCGTAGGGCTTACGGGATTTTGCCCGGCATGTTATTTTATGGGCAAGTGCTCCATAAAAAGATAAATTTGCTTATCCTTTCTTATTCAAGGCTTTAAAGGCGATTTTTAGATTGCTTTTAAAGCTCTTTTGTTCGGTATTCTTAATTATATTTGATGAATTATTTAGCTTTATTTTGTTAAAATCAGACAAAATTTAACGATAAGGTTTGATATGAAACAAGGTAAAGTTTGGAAATTTGGCGACAATATAGATACCGATATCATCATCGCCGCACGCTATCTAAACACCTCTGACGAAAATGAACTTGCAAAGCACATAATGGAAGATGCCGATCCTAAATTTAGCTCTAAAATTTCAAGCGGCGACATTATAGTGGCGGGCGAAAATTTCGGTTGCGGAAGCAGTAGAGAGCATGCTCCTTTGGCTCTTAAGGCAGCAGGCATAGGAGCTATAGTAGCAAAATCTTATGCGAGAATTTTTTATAGAAATAGCTTTAATACGGGTCTTTTGATACTAGAGATAAGCGAGACTGACGAGATAAACGAGGGCGATGAGCTTAAAATCGACGTTGATAGCGGCGTGATAGTAAATTTAAGCACTAAAAAAGAGTATAAATTTAGCCCGATACCCGAATTTATGCAAGAGCTTTTAAAAAGCGGCGGACTTATCGAATATGCAAAGAAAAATTTACAAGGAAAATGATGAAGAGATATAATATTGCGGTAATTAAAGGCGACGGGATAGGTCCTGAGATAGTAGATGAAGCTGTAAGGGTTCTTGATGTGGTTAGTGCAAAGCACGGATTTGAGCTTAATTATGAGTTTTTCTTAATGGGCGGAGCCGCGATTGATGTTTTTAAAGAGCCACTTCCTGATGTTACACTGCAAGGTGCGCTAAATAGCGATGCGGTACTTTTTGGAGCGATAGGCGGAGATAAATGGGATAATATGCCTCGCCATTTGCGACCTGAAAGCGGACTTTTAAAGCTTAGAAAAGAGCTAGGGGCTTACGCAAATTTGCGTCCTGCATTTGTATTTGACGAGCTTGTGGATGCCAGCACCCTTAAGCCAAGCGTGCTTCAAAATGTGGATTTTATAGTAGTTCGCGAGCTAACGGGAGGAATTTACTTCGGCGAGCCTCGCGAGAAGAAAGACGGTAGCGCTTTTAACACTATGATATATACAAAGCCTGAAATTGAGCGCATAGCAAAGGTTGCCTTTGAAGCGGCGATGAGTCGCAAGAAACACGTCTGTATGGTTGATAAGGCAAACGTACTTGAGACCAGTCAGCTTTGGCGCGAAACGGTTGCCGAAGTTGCCAAGAGCTATCCTGAGGTGAAGCTTGATTTTATGTATGTGGATAATGCGGCTATGCAGATGGTAAGAAACCCGCGCCAATTTGACGTGATACTTACTGAAAATTTATTCGGTGATATATTAAGCGATGAGGCAAGCATGGTAGTAGGCTCGATAGGATTGCTTCCAAGTGCGAGCATAGGCGGCAAGGTAGGCATTTACGAGCCTATCCATGGATCGGCTCCCGATATCGCGGGGCAGGGCATAGCAAATCCTATCGCTACGATATTAAGCGCCGCAATGCTGCTTAGATATTCATTTGGCGAAGAAGAGGCTGCAAAAGATATAGAAAATGCCGTACAAAAAGCACTTGCAGAGGGCTATAGGACAAAAGATATAGCCGAATTTGGCGCTAAAGAGGTCTGCTCTACAAGCGAAATGGGCGGAATTATAGTTGATTTTATAGACGCATGATGAAAAATACGATAACCGAAGCTTTGATATATGAGGCTCAGGGGCTTAAAGATGACGCGCTTTTGGTTTATAGAAACATTCTTAAAGCAAGCCCTGATAATAAGGATGCCCTAAACGCCATCAAGCGTCTTAGCGGTCTTAGAAAACGCGATAAGAGCGTAAATGAACAGATGCGGGATTTTTTTATAAACATGAAAACAAGCGAAGAGATAAATGAATTTAAAAGGTGGCTGATTAAGATATGAAACTTGAAGATATTGCAAAAATGGCTATCGACGAGGTTGCCGCAGAGCTTGAAAACGCTAAAGAGCATGAGCTAAAAGAGCCTGCAGGGCAACCTATAATCATAGAAGAGAGTAAAATTAACGGCGAGATAAACGGTGAAGAGATATTTTTACGCAATCTCAAAGAGCGAATTTTAGTGCTTTTTGAAGGACTAAATGCAACCGGTAGGGAAAATTTAGAAGACAGACTTGAACTTACGCTAAAATTTTTGGAATTTGTGCTTGCAAATGTCGAAAATAGGCTCGAAAATCTCCAAACTAAATGAACTAAATAGAGTGCGAGATATACTCTCGCCTCATACCAATCGCGCATATCTGGTAGGCGGAGTTGTGCGCGATATACTTCTTAGCGAGCTTAGAGCTACCTGCTTAAAAGCGAAATTTAAACCCGAAAAAACAGACTTTGATATAGAAATTTATGACATTGAGCCTGCTAAATTTGATTCTTTGATGAATGAAAACGGTGCAAGCGGAGTTGGGAAAAGCTACTTTGTCTATAAATTTGAAAATTTTGATCTATCCTTGCCTCGCACCGAAAGTAAAGTAGGCGATGGGCACAAGGCGTTTGAAGTAAGTTACTGTAATGACGAAAAGCAGGCTTCAAAGCGCAGGGATTTTACTATAAACTCCATGATGATAAACATCTTTAGCGGCGAAATTTTAGACTTTAACGGCGGGATGAGCGATCTTAAAAAGAGTGTTTTAAGGCATATTGATGATGAGAAATTTTGCGAAGATAGTCTTAGAGTTTTAAGGGCTGTGCAGTTTAGCGCTAGGCTAAATTTTATGGTTGCGCCAAAGACCTTAAAACTCATGAAAACGCTTAGCATAGACGATCTTAGCAAGGATAGGATATCAGCCGAGCTAATGAAGCTTTTTAGAGCCAAATTTCAAGATGTGGGAGCTAGATATCTATATAAGCTTGAGCTTTTTAAAGCTCTTTTTGGATTGAATTTAAGCCGCAATCAGGCTGATAAATTTATCAAAAAGCTAGCAAGCGCTATCAAATTTCAAAAAGACGAGCGTGAGTTTTTGTATCTGCTTGCAGGTATGTTTGGGTTAAAAGAGCAAATTTTAAAGGAATTAAATTTGCCAAATAGCTTTAAGGCTTGCTTTACTCAGCCGTTTTTTAGCCACAGAGTAAGCGATAAGGAGCTTTTGGAAATTTCTCTTAAAATGCCACTTAAAGAGTGGCTTGGTCTAAATTCGGCCAGTCTTGTAAAAAGAGCCAAGAAATTTGGCGTATATGATAAGAAATTTGATGCCAAAATAGACTCTGCGGCCGTTATAAAAGAGGGCTTTAAAAACGAGCAGATCGCGGCTGAAATTTTAAGGCGCCAAAGGCTAGCCATAGATGAATTTTTAAAAGATTTCGCTCTCTAAATTTTTAAAATAAACCTCCATTTAATAGATATAAAAGCGCAATTTAGCTAAAATCAGAGCTTATTTAAAAGAGGTTAGATGAAAAAATACATACTTAAAATTGAGTGTCAAGACGAAAAGGGCTTGATTTATAGAATTTGCGATGTGGTCTTTAAATACCACCTTAATATCGAAACGAACAATGAATTTGTCGATTATGACAGCAATAGATTTTTCATGCGGGCTTTGCTTGCAGGCGAGGTTAAGACTGCCGAATTTGTCGGCACGCTTGAGGCGTTTTTACCAAAGGGTGCTATCATAGAGTGCATCGAGGCTACTAAGAAAAATATCATTATCTTAGCGACTAAGGAAGCGCATTGTATCGGCGATTTGCTTATAAAATTCGATAGCGGCGAGCTAAATGCAAATATCCTTGCGGTAATCGCAAATCGCGAAAATTTAAAAGAGCTTGTAAGCAGATTTGATATCCCGTTTCACTATATCAACGCAGACGGTATAGAGCGCGATAAGCACGAAGAATTGGTACTTGAGACTATGGGTAAGTATAAATTTGATTATGCGGTTTTGGCAAAATATATGAGAATTTTATCGCCGAATTTCGTTAAGCGCTATCCAAAGCAAATTATCAACATACATCATTCGTTCCTGCCCGCATTTATCGGCGCAAATCCTTATAAGCAAGCTTATGAAAGAGGAGTTAAGATCATCGGCGCTACGGCGCATTTTGTAAATGACGATCTTGACGAAGGTCCGATAATCGCTCAAGACGTTATTAGCGTAAATCACGAAATGAGCTGGCAGCAGATGCAAAAAGCAGGCAGAAGCTGCGAGAAAAACGTGCTTTCGGCAGCACTTGATCTTGCCTTGGAAGATAGACTTTTCGTGCATAAAAATAAGGTTATAGTCTTTTAATGTTTAACATCGTTCTTGTAAGTCCGCAAATTCCTCAAAACACCGGCTCTATCGGCAGAATGTGCGTCAATGCGAATTTGAATTTGCACATCATTAAGCCAACCGTGTTTGATCTAAGCGAAAAAGCCGTTAGACGTGCGGGACTTGATTACTGGAAGGATTTAAAGCTCAGCGTTTGGGAGAGCTTGGATGATTTTTTGCACGCGAATGCAAAATTTGAAGATAGGTTTTTTTACGCTACGACAAAGACGGATAGATTTTATTTTGACGTTAAATTTAAAGAAGGGGATTTTATCTTTTTTGGAGGCGAGAGCACGGGGCTTCCTATGCAGCTTATGCAAAGAAATTTCGCTAACGCTATAACTATTCCTATGGGGAAGCTCGGAAGAAGTTTAAATTTGGCTACGAGCGCAGGAATTATCACATACGAAGCCATACGCCAAAATATCGATAAATTTGATTTAAGGAATGCTATTTGAAAAAATTCTTACTTTTTTTAGTTGTTGCCGCTTTTGCTTTGGCTAGCGAGCTTAGCATAGCGACTTATAACGTCGAAAATCTCTTTGACGCTAAAAACGACGGAAGCGAGTATAAAGACTTCGTAATCGGTAAATCGGCATGGAATTTAAAAGAGGCAAACGCTAAATTTGACCGTATCAAAGAGGATATAAAAAGACTTGATGCCGATATAATAGCGCTTCAAGAGATAGAAAATGAAGAAATTTTAAAAGAGCTTATGAGGCATACGGGGTATAAATATTTTGCCTTTTCAAAGGATAAAAGAGCGCCTATAGGGCTTGGGCTTTTATCAAAAATAAAGCCGCTTAAAACTCAAATTTTCAAAGTGCCAAACGTAAAAACAAGAGATATCGTAATGGTTGATTTTGAGCTTGATGGCGAAGTTTTTAGCGTATATGTAAATCATATGCCTGCGCAAAAAAACTCGCTTAAAAGCAGACAAACAGCCTTTAGAACGCTCAAAAACGCTATACAAGAGGATAAAAACGCTATTTTGCTGGGCGATTTTAACACTCCATACGGAGAGAAATCTTTGCTAAACGATATACTGATTAGCAGGCAGATGAGCGATTTGTGGGAGTTTTTGCCAAAAGATGAAAGATATTCGCATATAAATTTAAGCCCGATTGATCACGTCGTGATGTCAAAAAGTATGTTTGATAAAAGAGGTATAGAGTATGTTTATGGCAGTTTTGAAGTCGTAAAGCCTCTAAATTTTGCCAATTCAAAGCCAAAATTCGGCGAAAAGATTGCGGGACTAAATTCCGATCATTTTCCGCTTAGATTTAAAATTAGCATTGGCAAAAAGGCAAATGAATTTACTAAAGCAAGTATCGATACTCTTTTTAACAACCCAAGCAAAGCACCTTATGAGCTTGAGAAAGTTTGCGTCATATACAAGGATAAAAAAGGCTTTATCATATCGCAAAACGGACGCGGAATTTACGTATATGACCCTGATAACAGCTATTTGCTCGGAAGCGTAATGGACGTGGTCGTAAATAGTATCGGCGAATTTAAAGGCGCTCTTGAAGTAAATTCCATGAGAGTGGTTAAAATGCACGATAAACTTGCCGATGTCAAAACACAAATGCTAAGCGCTAGCAGGCTAAATGAGGCCAGATCCGGAGACGTGATAGCAAGTATTTCGGGCGAGATAAAAAAAGGCAGACTCATAACGCCTTACGGAAGCGTTAGGGTTTATAGCCCTAAAGGCAAATTGGCTGATACAAAAAATGCGGAATTTAAAGCCGTGCGCGTGGGGGTTTATAAAGGCGAAATTCAGTTGGTGGTCGAGTGATGGCGTTGCTTGATAGCTTGATACTGGTTGCTTTTGTGCTTTTTATGGTGTTTTTGGTGCGCGGATTTGTCGTGCAGATGAGAGATAAAAATGAAAAAAGAAAACTTAATAAAAAAGATGAAATTTAAAGAGAGTGAGTTATGAAAAAAGAGCTTTTAATTGAAATCGGCGTTGAAGAGTTGCCGGCGATTCCGTTTTTGAAAGAGGCGGGAAATATCAAGACCAAATGGCAAGAGGTGCTGGCTGAAAATAGCCTAAAAAGCGAGTGTGAGTTTTATTACACACCTAGAAGGATTGTCTTTTATCATCCTGAGTTTGCGATTAAGCAGCCTGACGGATTTGCCGAATTTATAGGCGCTCCAAAGCAAGTTGCGATGAAAGATGGCGAATTTACGCCTGCTGCGCTTAGCTTTGCTAAAAAGTGCGGCATAGATATTGGTGAGCTGAAATTTGAGATGATAAACGGCAAAGAAGTTTTGTATCATAAAAAGCCAGTTGAAGGAAGACCTAGCAAAGAGCTACTTGGCGATATGATAGAGAAATTTTTACTAAGCCTAAATTTTGGCAAATCAATGCGCTGGGGAGAGGGCAAATTCGAGTTTATCCGTCCGATTAGATCATTTCTTTGTCTGCTTGACGGTAAAGTTGTTGAGTTTAATAAATTTGACGTGGCTTCATCAAATAGCATCTATCAGCACAGAAGCCTTAGCTATGAGAAATTTAGTGTAAAAAACGCTCGCGAATACTTTGATAGCATGGATAAGATAGGCGTGATTTTAGATCAAGAAGCTCGCAGGAAGAAAATTCTCGCTCAGTTCAAGAACATAGAGCAAGAAAGCGGCTTTAGCATAGAGATAGATGAGGCTTTACTTGATGAGGTTGTCGCGATTACGGAATTTCCGACCGCTTTGCTTGGCGGGTTTGACGCAAAATTTTTAGAAGTGCCAAGCGAGGTTATCATTACTTCCATGAAAGAAAACCAACGCTATTTCCCGGTATTTAAAAACGACAAACTAAGCAATCATTTCGTAGTTGTAAGTAACGCGATATGCGATGACTATGCGCTTATTATAAAGGGTAACGAAAAAGTGCTTCGCGCAAGACTAAGTGATGCTATGTTCTTTTGGCAAAGCGATTTGGCGGCTGAATTTAGCCCTGAAAAGCTTAAAAACATAACATATCTAAAAGAGCTTGGAAGCACTTACGATAAAGAGTTAAGAGAGCTTAAGGCGGCTCATGAACTAGCTAAAATTTATGCAGATAGACTCAAGACCGAGGTGGGCGAGCATTATGAGAATTTGCTTGAAAGAGCGGTAATGCTTAGCAAGGCTGATTTGACAACGCAGATGGTTTATGAATTTCCTGAGCTTCAAGGCGTGATGGGCGGATACTACGCAAGGGCCAAGGGCGAGAGTGAGGCGGTAAGTTTGGCGATATCCGAGCAGTATCTGCCAAGTGGTGAAAATAGCCGGTGTCCAAGCGGTATATTCAGCTCGGTTGTTGCGATGAGTGCAAAGATCGATACGCTCATGGGGCTATTTAGCGTAGGTAAAATTCCAAGCGGGAATAAAGACCCATACGCTTTGCGCCGCGCCGCAAACGGCATTATAAGGATTGTGCTAAATGAAGGGCTTAAATTTAACGTGAGCGAAATTCTTAGCTCGCTTGCGCCAAATTACGCGAAATTTGATCTAAAAACACTTGAAAATTTTATATTTGATAGGCTTTATACCTTTTTTGACGTCAATCCTTCAATCATCAAAGCTTGTCTAGCAAGCGAGAAAAAGGATATATTAGCTCAGTGTGAAGCGATAAATGCGCTTAGTGAAATTAGCGCAGCGAGTGATTTTAGAGAGAATTTCAGTACCTTTAAACGCCTTGCAAATATCATTAAAGACGAAGAGATAGGCTTGGTGAATGAAGCTTTGTTTGAAAACAATGCCGAAAAAGAGCTTCAAGCGAAATTTAAAGAGGCTATAAGCAAAGATGAGCCTTATAAGGAGCGCTTGCAAAGTTTGTTTGGATTAAAGTGCGCGATTGACGGCTTCTTTGATAAGGTTATGATAAACGTTGATAATGAGCAAATTCGCAAGAATCGCATTGCGCTAATCGGACAAATTTACAAGGAATTTTTAAAAATCGCGGACATAAAAGAGATAAGTCTTTGAAAAATTAGGCGGTATTGTCGCTTGGCCGTGCCGCCGTTTTGCTTTAAAAATCTAGTCTATAAAAACTTTCCGCGTGCAAGACGCGATAATGACTCAAATATAACTTTTAAACATATTTAAAATGCTTTTATAATTTATAAAATCGCACCTGTTTATTTTTAGTAATTGCAAAAATATCAATCTAACACGCTTAAAACAGCCGTAAGATCAGCCATCCCTTGTGTATATACGGCTGAGGTTGTAACGGCATCAATGCCGGTAGCCGCATAAAGAGCTACATTTTTAGCGTTTATGCCGCCGCTTGCGATAACGATAGTATTTGAGTTAGCTCTGTTTTTTAAATTTACAGCCTCTTTAAGCTCATCTAGATTCATTTTATCACACTGAATCACGTCTGCACCTGCCTTTAAAAGCTTGGCGAAATTCTCAAGATTTTCACACTCTACGGCGATCTTTTTTTCGGGGGCTTTGGCTTTAAAATTTGGAATTTCGGCTAAAAAATCATCAAAACCAGCATATGCTTTGATGTGATTATCAAAAAACAGCACGCTATCACTTAAATTTAGCCTGTGAACTCCTCCGCCTCCTTCTAAAACCGCCTTTAAACAGAGCTTTTTAGCAAATGGAAATGTCTTTCTTGTGGTTAAAATTTGGCATTTGTCGCTTACTTTTCTTGCTTCTTTAACCATCAAATTCGTATAAGTTGAAATTTTGCAAGCGTATTCAAGCGTGATTTGAGCTAGTTTCCAAGCCTTATGCACGTCATTATAGCTTCCTGAAATTTTAATTATCGTTTCGCCTTCTCTTGCCTGCTTGGAATTTGGCACGCAAATTTTAGCCTCACATCCTAATAAATTTGCGATTTTAGCTGAGATATCAACGCAACTTACGATGATATCCTCTCTTGTTTTTATCTCTAAAACAGCGTTTTTATCTATATTTTGAAGGCTTGTCGTAAGATCAAAGTAGGGCAAATCCTCGTTGATGTAGGCTAAAATTTCAGCTTCGCTTATCAACATCTTTGATCTTTTTCGTCTTTGCGGTTTTGGCAAGTCTTTTCTCTACGGCTTGCTTCTTTTGCGCGTTTATTATCATATTTTTAAAAATTCCGTTATCATAAAGTCCCGCATGATATAAAGAAAAGCCTACAAAAGCCCATCCTGAAGCGACATGAAGTCTTTTAGCGGCTTTGCTTTTTAGGTTAAATGAAGTAAGGCAGACTGTTGCTAAAGTTACGCTCATGCCGACTTTAGCAACCTTTCTATGCGTGTTTAAATTTAAAAGCTCTCCGCTTATCATTATCTTCCTTTCCAGCAAGTTGTGCCTTCTATACCGAGGCTTTCAGGGTGAAATTCCGGATTTACGCCTGCTTTGCGTTGATTTTCATAGTCTTTTAATACCTTCATGACGACCTTTGAAAGCAGAAGTATCGCTATGATGTTTATGGTGGCCATAAATGCCATGGTAACGTCTGCTATATTCCAAGCTATTTTTAAATTCATCTGCGAGCCTACAAATACCATAATAACGGCTGTAGCTTTAAATAGTAGCATAGGTTTATTGTCTTTGGTTAAAAATTTCATATTCGCTTGTGCGTAGTAGAAGTTGCCTATAAGCGAAGTGATCGCAAATAGTACCACCGCAACGGTAGTAAAGTGAAGCCCTATATCGCCGTAATACTCTCTCATAGCCGCTTGAATGAGCGGAAGCGCCGTTAGTGGCTCGCCGTTTGCGGCTAGTTGCTTTGTAAGATAGGCTTTAGAAAATAATACTATAAGCCCTGAAGCTATACAGATAGTCATATCGATAAAAACCGAAAGAGCTTGCACTAGCCCTTGCTTTACCGGATGGCTTGTGTGTGCCGCTGCGGCTGCATTTGGAGCTGAGCCCATGCCCGCTTCGTTTGAAAACAGACCGCGCTTAATGCCGATAACTATCACGCTGCCTGCAAATCCGCCAAAAATCGCCTTAAAGTCAAATGCGCTATCTAATATGAGCCTCATAACTTGCGGAATTTCGTCTAAATTTATGATGATAGCTATAAATGCAAGCGTTACATAAGTAAGAGCCATGAAAGGAACTACATAAGAGCTTACCTTGCCTATAACGTGGCTTTTTGAGAAAAACAGCAAGAAGCTAAACGCCATTAAAATTATCCCGATGGCAAACGGAAGAAGGCTGTCTTGAAATGAAACTCCGCTTCCGCTTTGATCATAATAAATTTCAAAAGCCGAAGTCATCGTGTATGACTGAAGTCCGTTAAATCCGTAGGCGTAAGTAATGATCAGGATAACTGCAAACAAGCTTCCAAGCCACTTTATGCCAAGTCCGTTTTTGATGTAATACGCAGGACCTCCCTTGAACCCAAGCCTATCTTTAGTCTTATAAACTTGCGCTAGGGTGCTTTCGGCAAATGCTGAAGCCGAGCCTAAAAACGCCATGATAAACATCCAAAATAGCGCTCCCGGACCGCCTGCGACTATGGCTGCGGAAATTCCTGCGATGTTGCCTATGCCTACTCTTGAGGCGGTTGAGATCATCAGCGCTTGAAACGGCGAAATTTGGTATTTGTTGTATTTGTCTTTCTTTTCAACTAGCACCTTAAGGGCCTCGACAAACATCCTAAACTGAACAAATCTAGTGATGTAGCTAAAGTAAATTCCCGCAAAAATAAGAACAATAACTAAAAAATAGCTATATAAAAACCCGTTTAAAAAATCCAACTTATCGTTTATGTCGTTTAAAAATTTATCCATTAATTATCCCAAGATTAAAATTTATTATGAATCACCTTTTTTAAGCCTTACGCCTTTCATGGAATTTGCAAGTAGTCCTATCGTGGTTCCGTTATGCAAAAATGCAGTTGCGATAGGGTTTAAAAGCCCAAATGTAGCGCCTGCTAATATAAGCGAATTGATGCCGACCGTGGCATTAAAATTCGTATTTATAAGTCGCATGGTTTTATTTGCCATATCTTTTGCTGTGACAACTGCGTATATATCGTCTTTTAGCAGGCTTATGTCAGCCGTGGCTTTTGCTATATCGGCACCTTTTTGCATACTTATACCGACATTTGCACGCATAAGGCTCGGTGCATCGTTTATGCCGTCTCCTATGAAAGCTACGTTTTTGCCCTCTTGTTTAAGGTGCTCTATGATCTTTGCCTTATCCGTAGGCAAGCAGTTGGCAAATACCCTATCGATACCAAGCTCGCTTGCTACCTGATGAGCCTTACTTTCGATATCGCCGGTTAGCATTATGAGCTCTTTTACGCCCATTTTTTTAAGCTGCTTAAGCGCTTCTTTGGCGTTTTCTCTCATCGTATCTTTCATGGCTATTACGCCCAAGAGCTCTTTATCGTATCCTACGTAAAGAAGGGTTAGTCCGTTGGTAATGGCGTTACTTATGATGCTTTCATGCTCTTTGAAGCAAATTTTCTCATCATCTTCAAGAAAATGCCTACTACCTATCACGACTTCCTTGCCGCCTACATAAGTCTTAACGCCGTGAGCGACGATAAATTCAACCTCATCGTGGTGGATATGGTGAAATCCTATCTCGCGAGCCGCTTTTACTATGGCTTCAGCTACAGGGTGGAAGTAGTGCTCTTCTGCGCTTGCCGTTAAATTTAAAAGCTCGCTTTTGCTTACGTTTTCTTTAAACGAGTGGATTTCTACTACTTGTAAGCTTCCGTAAGTGAGCGTGCCGGTCTTGTCAAATACAAATGTATCCGCAGCGGCAAGCGCCTCTATGGCTTTTGCTCCTTTTATGAGAACTCCGTTACGACCCGCCTTTGATATGCTTGACTTAAAGGCAACGGGAGTTGCAAGCTTAAGAGCGCATGAGTAATCAGCCTGAAGCACCGAAGCTACGCGAGTCATGTCGCTACTCATGATATAAGAAAGACCAGCAAGCGATAAGGTTACTGGCACTAGCTTATCGGCAAGCTTAGTAGCCTTTAGCCCGACGCTTGATTTTTCATTAAGCGAGCTTTGGATGTATTGCTTTATGCGAGCGGTTGCAGTCTCTTCGCCGACTCCCTCCGCCCAAATTTTTATGCGCCCATCCTCAACTACCGTTCCGCTCATCACACGATCGCCGCGCTCTTTTTTCACGGGTTCGGCTTCGCCTGTCATGGATACTTGATTTACGCTTGCCGCGCCTTCTACGATATATCCGTCTATGCCGATACTTTCGCCTGCACCCACTACTACGATATCACCTATCTTTACGCTTTCGGTGGCTACTTTCGTAAGGGTTTTTTTGCCTTTTTCTATCTTTTCTACCCAGACCTCTTCGATATTTGGCTTTGCAAGCTCTTTTACCAGATCATCACTTCTGTGAACTGCGCTTTCTTCCATGTATTCGCCAAGCGCAAGCATCAAATTTGTACTGTTTGCCGCCAAGAAATCACGCCTTGCAAGACTTACTCCAACAGCCATTGATTCAAGTACTTTTGATGTGACACCTTCGCTAAAAAGCTCCTTAATACCTTCGCTAAAAAGCGGAGCTGAGGCATAAAGCGTGGCTAATCCTTTAAATTTATGATCGGGCAAAAGCGGATTAAGCGCCATAGATAAAGCCGCTTTATAGATCTCTGCTTTGCTTGGCTCTTCTTTTGTTTTGGTTAGGTTTTTGATCTTTAAATTTTCTAAAAATTTAGTTATATCATCTAAATTTGAGTGAAATTCTACGATTATGCTCTTTGCTTTTTTATTGAGCCTTACGCTTTTTACGTATTTAAATTCCGAAATTTGAGCCTCTAAAAAACTTTCATCGCAGCTTGAAGTGATCTCATCGCAGATAAACCTAACTCGGTTTTTGCTTTGATGAGCGATGCGAATTTTATTTTTGTGACTCAATTTCAGCCTTTACATCTTCAAATCGTTCTTTTAGCTCTTCAAATCCGGCTTGAAGCAAATTCGATCCCTTTACGATAGCGGAGAATATCACTTGTTGAGCTTTTTCATTTGATAATACGTAAGCTACCGCACCGCCTATTAAAGCGCCTTTGATGAAGTGAGCGGCGTTAAAATTTTCAGGAACGAAGTCTTTTAGTGCGCCATTTACGCTTTTGTCAAAAGCGCTTGGTATGCCCGTAGTTCTTACGGTCGTTGTCGTTGTAGTAGTGCTTCCGTCATCATTTAGCTTATTTACGGTTTGAGTTGAATTTATATAAGGGTTGTTCATATTTGTTCCTCTGGATTTATTAATTTTTCTGTTAATACTATAGTCCCTACGCCTATTGCCGTAGTAAGCGCCGCACCTATATAGTTTCTTCTTACGAGTTTATTTGAAGCGCTGATCGCACAAGCTGCGGCTATGCCTCCTTGCAAGCCTAGCTTTAGAGTTTTTTTAGTCGCTTCTTTACAGCTTATATTGCCTTTTTTGTATTCGTTGTAGCTTAGTCCGCCTACCGTTATGCCTGCGATTAAGGCTCCGCTTATCATATGATCTATAGGAAGCCTTGTTGTTGAAGTTAGCGGGTTCATTATTCAGCGCCTGCCACCGGTGCTATTTCTACTTTAGGAGCAGCCGGTTTTTTAGCTCTTGGCGCTCTTTTTTTCTTTGCTGCCAGAGCTTTTTCTTCGGTTTTTTCTACTTTGGCTTCAGCTTTTTTTCTGCCTTTTTTGACCTCTTTTTTGATGTCTTTTGAAATTTTTTCAAATTTCTCTGTAGTAAATTCCTTTACTTCGTTTGCTACGTTTTTACCTTTTTCAAGTCCGCACTCAAGTGCCGATTTTACTTTTTTTCTGTTGTTAAATGCCGCTACGACAAGTCCGCCTGCCACAACTCCTGCTATAAATGGTAGTGCCATGTTGAATCCTTTATTGTTGGTTTTGTTTATCATCTTCTTTGCCTTCTTGTTTTATCATGTTGTTTAAAAATACCCCCGCAAGCCCACCAAGCGCAAGCCCACCGAAAAATGATATATGAGGACTGTTTAAAAGTGCCGCAATATCTTCTTGCGATCCTCTGCCTGAGGCTACTTTTTCTAAAATTTTACTCATCTCTTTAAATGAGTTCTCGTTAAATCCGCCAAAGCCGAATTTATCGCCGTATTCATACTTTTTATACTCATCTTTATCATCATCGCAATCATCTTTTTTATACTCTTTATACTCTTGCTTGTTGAAATTTGATGCGTAGCCATTGTTTTGGGCATTTAGCTCGGTACATAGCCTTGCTTTAAGAGCAGGTATGTATTCGTTGTGAGAAGTGGCCCAAAGTCTAAACAGTATATCTCTTAAGCCCTCATCATCGCAATTTTGAGTTAAATTTTCATAGGCGGCATTTAATTCTATCTCGTAATTAAGAGCTTTTATAAGCGAGCTTTGAATGTCGTTTGACGGCGCAAAAAAGCACTCCTGCTCCTTATAACTAACGCTTCCGTAGCTTTGCTCTAAAAGCGTTAGACCGCTTTTTCTAACCGCTAAAATTTGAGCAAAGACATCATCTTGCTTTTGCAAATTCTCATACAGCTTTACGCCTCTTGACTCAAGCGCGCACGCCGTAACTAAAATTTCATCAAAATTCTCATTTTGCATATATATTCCTTGCAAGTTCGTTTATCCTGATTGAAATTTGATCCATGTTTCTGCCCGCAAGCAGATCATCCCAAATTTCTTTTGCAAATACTTCTTTATCGTATTCTATGGTTACCGAGCCTATAAGTTTATTAAATTTGACGCTTTTTATGCCGTCTATACTGTTTATCATCTCGTCTATTTTGCTTATATCTAAATTTTGCGCTTCGTCTTTTATCTTGCTGCTAACGCGCACTCTTAAGCGTCCTGCAGTGTGGTGAATCGGCGTGAAATACGAAGCTATCTTTAAAATCATATCCGTGGCTACTAAATTTGGCGTTGCGGTCAATGTTTTCCTTTGAAATTTACTTTATTTGTCGTTATTATCCACTTCTTAACTTAAGCTTAACTTAAAGTTTTTTGCATATCGTTATCAACTTTTTATGCCTATTCTGCTTGAATTTGCTATGATCCCTGCGGTATGAGCGATATGCACCAGACCCGCTCCGGCAGGGTTTAGCACTCCAAGAGCGCCAAGAGCGGCTCCTAGCATATTTGTACTTGTGCCGATTTGGTAGTTTTGATTTACTACTTTAAGTGCGAATTTGCTTAGATCATAAAGCCTGATTATATCCATAGGTCTTGAGTTTGTTATGGCTATATTTGAAATTTCTATCGCGGCTTCACTTCCTCCGCTGGCAAATGATACGCCCACATCCGCTTTGCTCATGGCAAGCGTATCGTTTACGCCGTCTCCTATCATTACGACTTTGCCGTGAGCTTTCAAATCCTCCACGATCCTAGCCTTATCATCAGGCATTAGCGAGTGATAAATCTCGTCAAATTTAAATTTCTTTGCAAATGCGGTCGCCACCTTCTCATCATCTCCCGTTAATAAAACGACCTTTTTTACGCCTCTGTTTTTTAAAGCCTGCACCGCTTCTACGCTTCCTTCTCTTATCTCGTGTTCATACGCCATAAAGCCTAGCACAACGCCGTCTTTTGCGAGATATACGATAGTGTTTGCATTGTTTTTAAATTCATCAACTTTAAAATTTACTCTTTTTATTCCGTGATGTTTTAGCATATTTAAATTTCCAAGCAGATACTCGCTGTTTTCAAATGTCGCTTTTACGCCAAGACCTGGTAAAATTTCGCTTTTAAATTTTGAATTTACGCTTATGCCAAGTGATTTTGTATATTCAAGGATTGAGACTGCAAGGGGGTGGGTGTTGTGGTATTCGCAGCTTGCCGCGATTTTGAAAAACTCCTCCTTGCTAACGCCTTTTTTAAGCTCAAAATGCACCAATACCGGCTTGCTTGTAGTTAAAGTGCCCGTTTTATCAAAGCAAAATACATCGCTTTGGCTGATATTTTCTAAAAATTCCCCGCCTTTTATGAGGATTCCGTCTTTTGCGGCTCTTGCGATTCCGGCGCTTATTGCCGAGCTTGCCGCAAGCACCGTAGAGCAAGGACAGCTCATCACGATCATCACGCTAAAGGCTCTTAGAAAAGAACCCGTCGCAAAAAACGTCCCAACGCTTAAAGCAGAGCCCAGCTTTAGAACGCGGCTAGCCAGCTTATCGGCGCTTAGTTCGCTCTGGCTTTTGTTTGCAAGGCTTTTTTGCACTTCGCTAATCACTCTTGAAATATACGTTTCACTGCCCGTTGCGCTTACTTTGATGTATATTCTGCCTTTTTCAACGAGCGTATTTGCAAAGACGCTATCGTGTTTTTGTTTATAAACGCTCTCGCTTCGACCGTTTATGATAGCTTCGTTTATCTCTGCGCTTCCTTTTACGATAACTCCGTCGGCTACGATCTTCTCTCCGCTTCTGCATACTATGATGTCTGTTTCTTTTACCTCTTCAAGCGGAATTTCCACCTCCAAATCCCCTTGCAGGACATACGCTTTTTTAGCATCTAGGCTTATTAAATTTTCAATCTCTCTGCGCGATTTGTTCGCAGTGTATTCTTCAAAGAGCATACTTCCTCTAAGTATGTAGATAATCTCAAATGCAGCCGTTACCTCTCCGCCTAAAATCGCGATAATAAGCGCAAACGCGATGAAGCTTTGAAGGCTGATTTTCTTCTCTTTTAGCTCGCTTAAGCCCTCTTTTAAAAGCGGGACGGAAAGATAGAGACTAAATGCGCCAAGAGCAAGTTTAGAGATAACGCCGATCGGAGTTAGCATGATATGCTCTTTAACGAAAATTGCTCCTGCTATCAGAGTAAGGGCTGAAAATTTTAGAAGTTTGATTTTCCAGTTGGGTTTAGTATCTACGCTGCAAGGCAAACAGGCTTTTGAAGCACTTTTTGAAATCCTTTTGCTTTTATCTTTTAAACTTGGTTTGTCTGCTAAATTTTGATCTGGAATTAAATTCGGAATGGCTCTTTTTAAATTTTTAAAAATTTCATCTAAATTTATCTTGCTCTCGTCAAAATGCAATATAAGCGAGTGGCAGTAGGGATTGAGCCTTAAATTTTTAACTTTATTTTGTAATATTTTTTCTATCTTGTCTATATTGGCCGGGCTAAATTCTTTTGATTTTAGCCTCACGCGTCCGTTTATTTTGGACTTTATAACTAAATTTGACATTGTGCGCAAACTCCGTAAAGTATCATTGTGTGTCCTTCGTTTTTAAATTCTCTCTCTTTGCAAATTTCATCTTGTCTTCGCTCTATCGTTTCATCGTAAAAGCTAGCCACTTTACCGCATTTTATGCAGATGATGTGATCGTGGTGCGATTTTAAATTTAGCTCAAATTTCTTAACTCCGCTTTCTTCAAAGCTGATGGCAAGAGCTATCTCCTCAAGAAAATTTAAAAATTGATAAATTGCCGTAAGGCTTATACTCTCTTCAAATTCATGTTTAAAAATAGCCTGTATATCGGCTGCGCTTAGGTGCTCATCACTGACATAAAGTATCTTTAGGATTCTTTCTTTTTGGATAGAATTTTTATAATTAAAGTCTTTTAAGAAAGCCGAAAATTTTGAATAGAATTTATCAAAATTTTGCATTGTGTTACTCTTTATGTCTGAAATTTTGAATTTTATTTGCAGAATTTATAATCGCTATCATAATTTATATTATAGTTAAGATAAGCTGATTTGGTTATAAAATTAAGAGCGACCTGGAAATATTTTGCGAATTTTAAGAATTATTAAAATAAGCGAATTTAAAGTTTCTTTTGGCATAATTCCGCAAAAACTTTTAAAAGGTGGATTATGACGTATGATGAGCTTGAGCTAGACGCCGTGTTGCTGGAAGTTTTGGAAAATAGAGGCAGTTTTGAGTCAATGGATGACGAAGAGCTTTTTGAGCTAATCGAAGAGGTTGCAAAATATACCGACGGCGATTACGAAGAGGCTTTTGAGTATATGACTCAATTTTCTCCAATCAATAAAAAAAGATTCGTTTCTCTTTATATGGTTTAGCCTGAGACTAAACCATATCTTCTAAATTTTAATCAAAATATTTTAGTATAACTTCTTTTAACTTTTGAGTGTATCTGCTCTCTTTTGGAGAGTTGTTGTATATGTCTTCGATATTATAGATTCTCTCGTAGTAGTCATTTGTATCTTGATTATTTACTACGATGTTTGAAACGTTCATGCTAACGCCTACAAAAAGCCCCGAATTATCGGCAGGAGTAGTAGCCCAAGCCGAAATTTCAGGCAAATCCGTCATAACGCCTGTTTTAACACCCGATTTAAAAAATGAAGCATCTGCACTTACATCAATTGAGCCTTTACCGTTTACCAGTCCGTCATATGATCTGCTTGATTTAAAAAGCAAGATTAAATCACTTGACTGATATCCTGCCTGCACGCCAACGCCGGCACCTCTGTAATCAATAAATACAGGGCTGCTCCACTCGTTATCATCGTTTCTTGCGACAAAAATTCCGCTTCCGCTATGACCCGTGATGATAACTCCGCCTTTTGTCATGTTTGGAATGATCGCGATTGCTTTAATATCTTTTAAATTGTAGCTTTTGTTTCCTCTTCCAAAGCTATCAAGTATATTAAGCGCTGTTCTTACTTTTTGATTTTGAGTAAGATCGGCAAGCCCGAATTGAAACATTACAAGCAGTCCAAGCGTAACTTTGAACAATCTATTCATATTGTTTTCCTTTTTTTGATAAACTAATTGCATTATTATAGTATTTTTTTATTAAATTTAAAAATTATTTGCTAAATTTATATAAAGTGTTTACATGAAAAAGATTTTTTTAATAGTGGCAATATGCCTAAATTTGGTAGCTCAGAGCATTATAAACGGCGATGTTGAAATAGTTCAGATTAGTTCAAATTTTGCAGGAAATTTGAGTATCGACGGTAAAAAAAGAAGTTGGCATCCTCATCCAAAAGATAAAAATTTAAAATTTGCCATAGTTGCGGCAAGCTATCATAAAAAGGGCGAAGTGGTTTTCAAAAACGAGTTAAACGGCGAAATTACGAGCGTTATTTTTAAAGTTGAGCAGGGAGATTATAAAAAAGAAAAGATAAGCGTAGAGCCTTCAAAAGTAACTCCGCCAAAAGATGTCTTAGAAAGAATCGAAAAGGAGCGCAAAGAGGCTAGTAAAATTTATGCAACCTCTTCAAAAGGACTCAAATTTAACTCCGAGTTTATTAGTCCCATGAGCTCTGTTATCACAAGCGAATTTGGAACCGCTAGAGTTTTTAACGGTCTGGTTAAGAGTTATCATTCAGGAACCGATTTTCGTGCGGCTATCGGCACTCCTGTAGTGTCCAGCAATGACGGTATAGTCGTAATCGCAAAAGATAGATACTACGCTGGAGGCTCGGTTGTGATAGATCACGGAGAGGGAATTTATACGCAGTATTATCATTTAAGTAAGATTGACGTAAAGCTTGGCGCAAAGATAAAAAAGGGCGAGATAATCGGACTAAGCGGAGCTAGCGGTAGAGTTAGCGGTCCTCATCTTCACTTTGGCGTCATAGTAAACGGCGTGCAGGTAAATCCGATAAATTTCATCAAAAAGATAAACGCTCTTTTTTAGTTTGACGACTTAACTTTTTCTTCACAACTTCTTTTTAAAATCTTTTCATAACTTTTAAGGAGAAAATATGAAAAGATTAAAAATCATGAGTATATTAGTTGCTTTTAAAGCCTATTTATCGGCGAAATTTGACAAGGCTCAGTCGTGCGGATTTGCCAAAATGATAAAAAACGCCGATGCTAAGACTTTGGGCGAAATTTCATTTGAGATAGATAAAAGAGCCGCCAAGCTAAGAGTTGAAGCCGAGGCTTCAAAGCAAGACTTTAAGGCCGAGTTTGATAAAAAGATAGCCTCTATAAGCCAAGATGAGCAAGCGAAATTTAAAGAAAAATTTATCGCCAGCTACAATGAAAAAGTCTTAAATTTAAGCGTTAAAGAGGCAAACGAGCTGGCACTTAAGCCTATAGAAATTTAATCCAAACAACACGGAATTTGACCGAAACTACTCGGTCAAATTTGACTTTCTTATAATCTTAAATTTACATACCAAATTTAACTAAAAAGATAAATTTAAATTCATACTATAGATTATTTTATAAATTTTGCTTAACTTTTTCTTCACAACTTTTCTTTATACTTCACTTACATTTCAACACAAGGAGAGAAGATGAAAAAGTTAGGTTTAATCGCGATATTAGTCGCGGGAAGTTTATTTGCAAGCTCGATTAGCGATAGCTCAAACGAGCAGTTAAATAGCATGATAGCAGGTGCGGACGCAAAGACGCTAAGTGAAATTTCGTTTGAAATTCATAAGCGCGCAGGCAAGCTTGATTCGCAGATAGCGGATATAAGAGGCGACTTTAGAGAGCAGATGAGAAAGAAGATGTCTGCGATGAGTCCTGATGAGAGAGTAAAATTTATGCAAGAGTATAGAGCAATGATGAGAGATAAAATAGACGCTTTAAGCGTAAAAGAGGCTCGCAAAATGGGATTTTACGCCTATGGCGGAAGTCAAGGTAGCGGTTACGGCTGGCATCATCAATCAGGCAAAGGACACAAGATGAAAGCTCATCAAAACTGCAATCAAAATTTTAATTGCGGTATGAATCAAGCGCAAGGAATGGGTATAAATAAAAACGGCTCGCAGGGATATGGTGCAGGCTTTGGCTGTATGTGGCAGTAAATTTATGGCTCTTGCGTCCTTTGGCTCAAGAGCTTAAAGCTAAAATTTATGCTTTATTAAAACCAAAAATAGTAATATCCGTAAATTTAGCTTAAGGAGTAATGGTGGCTAAAATTTTAGTAGTCGAAGATGAGGCGATGCTGCTTGATATGATGTGTTCGTATCTTCGAAGCGAGAATTTCGAGGTGCAGGGCGTTAAAAGCTATGATGAGGCGCTTAGTCTGGCTTATGAAACCAACTTTGATCTGTGGATATTTGACGTTAAAATCATCGGCGGCAACGGCTTTGAGCTACTAAAAGAGCTAAGAGAGGCCAGAAGGCTTACTCCTTGCATATTTACTACATCTTTAAACACCATAAACGATCTTCAAAAGGGCTTTTTGAGCGGATGTGATGACTATATCAAAAAGCCTTTTGAGCTTAAAGAGCTGCTTTTGCGCGTAAATAATATCCTTAAAAGAACATTTGTGCATAACGTAAGAGAATTTGAAATGCTTGATGAAAATTTCAGCTTTGATATGAAGCAAGGAGTGCTATATAAGGGCGAAGAGATAGTAACCATGCCTAAAAAACAAGCCAAACTTTTAACTCTGCTACTTAAAAACCGAGATAGGTTCATAAGCAGAGATGAAATTTATGAGCAAATTTGGGACTATGACGAGAGTCCAAGCGAGCTTAGTTTGCGCGTTTATATAACCGAACTGCGCAAAATTTTTGGCAAGGAGCGTATAGTAAGCGCATCAAAGCTAGGATATAGATATGTTTAAAAAACGCCATGTTTTGCCTATATTTTTGCTGTATTTTTTAACCAGCGTTGCGTTTTTGGTGTTTTTCGGCAAAGTTTTTTATGATAGAGAGAAACACTTCATAATGGACAAGGATGCATTTGATTTTAGGGATTTTAAGCGCGAACTTCAGATAAAACTTCACAACAACGGCGAGCTTGATGATGACGACTTTGACGATATGAAAGCTTATGTTGTAAATTTAAAAACAGGCGAAGTGATAGAAGATGACTTTAAGCCAAAGCAGGGTATGGGGCGTAACTACATGGACGGCGAAGAAAATGTCGTGCAGTTTAGAGTTCATGATAAAAAGGGTCAAAACGAGTATCTCGTAGCCATTAAGCGCGCTGATGTTAAGGTTAAACTCTTGGCACTCAAGGCTCAAATTTTGCTCGTTTCGCTTGGAGTATTGGCTGCGATCTTGCTAATAGCCTATCTTATCATCAGGCTATCTCTGCGTCCGCTATACGCAAAGATAGAGTTTTTAGACGGATTTATCCGCGATACGACTCACGAGATAAACACTCCTTTAAGCGTGATTTTGATGAGTATAGAGCTATTTAAAACCGATCCTGAAAAATATCTT
>NZ_LIWP01000018.1:0-26763 GCF_012978775.1 Campylobacter sp. RM15925
AAGCAAATAAATTGCGGTTTAATCGAATTTGCTCTTGTAGATAGAATGAATTTCCGTGCCTTTGCTTGCAAGATAGATAAAAATTAGAGGCGAGATACGCCTCTAACATCTCATACCTAATCTTTTTTGTTTATCTTTTCTTTTGCGGTTTTTATGAAATTTTCGGCACTCTCATAGATCCTGTCGCCGAGTTTTTTGGCTTTGGTTTTTAAATTTTCGCCGATTTCTTCGTATTTTATGCCTTCAAGCTTTTCTGAAGCCTTTTTCTCAAATTCGGCTATCTCTTTTTTAAGCGCCTCAAGCTTTTCATTGACTTCAAGATTTTCCATCAATTTATCGCTTTTTTCGTTGAATTCTTTTTTCAAAGTCTCAAATTTAACGCTTGCGCTTTGTGTAAATTTGTTGATATTTTCATTCATTTTAAGCTCTTCAAGCCTTATTGCAAGCTGGTCGCTGATCTCGTTTTGCATACGCTTAAATTTCGCAAAATAACTATCCAGCGTATTTTCTAAAAGATCGCTGATGATACTTGCGGCAGGGTCGTTTGAGCGCTGCATTAGATTTTTAAGCATGGTTACGAAGTCATCTTCTATCTTAACCAGCTCTTTTGCGCTTTTTATCAAATTTTCGCTATCCGGAGCGAATTTCATCTCCTCTTTAAATTTCTCAATCGCTTTTAAAATCCCGTCTCTTGCACCGGTTACCGAGCCGTTTATAAGCTCTTTGGCGAAGCTGTGATCTTCGTTTGCTATGGTTACGGCGGTTTCTATTACGACTTCTGCGATCTCAAGGAAGCGAATTTTGCTAAATACACCCTCGTTTATCGCGCTATATACGATATTTTTAGCTATTTCTGCGCTCGTATCTCTTACGTCCTCGCCCTTTTCTATGGTAGTCAAAAACGCCGCTTCGGTAGTTTCGCGAAGGATTCCAAGCATCTGCAAATCGCAAAGCATAGCATCGTCAATCGCGTTTAAAATTTGCTCTTTTTCTTCAAATTCGCCATTTTGTATGTGGCTTTCAATGCTTTCAAGAGTGGCTTGTATGGTGCGTTTGATATCATAAATTTGATCGTCAATCTGCTTTTCTATGCGCTCTTTTTCATAAATCAACTTATACAAAAACTGCTCTTTTGACTCGCTTGCCGCACTCGTGATGCCGTCTATAAGATTTGCAACGCTTTTTGAGTTGAGTAAATTTTCCGATCTCAGAATTTCACACATTTGCCCAAAAGTATTTGAGACCTCTTCGTTTAGCTCTTGATCGCTTTTTAGTTCTTTGAATTTTTTCTTACTAAGATCAAATGCAAGCTCACGGATAAGGACTAAAATTTGCGGATTGTCCTTGTTTTCTTGAAGTGTGTGAAGAAAAATTTTATTTTGCATATTTTTCCTTTATAAAACGTATTTGGCGCGATTTTTGATAGCGTTAAATATTTCTAAGCGCTCTTTTTCTGAATTTACGGTTAGCTTTAAGTTGTAGCTGGCGTATTTTTTATCCGAACTGAATTTGGAAAATTTTAGTTCATACTCGCGCCCTCTTACTAGTTCATCTATCGTATTTTGAGCGTTTATACCCGCTTCAAGTATAAATTTATACTCCCATAAAGTTGGATATTTGATATTTGGTTTTTCATTTATTTCGTGAATATTCGCCACTTTTTCCTCCTGTTTTACTTTCAAGCGCTATATCTGTTATTTGCATAGTCTTATCTATGGCTTTTATCATATCGTATATAGTTAAAAGACCCACGCTAACACCTGTAAGCGCCTCCATCTCAACGCCTGTTTTACCTTCTATCTTAACGCTTACGATTAATTTAAAGGCCATCATTTCGGGTAACTCAACGATATCGCAATCAACCGAGCTGATAAGTAGTGGATGACACATCGGGATCAATTCGCTTGTTTTTTTAACACCCATGATCGCCGCAACTACGGCAGTTTGAAGAACGGGGCCTTTTTTGCCTGTATTTTCTTTGATTGCGTTAAAGGCTTCTTGGCTCATTTTTATGATACCGCTTGCTACGGCTATGCGCGTAGTGGGCGATTTTTCGCTTACGTCAACCATTTTCGGGCGATTTTTTTCGTCTAAATGTGTTAGCATGATTATCCTTTTTTAATTTGGATTATATCAAAAGCTATTAAAGGGGAGATAAATATGCACCCTCGTTAAAGGGCGCATATTGAGTTGTTACAAAAAGGAGGTTTTTCTTGTCGGACAATGAAATAATATCTAAGTGTTTTAAATTTTATCCCAACTCAAAGTTAATAGTTTGCCAATTTGCAAATAAAATTCAAAATTACGATTTTTCGCTATTTATAAAAGCGTTTATTCCCTTTTTAAGACGGCTTAAGCCATCTTTTAAGAGCTCTTTGGGGCATGCTATATTCATGCGTAAAAACTGCTTGCCGTTACCTCCAAACGCTCCGCCTTCAGATACCCAAAGCCCAAATTTGCTTCTTAGAAATTTTTGTATTTTACTCGAATCATCACAAATTTGCGAGCAGTCAAGCCAAAGCAAATAAGTAGCCGTCGAATGAACGAGCTTGATGCTTGGAATTTCGCTTTGTAAAAATTCCCGCACTAAAATTTTATTAGTATAGATATACTCTCTAAGCTCATCAAGCCACGCCTCGCTTTCATTATACGCAGCTATCGTCGCTACTGCGCTAAACACGTTATTTTCGGCAATTTTATCGTTATCAAAAGCGCGCTTTATAAGATCTTTTAAATTTTCATTTGGCGTTACGACCATTGCACCCTGAATGCCCGCGATATTAAAGCTCTTGCTGGGCGAGATGCAGGTTATGCAGTTTTGAAAATACTTTTTAATCAAAGCCATGGGAGTGTAGTTAAGCTTAGGATCTACGATATCGCAGTGGATTTCATCAGACACTAACAAAACGTCGTTTTCGTAGCATAGCTTGGCGATCTTTTTAAGCTCTGCTCTGCTCCAAATTTTACCTATAGGATTGTGCGGATTGCAAAGCAACATTATGCGAGTGAGAGGGTCTTTAAGCTTGTTTTCAAGATCTATAAAGTCGATTTCATACTCTTGCGAATTATAGATTAGCTTGTTGTCTGCAATTTGCCTGCCGTTATTTGTGATGATATTAAAAAACGCATGATAAACAGGAGATTGGACTAAGATTTTATCTCCGGGGCAAGAAAATTTACGTATTATGCTCGCAATCGCCGGCACCACTGCGCTACAGGAAATAAGCCACTCAGGCTTAAAATCAACTTTGTGCCTTCTGCCCCACCACGAACAAATCGAACTTTGCCACTCCGTGGGCAGAGTTGAGTATCCAAATATACCGTGATTAAGGCGCTTTTGAAGTGCAGCTAAAATTTTAGGCGCACATTCAAAGTCCATATCCGCTACCCACATCGGCAGCTCATCCTCTTTGCAACGCCATTTTACAGAGTCTAAGCCACGCCTATTTATAACTTTATCAAAATCATATCTCATATTTCGCCTTTATTTTTATTTTGCACTCTTTTTTAGCTCTTTTGTTGGTTGAAATTTTATCGTTTTATACTTAAATTCTTAATCGCGATCTTTCCCGCTTTGATTATTGTGGTTTTTTTATTGACGTATCTTGAAATGCTTTATAAAATTTGATGATAAGCTAATGAAAGAGATGTTTTGTAATATTGCGTAGTTATAAATAGTTAAGGTGGGTTGGAGTAAATAAATTCACTATCAAATAAATTTTATAATTATTTAATAAAGCAAAAGTTTTAAATCATGGCTTTGTTGAATTTAAGTTTTCGTTTGGCTTTCTAACTAAAGAAATCTATTTTTAATCTACATCTGTAGAGATATGAAATTTTACAAACAGCTTTTATAAGTTGATTTTTTATGAGAAATTTAAAAGATAATTGGAGCTAAATAATGGCCGGGAGAGAGGGATTCGAACCCCCGGAGGCTTTCACACCTCAACGGTTTTCAAGACCGCCGCTTTCGACCACTCAGCCATCTCCCGAGATCATAATTTGGCTAATTTTAGCCAAATTTATTCAGTTTTTTCTTTAACGTAGGTAGCCCCGTCGTTAACTTTGTCTTTAGACCATTCAACTGCTTTGTTGGTATCTTGCTTGACACCTCGCCAGGTATTTGAACAGCCAGCCATCAAAAGGACCGCAGATAAAAGTACTAAAACATAACGCATCTTTTTCTCCTTATGTCGTTTTGGAGGCGACACCCGGATTCGAACCGGGGGTAAAAGCTTTGCAGGCTTCTGCCTTACCACTTGGCCATGTCGCCTTTTAGCTTAATTTATGGTGCCCGAAACCGGACTTGAACCGGTACGGTAAAATTACCGAGGGATTTTAAGTCCCTTGCGTCTACCATTCCGCCACCCGGGCATAAATTCCCAAAAAACTGATGGAGCGGGAAACGAGATTCGAACTCGCGACCCCAACCTTGGCAAGGTTGTGCTCTACCCCTGAGCTATTCCCGCATTTTGAAAGTGTAATTTTATCCCAACTATGCTTAAAAAAATATTTTATTTTTGATAAAATTAAATTTTTTGTAAGTGAAATATGTATATAATCACCAAATACTTTTTGGGGTTATAGCTCAGCTGGGAGAGCGCTTGAATGGCATTCAAGAGGTCGGCGGTTCGATCCCGCTTAACTCCACCATTTATCATTTTTACTCGTTATCATAAAGCTTCAAAAAGCCCCTAAAATACGGGATTTTGAGATAGTTTAAGCAATCATACGTTATCATTCAATTTCACTCAATTTCAATGTTTTGAATATGTAAATGAATATGTAAAAACTTTTTAAATTTTGACATATTCAAAAAGCTTTTTAAAATATGCTCTTTTTTGACATATTCAAGAGCTTGCAGAATATGTGTTTTTTAACATACTCAAAAATCATATTTAAGGACATACTCAAGCAAAATAACCATAAAATGGTATGTTTGATTAAAATGCGTATCATAAAAAGAAGCCTGGTTTAAGTGGCAAAGATACCTAAATCGAGTGGCAGATAAAGGAAAAAGGCTTTAAATATGGCTACTTTTATTAAAGAACTGGAGTTAAAAAAATATAATCTCTTTAAAGGTAAAAGTAGAGAGTGGTTAAAAGACATCGCAACCGAATTTTTATACGTGTATATAACCGATACTAAAAAAGGGCTGTCTAAGACCTTTTATTATCGCTATGCAGATAAAGGCGACCCAAAACGCAAGATAAATCAAATAGTTATCGGTAAATATCCAAGTATAAGCCTAGTCGAAGCAAGGACCAAAGCGAACGAGCTAACCACTATGAGAGAGCGAGGCGAGGATATAAACCCTGAAAAAAATCAAGCTATCACGTTTAAAGACCTAGCCGAACAATGGATAAAAAAAGAGCAAAGCAAGGAGCTGACAAGCTTTGATAAACAGATAGGGCGCATTAATAATCATCTCTATCCGCTATTAAAGGATAAGAATATCAAGACACTCACACGGCTAGACCTATCAAATGCGATAGAAAAGATACAAGACAAAGAAGCTAAAAGGGGCTTAAGCCACGATACGTCAAAGCGAGCTTTTTACCTTATGCGTAAAATTATGGATTATGCAGTGAGTAAAGGCTACATAGATAATAACCCCGCAAGAAATATCATATTTGCCGATACTTTTAAACTATCAAAGACAAATAATTTTAAAGCCATTACAGATACGGACAAGCTAAAAGAGCTTTTGAGGGCTTTTGATGATTATCAAGGCTCAAATAGCACAAAGCAGGCTTTAATATTCGGTATTCATACATTTTTACGCAGTGCAAACGTTAGAAGGCTTAAGTGGCAATATGTGGATTTTGATAAAGACCTCATCATATTCCCCGCTAAAGAGATGAAGTTAAGAAATGAATTTATTATGCCGATAAGTAAGCAAGTAAAAAAGATTTTGCATACTCAAAAAGAGCTTTTGGGCTTAAAGAGCGAGTATGTTTTTCCGAGTGATGTAACAAACACCAAGCCTTTAAGCGAAAACACGCTCAATTATGCAATTAAACGTTTAGGTTTTGGTGATGATATGGTATTTCACGGCTTACGAACGACAGCTAGCACGCTATTAAATGAAAATATCAAGGCTCACGGGCTAGACAGCGAAGTAATAGAGCTATGTTTAGACCATAGAGAGCGCAACACGGTTAAGGCAATTTACGACAGAAGCCAACGACTAGAGGACAGGGCTAGACTTATGCAATGGTGGAGTAATTATTTAGATGAACTAAAGGAGTAGAGATGGAAATTGATAAATTTGACAAAGAAGTTGTAAAAGAAGTAGAGCGACAAAAAAATAGTGTTGCAAATTTTTACAAACAACACTATGAGCCATATATTAATCAAAGAGTAAAAGCCTTGATAAATGGAACACTTATGTATTTGAATAATAATTTAAATACTCTTAATCTGAGAGGTGATAGTCAATCGGAAAAAGCATTATTGGATTTGAAAAAACAATTAGCGACTATGTTTTTAACCAAAGTAAAAGAAACAAGCGATAACGAAGATAAACACTCTCAGTACTCATTGACTGAATTAGAAGATGGAATTATTCGGTTTTTATTAAGCGAAAATGTGTTTGTATGTAAAAATAGTGAAAGTAATTTTAGATTTAATTTAAGTTCAGAAATTGATTCTCTAAAATTTATTGATTTGAATATTGACAAACATTCTTATTACAATATCTTGAAATTAATAAAAACATATGTTCAAGGATTACAGGCTTTAAATATTAAATTAAAACGTAGAAAGATGGATATTGATAAAAATATAAAACTTATTGATTGTGCGATAGAGGCTTTGACTGATATTGCGGATATTGTTTCAGATAATGATGCAGTAGATACTTTTAGAATAAATCTTATTGATGAATTAGAAGAAAAAAAGACAAAATTTAAAAATGAAAAACCGAAACTAACTGATATTAATAAAAACTTTAACAATGATATGTTTGAAGTTCTCAGACCTATTGTAAAATTAAGTCAGACAGATTTATTAAAAAGAATTCAAGATTTGAGAATATTAATCAGAAAATCTTTAAAACATTAACCCGCAGAACAATAAATAGTAAAACTTACATCAAATTCAATGTAAGTTTTACATTTTTGTACATCAAATTTATGCATAAAATTTATTTCCAACATCGATTTTAACGTTATTTTATCACTAGATTAAAAAAATTTTTTCTGCCATAATTTCAACAGCATTCGAAAAGTATTTTATGCTTGCGGATGACTTTAATAAAAGGAGCATATTAACATGCGACAAACAAAATTTAGTTTTGATAAGCCTAATTTAACTCCAAAAGAGCTGATGGCTTATCTAAACATATCAGAGAGCACATTATGGCGCTTTCAAAAAAACCCCGAGTTTCCGAAGCCTAGACGGCTAACGGCTAGAACACTACTTTTTTTAAAAAACGAAGTAGATGAATACTTACAAAGCAAAGGAGTAAACAATGAAATATTATGATAAGTATAAAATATTGCAAGCCTTAGAATCCGCTGAGATGTTTAGCGGAGCGATATTTTGTCCAGAAACAGCCACTATTGATTATGGTGTATCTTTTGTCGAACAAGGTTTTAGAATGGGTCGCGACTATGACGTAAATTACCTGATTGTAATTGATAGTAATGGAGCTAGACCTTATAAACCAAATTCTTATTTCACAAAGAAAGGAATCAAGCGTCTTTTAAAATGCAGTCCTTTGGCGCGTGCTAGAATTGATGAACTATGGGACTACTGGATAAAAGACAATGACCTCATATGCCAAGATGAACTTAGAATTCATCAAAAAAAGGATAACCATGAGTTTGCATAAAATAAAACTTCTAAAACTTATGAAAGAGCAAGGGGAGATAACGGCAGGGCAAGTTTATGGCATAAGCAATGCTAATCAATATTTAGTGGAGCTTTATCATGCTGGAATAGTTGATTTTAGATGGGTTAAGAAAAATCATAGTCGGTTTAAGATGTGGCGGATAATAGACTATGTTAAAGCTGATAGGGTATTGGGATTAAGGTGTCGAGGCGTATAAATACACCTCAACAAAGTTCTAAAATAAGGGTGGTCAAGCACGAATCAGCCACCCTTAAAGATTTTCAACAATGGCAATTTTAACAGAGATAAACCAAAATCTAACTGAACATAATAGACTAAATGACTCATTGATAGAAGTTGATACAATAAGGGTTACATTTCATAAAAATACCAAAATAAAAACAGCCACAAAATTAGAATTATTGAATGAAATAGTAAGTTTGCATGGCTGCAAATGGCAAAAAATAAGTAAAGATGAAAACCTATACAAGCTTATACATAATAAATATCGTTTCAATGAGAAATTACAACTCACAAATATTTATATGCTAGATGGCTTTAATATTTTTTATGCAAATACTACTGCAAACGATAGACATAAAGCTCAATTAGAAATTTTCGGACTAAAGCAGTATCATAAAGACCAACCGCCATTTGAGTTAATTAATGAGATTTTGAGTGTAGTAAATAACGTAACGAGTATTGATTTGTGTTTTGATTATGCTTTATTTAATCTAAAAAATTTAAATGGTATTTACAAGCTAAAGCCTTATCGTAACACTTTTTACATAAATGAAACAGGACTTTCTAGCTTATCAAAAATTTGTATTTATGATAAAGCGATTAAAAACAATTTGCCAAATCCTCTTTACAGAATAGAAGCAACAGCTCAAATAAGAGATTTGAATATCAGAAATAGAGCTATTAATCCGTTATCAAAAAAAGAACGATTTAGCCTGCAGTTCAATCAGGCTTTAAATGATTTTCAAGACATTATTAGACTCATTAAATAATTTAATTTATGTGCGGTTAAATTGCTTTCGAATTAGACAAAATTGTTATTTAAGAATTAAAAAATTTGCGATACGTCAATTAATATCACTAGTTTTCATTTGTAAATATTAATTAATACAAAAACTAAACCGTAAAATATGAAGCAAAGCACGTTAAACAAGAGCATAAAAGAGAATTAAAAAATAATTGTTTTTACTATTTTAAGTTTTGCTTCTCTAGTGTATTATTGGTTATTTGATAGCTAGTTTCAAAATATCTTTTAAAACTTTAAATTTTAGATTAGGCATATTGGAGTTTTAAAAAATATACGAAAATAGTTTTTAGGTTCTTTCTAGTATCTTATTGACTGTAGGGGTCTGCTGGGCTGCATTTTTTTAAACACTGTCAGTAATTTTATATGATTCTCATCTTTAATAGTAGTCTTTACTCTAATGAGTAAAGGTATCAAAATAAGTGAAGCTATGTTACAATACTAAAACAAAGAAGCTATGCACATTTAAATAGTCAGAATACAAAAATAAAAAGGGGCTAGTATGCAAAGTGTAATATTTAGGGCAGATGAAAGCCTTATCAAACAAATAATAGCAGTAAGTAAGGCATTAGCAAGCACAACAAATCAGAGCCTAGAAACTTTAAGCATAGAGCAATTAAAGGCTGAAGCGGAACACGCTGAACGCATAGCAAACTATCAAGCCGATTTAGAAGCTATCAGACGAGGCGAGCTTGAAACTTATCCATTTAATGATTTAAAAAAAGAGATGGAGCAATGGTAATAAGGCAAACCAAGCGTTTTAGGACGGAGCTAAAAGCCGTATTTGATTTTATTAGCAAAGATAGCAGAGTGAGAGCTAAAGAGTTTAAAGACCAGTTGGTTACTAAAATAGAGCAAATACCAGACCAGCCCTTTAAATGCAGACAGTCATTAAAATTTAATGATGAAAGCGTAAGAGATTTAATCTTTAAAAGCTATGTTATTCCATATGCAGTAGAAAGTGAAGCGATTTATTTATTGGGCATCTACAAGGCTAATAAATGGGAAGCGAAATGATAGACATTAAAGAGCAAAATTTTATTATTTATTCAACAAGCGACAATAAAATCAATATTCAAATATTAGCCGACAGAGAAAACGAGACAATATGGCTAAATCAAAAACAGATAGCCGAAATCTTTGAGACTAGCAAGCAGAATGTATCATATCACATAAAGAATATTTTAGACGAAAGAGAGCTAGACGAAAGCACCGTCAAAGAAATTTTGACAGTGCGACCCGATGGGACTAAACTTGGTGTTAAGCATTACAATCTTGATATGATTATAGCGGTTGGCTATCGTATAAACAGTGTAAAAGCAACACATTTTAGACAATGGGCTACCAGCACATTAAAAGAATACATCATTAAAGGCTTTGTGCTTGATGATGAGAGACTAAAACAAGGCAATAACGTATTTAATAAAGACTACTTCAAAGAATTATTAGAACGCATACGAGCCATAAGGGCTAGTGAAAAGTTATTTTATGAAAAAGTCAGGGATTTATTTGCGCTAAGCGTGGATTATGATAAGACATCGCAGACGGCTAAAAACTTTTTCGCCAATATCCAAAATAAATTAGAATACGCAATAACTAAAAAAACATCAGCGGAGATTATCAAAGAGAGAGCAGACCACACAAAGCCCAACATGGGCTTGATGACTTGGAGTGGAAGCAGTAGAGGCAAAGACCTTATCAAGCAAGACGTATACATAGCAAAGAACTATTTAGACGAATCCGAGATTAGTAAGCTTAATAGGCTAACCAATATGCTACTTGACTATGTAGAAACTCAAGCGGAGCAAGGCATAGCAATCCAAATGAAAGATTGGGATACTAAAATAGATGGCTTTTTGACTTTTAATGGGTATGAGATATTAAAAGGTTTTGGTAAAATAAGCAAAGAAAGTGCAAACACTAAAGCCGATGATGAATATTTAAAATTCCAAGAGCTAAAACAGAATGAGGATTTTAAACAAGACATTAAAAAGATAATAAATAATCATGAAACTAAAAATTGATGAGGTTTCACATATTTTAACCTTAATTAAGTTTCGAGCTAAAAAAGTTGTAAAACATATCAAACCTTAAACCAAAACACCTACTTTAAGTTTGCGAAACTTAAAAACAGATATTTAACTAAAATAAGATAGCGTATTTTAGGGCATTACAAATACTATGTATTGAAAACTAAACTTTTCATAACTCATTTTTTTTCATTGATTTTCTTAAAAAAATAATTAATATTTTTCTAGATTTACGTCTTATTTATTGAGTATGTTATCGAATATGTAATAGTATTTAATGCTTTAGAATAACGATAAATAAGTTATTTAAATAGCATATTATGGTATCTCTTAACTCCACCATTTAAACTTTCTTTAAGTTTTAATCCCTTCTTTTTAATTCTGTTAAATGCCTTACTTAAAGGCTTTACAGCATTTTTGATTTCCAATTAGTTACTTTGATTGCCATTTGTGCTCTAATTGTTTCTGATTAATTCAGGGACTAATTAAGAGACTTTTTTAATTCTGGGGCTTTTGTAAAAACATAGGAAAACATGGAAACGAAAGGAATTAAATGGTAAACATCTCTAAAGCAAATCTTCAAGATAAAGATATTAGAAAACTGCAACTTCCAAAATCCAAAAAGAAAATAGCGGTAAGAAATCTCAAAGAGTTATATCTATGGCTTAATCCAAGTGGCAAGAAAACATTCTTTATAAGAACAAAGGATGATAAGTCGCTTACAATAGGTAAGTTTGGAGAAGGCATTTATAGTGTAATCGAAGCAAGGATAGACGCCGTAAAATTACTAAAAGAGCTTGAAGGTGGTAAGGATATAGATACCATTAAAGACAAGAATGATAAGTATAAATTTAAAAGTCTTATTATTCATATTTGACCACAATATATTATGTTTGATAATCTCTTTAAGATCTCGATAAATATTTTAATATCTTCGGCTATAACGTAAATTCCTAATTATCTTCGTTATGCAACTCTTTTGATCTGCATAATAAAGCTTAAATATTCTACCTACTATAGCATCAATAGTATAAGTTTAGTACTTGTTTACTTTTTGTGCTATAATCAACTTTACTTTTACTACCGCTAAGCTTAACTAGTCTTTTTATCTCTTAAATAAAGTAGCCTTTTAACTATTTGTTATATATCACTAGCGATATATAATTGATAGGAAAGTTATAGTATGTTTTAGGAGTTTGCAAGAAAAATTTAAAAAAATGAAATTGACATATTTAAATCATGGCAGACAGGATGGGATTTGAACCCACGAAGGCTATTAACCTTACACGCGTTCCAGGCGTGCTCCTTCAACCACTCGGACACCTGTCTATTTGAAAATGTGATTTTAGCAGAAAATTTATAAATTTAAAATGTCTTTAATGAAATATCTATATTTTGCTCAAATTGTGTGGCTAATATAGACTTAAAATTTTTAGAAACCAAGAGGCGAATTTTGACTTTTTGTTTTATATCAAAGTGTGGTCTTGTAAATTTATCTATATATAAGCAACGGTGTAATATAATTCGCAATTCTTCTATGTGTCAAGGTAGCTCAGCTGGTTAGAGCGCTGGTCTCATAAGCCGGAGGTCGAGAGTTCAAGTCTCTCTCTTGACACCAATGAATTCTGCATAATGAAATCTTTAAAATTTATTCTAGAATATAAAATATTACTTTAAAAGAATATCTTATTAGGGTTGTAAAAAATTATGAAGTTCTATGAAAAGAATATTTTTAATATTTAAATTTTAAAAATATAAGCTGCATAGCGTTTTAAATATTTAAAATTTATCGTTTGTGACTTGTTTTATCCTGATAAGCCACTTAATTTAAATTTGCAACGAGTTAATTTTCATCTAAATAGATAGAAATTATCAAAAATTTACTATCTTTTTGTTACGAATTTACACATTTATATGAAGCGAATTTATAATCTTGATAACCTAGCTTGAATTTGGTTTTATAGTTTTAAATATTAGAAATTTGCTTTAAAATGGGGGTGTTAAAAAAGTATAAGCGTATATATTTGAAGATAATATTTAATTTTACATTTAAAATTTAAGTTAAAATTTATAATATTTTTTAAATGGCTATTAAGCTTATATCAACTATTATGAAAAAAGCTTGATTTTAAGTCAAGTTGATAATTAAATTTAAAGGAGCTTATCGGTATGAAAAAAGCATTTTTACTTTCGGCGATTTTAAGCGGCTGTTTATTTGCTCAAACGGCCTATGTTAAAAACAGCGAAGAGATCGCCAAAGACGGCAAGCATATAGGCTTTGCTAGGATATTAACGCCTGTTGAGATTATAAAGGCAAACGGCGATAAGACCGAGGTTTCAGTAACCGGTTTTGTTCAAGAGGGCTATCAGGAAAAGCTTGTTAAAAGCCCGGCGCTTGGCGAAGAATTCGTAGTGTTTGAGACATATGTGGGAAATGCAAGCTATGAAGGCGGCAGCAACCCTTATGTCAAAATTTTAGAAAAGACAGAGGATGACTACGGCGAAGTTTGGCTTAAGGCTGAGTTTAAATTTGAGATCTCAAGCGAAAATTTAACCACCGATCCTGAGCCGCTTTACAACAATGCCAAAAATTTATTTGAGCAAAGTTGCTCTGCGTGCCATATCTTGCACGAACCAAATTCTTATACTGTCAATCAATGGCCATCTCAAATAGAAAGTATGATAAGCTCAGGCTTTGTCGGTCTTGAAGATGCCGATAAGAGTGCGATTATAAAATATTTGCAGCACAATGCAAAAGATGTTCAATAACGGTCAAATTTTAAATTTAGATAATTAAACAACCACAAATTTCTTAAAAGGGAGAAAATATGAAGAGAAGAAGTTTTTTAAAACTGAGCGCTTTAGCCGGCGTAAGCCTTCAGGCAAATAGCATGGCAAATGCCTCAAAAACGCTTTTTGATCAAAGAAAAGTGTTTTGCGCAAATAGATTCGGACCATTTTACGCAAACGTAGTAAGCGGTAAAATAACAAGTATAGAGCCATTTGAGGGAGATAGATTTCCAACTACTTTAAATAACGCGATCCCTGATGCCATCCAAAACGAAAGCCGCGTGCTTTACCCTTGTGTAAGAAAGAGCTATCTTGAGAAAAAGGGTCCAAACAAGCCTGAACTTAGAGGCGAAGAGGAATTTGTAAGAGTTGACTGGGATACGGCTCTTGATCTTGCCGCAAAAGCTTTAAAAGAAAATTTCGATAAATACGGTCCTGAGAGTATTTACGGCGAGTGCTACTGGTGGGGCGGTAGCGGTAAGGTAAGCTGGGGTAGAGCGACAGCTAGAAGGATGCTAACTATCCTTGGCGGATTTGTTTCAGAAGACGGCAACTACTCTTACGGTGCAGGCCACGTCGTAATGCCTCACGTTATCGGCACCATCGAGCCAAACGAAGCTCCAACTCGCTGGGAAGCCATACTAAAATCAGCCAAAACTCTAGTATTTTGGGGAACCGACCCACTTGTTACAAACGAGATAGGCGTTGGTGTTCCGACACACGAGACATACCGCTACTATACAGCCCTAAAAGAGGCAAACGCAAGCGGCGCTAAGAAAATTTACGCCGTAGATACATACAAAAACAACACGATCAGATATCTAAATTCAGACTTCATCGGCGTAGTTCCTGGAACTGATACTGCGATGATGATAGGTATGTGCCACTATCTATACGCAAACAATCTTTATGACGCGGAATTTATCAAAAAATACACAGTCGGCTTTAATAAATTTAAAGATTACTTCATGGGAACAACCGACGGCGTAGTAAAAGATCTTGCTTGGGCAAGCAAAATTTCACGCGTTCCTGTTAAAAAGCTAGAAGAGCTTTGCGTATCTTTAGCTAAAAACGAATCAATCATCCTAAGCGGTTTTGCTATCCAGAGACAAGATCACGGTGAGCAATCATACTGGGCGCTTATCACTCTAGCTTCAATGCTTGGACATATCGGAAAAGAGGGTTGCGGATTTATGGCATGCGACCAAGGACACAAGACAAGTGATGAGACTTACATAGCTCCTGTTCTTAAGGGTCTAAGCTCATTCCCAAGCGAAAAATACACAAAAGCCGATAGTCCATGGGTAAAAAATAAAAACTACATCATGCCAAACAGCCGTATGACAGACGCTCTTTTAAATCCAGGTATGGAGATGGAGAGAAACGGAACAAAATGGAAACTTCCTCACATGAGAGTTGCATTTAGCGCGAGTGGATCGATCTTTACAAGACATCAGGAAATCAACCGCATGGTTGAAGCGTGGAAGAAATTTGACACCGTTATCACCGCAGAGCCTTACTGGACGGGTGGGGCTAAGATGTCAGATATTGTTTTCCCGGTGGCGATCGAGCCTGAGAGAAACGATATAGACCAAAGCAACGGCACGGGCGAGTATCTATTTGCTATCAAAAAAGCTGTTGAACCTGCCGGCGAATCAAGAACAGACTTTGAAATTTGTAAAGGAATTTGCAAACGCTGGGGCATGGAAGAGGTCTTTACCGAGGGCAAAACCGAGATGGAATGGGTAAAAGAAATTTATGCCGATGCGATGAGTCAAGCAAAAGGTCTAGGATATGACAAGATGCCTAGCTTTGATGAGTTCTGGGAGAAGGGCTACGTCAAATTTGACAAAAAAGACGACGAGAAAAAATACTTCACCAGATTTGCAAACTTTAGAGAAAATCCAAACAAATTTAGACTCGGAACTCCGTCAGGCAAGATCGAAATTTACTCACCTGTTATCGCAAAAATGGGATATGATGACTGCATGGGACACCCTGCTTGGTTTGAGCCGTTTGAGTGGTTAGGAAACGAAAAGCTAGCTAAAAAATATCCTTTAGCGCTTAACACCCCACACTCACGCTTCCGCCTTCACTCGCAGCTAAACAACTCGGTTGTTAGACACTATACATCCGTAAACGGCAGAGAGCCGATGTATATAAGTAAAAGTGCAGCTGAAAAAAGAGGCATTAAAGACGGCGATATCGTAATAGTATTTAATGATCGCGGCGAAATTCTAGCAGGTGCAATCGTAAGTGATATAGCGCAAGACGATGTTATCATTATTTGCGAAGGTGCTTGGTACGATCCTGAGGTTTGGGGCAAGAAGAGCCTTTGCCAACACGGTTGCGTAAACGTACTTACAAAAGATAAAGGCACAAGCAAGCTTGCTCAAAGCAACGTCGCTCATACGAACCTAGTTCAAGTTGAGAAGTACAAAGGCGCGATCAGGCCTATTAGAGCATTCTCTAAACCAAAAATTCTAAACGCTTAGTTTATCTAGCGGGGAGGCGACTCCTCGCTTTTATCTTTAATATATACATTTGTATCTTTTTTGTAAAGAATAGATTTTTAATTAAGTAAAATTAATATGTATGAGATTTATAAACTGGTTTTTATCATGATTAATAAATATAAGTTATAAATATCTTGGGTGTTTTGATACTAAGCAGTACTAAATATAGTTTATGTTATATATTAATCATAAATATCAATAAAAAATATCGATTAAAATATAATATTTTTATCATTTTTAATTTTTAAAATATCGATTTTAACGTATTTTGATACAAATATTACAAAATAATAAGAAATATTAATTTAAATTTGAGTTTTAAAAAAGTATAATTCTAAAATTTTTAACTAAAATTCACAAGGAAGGAGTATGTTGAATTTTATCACTAAAAATTTTTCAAAGCCCCAAGGGGTGTTTGGAGTAGTGCTTTTAAGCCTTATGAATAGGGTGCATAAGAAATCCGAAGCATGGGCGCTATCAAAGATTCAGATTAAAGAGGATATGTGCATTCTTGACGTTGGATGTGGTGGGGGATCTAATGTGTGCAAGATTGCGGCTAAGCTAAAAGACGGTTGCATTTTTGGAGTGGATTACTCTAAGGATTGTGTTTTATGCAGCAAAAAGCTCAATCAAAAAGCTATCGACGAAGGCAAGGTGAGAATCATAGAGGCTTGTGTGTCAAATTTGCCTTTTGAAGACGAGAAATTTGATCTTGTAACCGCTTTTGAAACCATATATTTCTGGCCTGATTTAAAGCAAGACTTTAAGGAGGTAAGAAGGGTTTTAAAAACCGGTGGAGTATTTTGCATATTTACTAAACCTGGCTTTAAAAAGTCCGAGTGCAAATGGAAGAAAGCCATATCAATTAAGCATGTTTATCTATTTGATGAGGTGCTGGATATGTTAAGAGAGGTTAAATTTAGCAGCTATGAGCATATTTTACACGAAAACGGCAAATGGAATTTGTATATAGGCGTTAAGTAGTTTTCTTGCTAACCGCAGCTGAATTTGTAAGCAAATCGTGCAAATTTAGCCTATCTTTGCGGAAAAAGCATAAGCAAATTCCAATCAAACTAAAACCCGCTAAAACAAAGCATACATAGCGAAGAAATGCGTGAAATAATCCTAACTTTTGCCCGTTTTTCAAATTCACAAGGTATATGTCTTGGCTTTTATAGCCCGGAGTTTGCGCTTTGATGCTTTGAAAAAGGCAGATGATAACTCCAAATAAAAAATTCGTGATAAATATCGCTAGCTGGTTGTTTTGAAACTCGTTTTTGCCGTCTAAAACAGCGTAAGTCGTGATATAAAGAATTGGCATAAGTATGAAAAAAACATCGGTTATAAAGGCCTTTATCCGCGAAGGCACACTTGCGATGGTTGCTTTTTGCTTTGCCAAATTTACTCCTGTTTTGATATTAAATTTGCTCTGTTAAGAGCAGGATAAATTTAAATTATCCCTGCTTAAATCCGCTAAAATTTGTTAATTTCCTCTGCTGCCTGGCTTTATGGCTATGCTGCCATCCTTGCATAGTGGGCAGTTTTGCGGTTCGTAAATTTCAAATTCAAAATTTCCAAGCGCAAAGATAGGTAGATCGCTTGGCAGCTTGCAGCTTGGTTTGCGCTCGTTTTTTAAATTTGTTAGCGGACAAAAGCCTCTGTTTGCAAGTGCAGCAAAGGCAACCACCTCTCCGCCAAGATCCCTGATAATATTTGCCGCCTCAAGCGCAGAACCGCCTGTGGTGATGATATCTTCGCAGATAACGAATTTCTCGCCCTCATGCACTTCAAAGCCTCGGCGCAGAGTCATGACGCGCTCAACTCTTTCTGTAAATATAAACCTCTTTTTTGCCGCGCGAGCAAGCTCATATCCTGCTAAAATTCCCCCTATTGCAGGCGAGCACACGGTGTCAAATTTAACTCCCGCTTCAGATATCACGCGAGCCAGTTCATCGGCTAATTTGCCTGCTATCATTGGATTTTCAAGTACTTTTGCGCTTTGTAGATAAAACTGCGAGTGGTTACCGCTAGTTAGTAGAAAATGCCCCTTAAGATAAGCGCCTGCATCTTTGTAAATTTGCTCTAAATTCATACTTTAGCCTTTTAAATTTTTAAGTTTATCTTAGCACGCAAGCGCTTAAGCTACTCTTTTTCTAAAAAGAAAGCAGGCGTTGCTCTAAGTAGGCTGTAGCCTTGACTTGGACTCACTTTAAGCTCAAGCCAGTCTATCACAAGCACTCCTTTCTCTGTGTATATCACAAGCATATCGTCTGCAAGCTGATTTAGAATTTCGTAAGAATAAATAGTGTAAAAATCAAGCCCTCGCTTCTCAAATACGCGCTTAATATGATCGTTCATGTTGATTGATATGATTTTTTGATCATCTTTAAAAATTTCTATGAAGCCTTGCTCTTGCAATGCCTCTCTTTCGTAGTTTAAGCTATCTACTATCAAGTTTTTGTATCCCGATAGTGCAATCTGAGTGCTACTTAGCTTTAAGCTTCTATACTCGGTTGCCTCTTTGGCGGACCTTGGCAAGTAGCCATAATGCGTTAGTTCGTCAAGTAAATTTTCATTGTTTGGCAAAGAGTAGTTGTTGTCTAGGTTTTTGATCGCATACGCCATATCGGTTAGTTTGATCTTGTCATTTGAGCTTAAATTTGAGATGTCTATCTTTTTTATTTCACCGTTTTGGTCTGTTAAATTTAGCTCGTTTAGATAAGCGTGTAGCCTTGAAATTTGCGAATTGAGCGAAATTCCTCTGGCGTCTATAACAAAAAATGTTATTAAGATTAGACTCACGCTTATAACGGCACAAATTCTATAAGAAAATAGCCTTTTAACCATCATTAGTATGTAGGTTATCGTTGCTAGGGTAGCTGCTGAGATGAGATAAATTCTGCTTGGAGTTAGACCATATGTATCCGTTCGCTCTAAAATTCCAACCCATAAAAGTATGAGAGTGGCTGAGCCTAAATAGGCAAAAAAATTATAAAAATTTGAGATTTTACTTGTTTTAAGAGTGCTACTTGAACCCAAATTTACCACACTATCTAAGGCTGTTAGGATAAATCCCGCAAGTAGATAAATAAGCACGATAATCGCAACTCCACCCTTTGGTAGGCCGCTTATAAGGATAATATTTGCGATATAAATATAAAGTATCGCCGTGTAGATGATAAGAGTGGGTGTTAGGATGAAATTTAAAATGTTTTTTAAAAGTTGGTTTGAATCCCTAAAATAAAATTTATCCTCAAAAAGCAGAAATAAAAACGGCACGAGCGCGATAAAATTTGCCACGTGAAAGTTGACCAAAAAATTTACTCTATACAAATCGGTATCAAAAAAGTAGTCAAATGCGGCAATTATCAAGCTTATAATGATGGCTAGTAGCGCAAATATACCAAACGCCAAGGCTAAATTTAAAATTTTGCTTATCACATTTTTGATAAATCCTTCGTCGTCTTTTGCAAATTTATCAGCCAAAAGCGCAATCGCCGCTATAGTATAAACAGCCCAAAATTTTTCATTATGGAAGTAAAAATCACTTTTATACTCTAGAGCATAAACAAGAAAAGAGCCGATTATCGGCACTAAAATAGAGCATGTATAAGCAAATTTATTGTGCCTGCTTAGATAGATGACGACTAGATAAAGTGGCGAAAATAGCCAGTATTCAAAGTTTGCTTCTAAAAATTTATACGGCAAAAACAAAGCAGCGAGCGCAAACGCAAAGGCTGTTAAAATTTCGATCTTGTGAGATGAGATAGTAGGTTTGATTTGTTGCAAGACAGGTAAAAGCGCACTCATCGCTCTCCTTTGTAAATTTCGGCTAAATTTGCAAGCTAGAGATTACGGCTTGTTTAGAGCTACAAGCCGTAAATTTGGGCTTAAACTTTTAGTAGTTCAGCCTCTTTTTCTTTTACTAAAGTATCAATTTTAGTAGTGTATGAATCGGTAATTTTTTGCACTTCGTCTTGAGCTTTCTTACTCTCGTCCTCGGTGATTGATTTGTCTTTTTCAAGTTTTTTTACATCATCGTTAGCGTCTTTTCTTATGTTTCTAACGCTTACTTTCGCCTTTTCGCCCATGGCTTTTGCGTGTTTTGCATTTTCTTGGCGTTGTTCAACCGTCATAGGAGGGAAAAATAGCTTCACGCTCTCGCCGTCGTTGTTTGGCGTTACGCCTATATTTGCCGCAGAGATCGCTGCCGTGATAGTTTTTAGCATTGATTTTTCCCACGGAGTTATGCTGATAGTGCTTGCGTCGCTTGTTAGTACGGTTGCAACTTGATTTAGCGGAGTTTGACTTCCGTAATAATCAACAAAGATGTTATCAACTATGCTTATGTTTACTTTGCCCGTGCGAAGGGTTGAAAAGTCGCGCTTAAGACCGTCTATGCATCTGTCGCAAGACTCTTTTTGTTTGTTATAAATTTCATTCAGCATTTATGTCCTTTACTAGAATTTTTGTTGTCGTTTTGCCGTTTACTTTTAGGCTCATTCTTACTTTGTATCTGTCGATAGGCTCTTTAAATTTGATCCTCATTTGACCGTTTTCAAGCTTTACTTTTTTAGTCCCTTTGCTTGTTGCGGAAAAATATCCAAATGACGCGTTTTCGTCGGTTTTAATTACAACCTCGTCTATTTTATTGTTTTTCGGATAGTCTTTTGGCATTACCCATTCGGCTTTTAAAAATTTGATCGCAAGAGCAGCTTTTAGATCGGTTCCGTCCATAAGCGGAGTTCTATCAAGCTCAAGCAGGTCGCTACCTTTGCCGACTGCGCTTGAATTTTGAGCTAGTAAAACCTCAAGCCCGTATTCTACGGACATATTTCTTATTTTATCGTTGTATTCTCCGTATGGATAAGCAAAATACTTTGGCTTATAGCCCATGTGCTTTTCAAAAATTCTAATACCGTCTTCGAAATCATATCTTAACCTATCGTTACTAAGCCCCACCATGTGAAGGTGCCCATATGAGTGATAGCCGATTTCACCGTATTTCGCCGCCTCTTTGATCTGCTCAAAGGTCATGAAATCGCCGTATTTTTTGGCACTTGCCTCAACATAAACCATCAAAGCAAATGGATATCCGTACTCGATAAATATCGGAAGCCCGTTTTCATAAAAGCTCTTGTATCCGTCATCTACCGTTAAAACTACCCATTTATCCGGAATTTCTTCGCTTTTTTTTAGCGCTTCTACTAGTTTTGAAAGAGGTACGACCTCATATCCGTTATTTTTGAAAAACTCAAACTGCTCTCTTAAATTTTCATTAGAGATATTGGTGCTTGGGTGTCTTGGATCGTTAAATCTATGATAGTTAAATATATGTGCGTCAGCCCAAAGAGAAACGCTTGCAAGCAAAAACGCCAAGCAAAATTTCAAACAGATATTTTTAGCCACTTTTTTCTCGCAAATTTATTTAGCCGGCGCTATAGGTGCAGCAGGAGCACTTGGTGCGACAGGCGCGGCTGGAGTTGCGCTAGGAGCCGGAACTGTGATGTTTTTCGTATCTACGCTATCAATTAGCGATTTTTTTGTTTGAGTGTTGTAAGTGTAACCTAAGGCAAGTGTGTTTAAGATGAAAATAACGCCAACTACAAAGGTAAATTTAGCCAAAAATCCCGCAGGCCCTTTTGCGCCAAATAAGCTTTCGTTACTTCCGCTGTATGCGCCAAGTCCGATTGAAGAGCTCTTTTGAAGCAAGACGGCTACGGTTAAAATTGCCGCTAAAACGAATTGTAAAACCAAAAAGAATGAACTCACAAAAAATCCTTTAAATTTGAAAATAATTAGTAGCGATTATACTAAAAAAGTTTTAAAAATTCTCTAAATTTCTTTTTCGATTTCGTAAAGGTCGTATCTGATGGATTTGAAAATTTCCGAATTTGTAGCATCGATAAGCTTAAAGCATTCTTCTAAAACCCTTGCACTCTCTTGTGCGCGTTTTAAATTTGCTATTTGTAGATCCGCTAAATTTACTCTATCAAATTCGCTTTTTACGCTTGGTTTTAATACATCGTTTTTAGCGTCACGGAATTTGATAAATTCGGTTGAATCGATTTTGGCTTTGTGTCTGAGTGTTTTGATTTTAGAAGAGAGGACAAAGTCGTCAAAGACATATCTTCTGATGTCTTCAACGACTCTTAAGCCCTCTTTGAGTCTATTTAAATTTGCGTCAATTACTCTGTAAATACGCTCATTTAAATCGCCGCTCATTTTATTCTCTATTTAGGATTCCTAAAATTTGAAGCAGTGAAGTAAATAGATTTACAAAGTCAAGATATAGTGCAACCGCTCCTTCTATCGGAGTTTCGTAGTTGCCGCGAATGATATTTTGCGTATCGTAAAGGATATACGCACTAAATAAAATCGCACTTACGCTTGAGATAACAAGCTGGAAAATCGGGCTTTTGAAAAATAGATTCATAATAGCCGCTACTATCACTACGATAAGCGTGATGAAGAGCATTTTGCCCATAGCTGTAAAATCTCTTTTTGTATTCATCGCAAATACGCTTAATGCACCGAATGCAACAGTCGTAAGCGTAAATGCTTGAGCCACTATGCTAGCGCCGCCCGGCATCGCTAAAACCGAAGCTAGAAGCGGAGTAAGCGTAAGACCGCTAACAAACGTAAATGCAAAAAGCAATACTAAATTTAACCCCGCTTTGCGTTTAGCCGCCATAAGACCGAATAAAAGTCCAAGTTCAACTACGACAAGACCGATGAATAGAGGTAAATTTCCTATAAACATATGCGCTATGCCAAGACCGACATATGCTCCAACGCTTGCTGCCAGAAGTGAAGCGGCAAACAACTGGTAAGTCTGCTTGATAAACGTGCTAAGCGAGCTTTGAGAATACTCTCTCGCCAACTCTTGTTCGTGTGAGTTTGCATAATTTCTATTGTATAAACTCATCAATTCTCCTTATGTAATTTTTTATAAATTTATCCAAAAAATAGTAAATAAAGTATAAAAGATTTTTTAAAACCACCAAAAAATGTTATTTCACAAGCCGTTAACCAACCTTGAGAGCGTTTTTGATATAATTTAAAAAAATAAAATTTCGGAGTAGCGATGGAGGCACTTTTAGACGGCGCTGTTAAATTCATGGAAGAGGGCTTTTTAGAGCACAAAGAGCTGTTTGAAAGTCTTGGACAAAAGCAAATTCCACATACTCTTTTTGTAGGCTGTATCGACTCGCGAGTGGTGCCAAATTTGATCACAAATACAATGCCCGGCGATCTTGTCGTGGTACGAAATATCGCAAATATAATTCCTCCTTACAGAACCAGTCAGGAGTATCTGGCTACGACTTCGGCTATCGAGTATGCCTTGCAAACGCTAAATGTCGAAAACGTCATTATCTGCGGACACAGCAACTGCGGAGGATGCGCGGCGCTTTATCTTGACGAGAGTAAATTTAAAAATACGCCAAACGTGAAAAGATGGCTAAATTTGCTTGATCCGATTAAAAAGAGAGTTGAAGGGTTTTTGCCTGATCCTAAAGATAGCGCAAGAAGAGAGTGGCTAACAGAGAGATTAAACGTCATAAATTCTTATGAAAATTTGCTTACTTATCCTGATGTAAAAGTAAAATTTAGAGACGGAAGTCTTAAAATTTATGTGTGGCACTATATCATAGAAACGGGCGAAATTTATAACTATAACGTAGTTTCAAAGAGTTTTAGATTGCTTGGAGTTGATAGATGAAAAAGATGATTTTGGCTATTTTTAGTTTTATTATCCTGCCTTTAAATTTGATCGCAGTAGAGCTTGATGATGTCGATATAGTCGTTATCGTAAGGCAGATTGACAAGATAAATAATCAAATAGCCTTAGTGAAGGCTCAAGCAACCGATAAAAACGAAACCGCCGATGCAAATAGCCTTTTTAAAGGAATTTTAATAAAGAAAAATCAGCTTTTGGATCAAATTCCGTCCCTTTTAATGCAGGCTAAAGTAGGCAAAGATGAGATAGATAAATTCAAACAAGAAAAATCAAATCTTGAAAGCAGGGTAAAAAGACTAAAAAATAGTAGTAATAAACGTATGTATATCCAAAACGCCATTGAGCTTCAAAAGATGAATATAGATGAGATTTTTTATAGCTCGGTGCTTGGACTAGAAAAGCTTTTTAACGAAAGAGCCAAACCTGCGAAAATAAAAACTTTCATAGAAGAGACGCTGCTAAATCTTCAAACCACATCCTACGCAAACACAAAGGAGATAAGAGAGGGGATAGATCCTGCCTTAACAGAGGAATTTATAGGTGCTTTTGAGGGGCTAGAGCTTCATAGAAAAACTTTTGAGGAAATTTTAGTCTATCTTAAAGATAATGCCGATTTGATGAGCTCAAATTACGTTTTTTCAGAGCTAAATTTGCGAGTCGCCATTGATTTTGTAAATGAGAAAATTCCTTTTAAAATAGACGGTGTAAATTTCGGCAAAATAATCATAATATTATTTGTATTTATATTTTTTATCTCTTTTACTAGGATACTATCAAAGATTACATATCTTTTTATGATCAAAATGTATCCTAAGGGAAATCAAGAGGAAGAGACCAAAGATAGGGTTATCAACATCATAAAGCGACCGATGCTTTTCATGCTTACTATGCATGCGATTGAAATTTGCTTGGCGATATTTTATTATCCTGCGCCGGTTCCGCTTAAATTTGCAAATTATTCATCCATAGTCTTTATCTTTTCGACAGCTTGGCTTATACTTGGCATGCTTAACGGCTATGGCATAGTCTTTATCAGCGAGATAACCAAAAAAAGCGGACGCAAAGAGGTTATAAATCTGATTCTTAAGATAATTTATTTTATCATCGTCGTAATAGCGCTTTTGGCTATACTAAGCCGCCTTGGCTTTAACGTAAGTGCGATCATAGCATCTCTTGGTATCGGCGGTCTTGCGGTCGCTTTAGCAGCTAAAGATATACTTGCGAATTTCTTTGCTTCGGTCATGCTTTTGTTTGACAATTCTTTTTCGCAAGGAGACTGGATAGTGTGCGGAGATATCGAAGGAACGGTGGTTGAGATAGGACTTAGAAAAACGACAGTTAGGACATTTGATAATGCGCTTATCTTTGTGCCGAATTTAAAGCTTGCTAGCGATCCGATTAGAAACTGGAGCAGGCGTCGTTTGGGTAGGCGAATCAGAATGAATGTGGGACTTGAATACGGCGCTACTTCCGCTCAGGTGAAAAAATGTGCAGACGATATAAGAAATATGCTTTTAAACCATCCGGCTATAGCAAAACCTGAAGATCTTGCGTCAAAAAGCACGCATTTTTCATCAAGATTTAGGCAAAATATAGTTTCGGTAGATGACCTTGCAGGATATAAGACAAATTTATTTGTAGTGGTCGATGAATTTGCCGATAGTAGTATAAATATTATGATATATTGCTTTTCAAAAAGCATTATTTGGGGTGAATTTTTGGCGGTTAAGCAAGATGTGATGCTAAAAATCATGGATATAGTCGAGGCGAACGGACTTAGCTTTGCATTCCCTAGCCAAAGCGTATATCTTGAAAATTTAAAAGACATAGATAAAACATTAAAGGAGTTATCATGATGGGCGATGAATTTGAATACGAAGATGAAGAGATAGAGGATTATGCCGAATACGACGACGAGAGCGATGCTAACGGCTATAATTACAACTACGACGAAAACGACTATAGCTATGAGGACGAAGATGAAGAAGATAGCTACGAGATGTAGCTTGAGGTTTGTCTTTGCCTAATTTAACCGCTTTAAATTTTATCGTTTAAAAGGCTAAATTTATGCTTGCAGTAGAGTTTAAATTTACGCCTTTTTCTTTAATATTGATAGCTTTAAAATTTCTTTCAAGACTTTGAACCATTTAGTATCTGCACTAATATAAACTTGCCAAAAATTTTTTGTTTTAATATATAAAAAGATAAAAAAGAGGAGGATAGGTCGGATATATTTTCCGACCTAGTAAATTTTAATTTCCATACATCAAATTCGGAAGCCAGAGTGAAATTTCCGGGATGTATGTGATGAGTATAAGCCCTATAAATAGTGTCAGCGTCCAAGGCAAGCAAGCCATGATGACATCTTTTAGATTCATGCCCGTTAGTCCGCTTGCAACGAAGAGATTGAGCCCGACAGGCGGCGTTATCATGCCTATCTCCATGTTTACGATTAGCACGATACCAAAGTGGATCGGATCTATACCAAGTTGAAGCGCTATAGGAAGCAGTAACGGAACCATGATCATAACCACGCTCGAAGGCTCCATAAACTGACCCATGATGAAAAGGATAATGTTTACGAAGATTAAAAATCCAATTTTGCCGATATTTGCACCAAGTATAGCGTCTGCTATGGCTTGTGGAATTTGCTCGCTTGTAAGCAAGTAGGCAAACACAACCGCGTTTGTGATGATGAAAAATATCATCGCCGTAGTCATCGCAGAGTCAAGGCAGATACTCCAAAGATCTTTTATCTTAATATCCCTATAAACAAAAAGGGATATAAACAGCGCATATACCGC
>NZ_LIWP01000019.1:0-22991 GCF_012978775.1 Campylobacter sp. RM15925
TAAAGGGACGATATGTTTGAAAACGACAAGGTGCTAAACACTCTAACCGATAAGGTTAATGACCTGCTTGCCAGATACAATGAAGTGTGCGAGGAGAACGAACAGCTTCGCAACGAGCTAATCAGCCTAAAAGCGCAAAACGAAGCCAAATCTAATCAAATTTTAAGACTGGAAGAAGAAGTTAAGAGCAAAAATATCGAATCAGACGACATCGTGCGCAAGATCGAGGCAGTCTTAGGAAAATAATGAAAAAGATAACAGTCACAATCGCATCAAGAGACTATACTATCAGCCTTGAAGATGACTTCGCTAAGAGCTTTGAGCGCGACTGGGAAGTGTTTTTGGGCGGGAAGAAATATCTTGATGTGAAAGAGCTGTTAAGCGCTTTTGTGCAAAAAAGCTACGAAAACTATCAGCAAGAGCGTGATCTGCAAAGCTTAGCGCAAAAACTAAGCGATGAGATAAATCATAACTAAAATATTACTCAAAATTTACCAAAAATTTATAATAATTTAATAATCATTTAAGTTTTACAGTTATATAATTCTCTCAACTACATAAATGTATGTAGAAATAAATTTAAGGAGTCTCTTATGAGAAAAGGTTTTACAATGATTGAGTTGATCTTCGTGATCGTTATATTAGGTATTTTGGCTGCTGTGGCTATTCCAAGACTATCAGCGACAAGAGATGACGCAGAAGTTTCAAAAGGTGCAGCAAATTTAGCAACTCTTATGAATGATCTAGCAGGATATTATACAAGTCAAGGTAGCTTTACAAAGACAACAACGACAACCGGAGGTGGTGCTGGTACTTCAGCTACTGCAACATGGGGCGATGTTACATCTGTAAGATTGGCTAGTGCGGCAACTGGTGCGGATTTAGCTTCTACTACACCTGTTACAACTGCTGCATTTTTGAAAGTTAAAGATAAGGGTTGTGTACAAATTGCTGTTGCTGGCTCTACCGTAACAGCTACTCCTGCAGGTGATGGTATATGTACTCAGTTTAAAGATATTGCTTCTGTTAAAGAAATCGTAGGAACTGGTACATCTGGTAAGAAGCATGAACTAGGCGGATCAAAAGTTAAATTCTAAAATCTTAGTTTTTAATTCTAATTAAAACTTTAAATATAAAAGGCCCGAATCTATCTTTAGTTGATAGGTTTGGGCTTTTTAAATTCTTTTAGAGTAAAAGGAAATAGATTGAAGCGTGCTTTTACTATAATTGAACTTATTTTTGTTATTGTTATTTTGGCTATTTTGGCTACCGTAGCTATCCCAAGAATAGCTGCGACTAGAGATGACGCAGAAATTTCAAAAGGTGTATCAAATTTATCTATTCTTATTATGGATTTATCGTCATATTATACAAGTAAAGGTAAATTTGATTCTGCAACCAAATGGAAAGATGCTACAGAAGTAAATCTTCTATCGGATAAAGATGGCTCTAGTATCGATGATACTACTCTTTTAAGTGATGATGTTTTTTTGAGTGTAAAAAGCAAAGGCTGCTCAAAGATATCTGTATCTGACGGCGCAGTTACAGTTTATGATACAGGGATAAGCAATGACTCTATATGTGTTCAGTTTAACGAGCTTGATTCCGTAAAAAAACTCAGCAAAACTCATCGATTTGCTAGTTCAAATGTCAAATTTAGTAATTAAATTCAAGATAATAAAAATTTTGTATTAATAAGTTTGCGTATGATACAATAATGCAAACACAAAGGATTATTATGAAACATGCATTTACAATGATTGAGCTTGTTTTTGTTATAGTTGTTATTGGTATTTTGGCTGGTATTGCCGCGCCTAGACTTTTTGCTACTAGAGATGATGCTATCATAGCAAAAGCAAGATCTGATATCGCCTCTATAAAAAGTGCGGTCGTTAATGCTAGAAATACGAATATGCTAAGAGGGCAATTTACATATCCTGCTCTTGAGACGGCTAGCGCAGGCGATAAGCTCTTTGATAACGTCTTATCGGGCGGTATCAAGAAAAAAGCTTCAGGAGCTACTTCAGGCTGGGATAAAAACGGAAATAACTATACCTTTACTCTCGCAGGTCAAAGCGTAACATTCGCATATAACCAAACAGACGGTTCTTTTAGTTGTGCCAATGACGCTAATGGCAAAGCTCTTTGCGAACAACTATCGGAGTAATGAATTATTATGAAGTAATACTAAGCGGTCTAAATTTAGAACCGCTTACTTATCATAGTAGTGAAGTCATCAAGCCTTACACTCAAGTAAGGCTAAATTTAAAAAACAAAACAACTCTTGGCTATGTTTTAAGAGAGACTCAAAAGCCAAATTTTAAAACATCTGAAATTTTAGAAATCTTACCAAGCAAACTAACTCAAATCCAAATCGAACTTTTAAATTTTATCTCGCATTACTACATATCAAATTTGTCTATAGCTTCAAATTTGTTTATTCCGCTTGATGAGAGTGGGCAACAACTAAATCAAAATAATAAATTAGATAAAGAGCCAAATTTAAGTGAGGATCAAAATAGAGCTTTAAAATTTGCTAAAGAACATAAAACAAGCCTTCTTTTTGGCGATACTGGAAGCGGAAAGAGTGAAATTTATATCTCGTTAATCCGAGAGCATTTAAACAATGGCAAGCAAGTTTTGTTTCTTATGCCTGAAATTTCACTCACTCCGCAAATGCAAAAAAGATTAAGCGAATATTTTGGCGATCAATTCGCTCTTTGGCACTCCAAGATAACACCTAAAAATCGTAAAGAAACTTTAGCTAAATTTATGAATGGCGAGATAAAGCTCATCGCGGGTGCTAGATCAGCTCTGTTTTTATCTTTTACGAATTTATCGCTTATAATAGTAGATGAAGAACATGACGATAGCTACAAATCAGCTCAAAATCCACACTACAACGCAAGAGATTTAGCTCTGTTTTTAGCGAGCAAATTTGATATAAAAGTGATTCTTGGCTCAGCCACTCCGAGCCTAACTAGCTTTTACAAACAACCAAATTTTAGACTCAAAGGCACATTTTTTAAAAGTGAAAAAAGCTTTATCTATGATGAGAGCCAAACTGCTCTTAGTGAAACTATCTTAAACGAGCTTAAATTTAGTCTTGAAAACGGCAAACAAGCTGTCGTACTTCTGCCTACAAGGGCGAATTTTCGCTATTTGGTTTGCAAAGATTGTTTTAGCACTATAAAATGCCCATTTTGTAGCGTTGGAATGAGCTTTTACAAGAAGCGCAATGCTCTTAAGTGTCAGTACTGTAGCTTTATGACGCCTGTGCCAAATTCTTGTGAAAAATGCGGCAGCGAAATGATAGAGGCAAAAAAGCTTGGCACGGATGAGCTAATAAATTTGCTTAAAGACGCACTTCCAAGCGCTCGCATAGCCAAATTTGATAGAGATGAGATAACCACGCAAAAGAAGCTAGAAAATAGTCTCAAAGCCTTTAACGCAGGCGAGATAGACGTCCTTGTGGGCACTCAAATGCTTAGCAAAGGGCATGACTATCATAATGTTGATCTAGCGGTTGTGATGGGCGTTGATGAACTTTTAAATTTTCCCGATTTTCGTGCGCGTGAGCGGGTGCTTGCGCTTGCTATGCAGGTTGCGGGTAGGGCTGGCAGGAGCGGAGCGGGCAGAGTCGTGATACAAAGCTTGCAAAGAGAGTTTTTTGAGAAATTTGTGCAGGATTATGATAGCTTTTTAAAAGAGGAGATGAGCGCACGTGAAAGGCTTTATCCGCCATTTGTTAGGCTTTTAAGAGCTGTCATCGCGAATAAAAATGAAAAAACGGCTAAGGAAATTTTAGATGAGTGTGTAAATGAGCTTAAAAATTTTCAAACCAAAGAGCCAAATTTACAGATCATAGGACACGGAAAATGCGCGATAGAAATTCTCTCTCAAAAATATCGCTTTGAAATTTTGCTTCGCTCCGGCTCGCATATTCCACTTATAAAAGCGGGTAAAATTTGCTTAAAATTTGGCTTTGATGTCGATATAGATCCGCTTAATTTCTCTTGAGCCTATATATTTTCATATTTTTATTTGTGTAGAGTTTTATAGTTTATTTTCACGTACAAAAGCGGGTTAAAAGAGAAAATTTTTTATAATTACTCAAAAATTTAAAGGCTAAATTTGCAAAGATATCCAACCAGACAGATAAAAATTCGCGATGTTTTAATCGGTGGCGACGCTCCTATATCGGTGCAGTCGATGACTTTTTCAAAGACAAAAGATATAAAAGGCACGCTGGAGCAGATAAATAGGCTATATTTTGCGGGATGTGATATAGTCCGCTGCGCCGTGCTTGACAAGGAGGATGCGAGCGCTTTGAAGCAGATAGTGGAACAAAGCCCGCTTCCCGTGGTTGCCGACATTCATTTTAACTACCGATATGCGCTTATAGTCAGTGAATTTGTCGATGCGGTGCGGATAAATCCGGGCAATATCGGCTCAAAAGAGCGCATAAAGGCTGTCGTTGAAGCGTGTAAGCAGCGAAATTTGCCTATCAGAATAGGCGTAAATTCAGGCTCGCTTGAAGAGCAGTTTGAGAACAAATTCGGACGCACCGTTGAAGCGATGGTCGCAAGCGCGATGTATAATATAAATTTGCTTGAGGATTTTGACTTCACAGACATTAAAATTTCGCTTAAATCAAGCGATGTTGAGCGCACGATGGCAGCTTACCGCGCTCTTCGTCCAAAGGTTGATTATCCGTTTCACTTAGGCGTTACGGAGGCAGGAACAACCTTTCATGCTACGATAAAGTCAGCTATAGCTCTTGGCGGGCTTTTGCTCGAAGGTATCGGCGATACGATGAGAGTAAGTATCACGGGCGAGCTTGAAGAAGAGATAAAGGTCGCAAAAGCGATTTTAAAAGATAGCGGAAGGCAAAAAGAGGGGCTAAATATCATCTCTTGCCCTACCTGTGGGAGGCTTCAAAGCGATTTAATGGCGGCGATTAAGATAGTCGAGGAAAAGACAAAGCATATCAAAGAGCCGCTTAATGTCTCGGTTATGGGCTGCGTGGTAAATGCGATAGGCGAGGCTAAGGGTGCTGATGTGGCCATAGCTTTTGGCAAGGAAAGCGGGCTTATAATGCGACGCGGAGAGGTCGTTGCAAGGCTGAAAGAGCACGAGCTTGTGGATAGATTTCTTTTGGAGCTTGACGAGGAGATAAAATCTCGTAGTTGATTTAGCCTGCTTGTGATTTGGACGAGATAAATTTGTCGTTGGTTTTTGGTCGGCGATAGAATTTCAAGCAAATTTGCGAGAGATTTAAAGAATTTAGCTCTTTTGTATGGCTGAAATTTAAAATATAAATGATTGGAGAAAAACGTGGCAAAAGCCCAAAATATCGATATGCACAACCTTTATGACCTTGATATGGAGCGTGCGATACTAAGCTCGATTATCTATAGCAGTGAAAATTTGGCTGAAATTTTTGACATTATTTCGGCAGGAGATTTTTACCTTAAAGGACACTGCGACGTCTATACCGCGATGGTTGAGTGTATGAATGCCGATTTGCCTATCGAAACTAGCTTTTTAAAGACTAAGCTCGCAAACAAATTTGACGAGGAAATTTTAGCTAACATTATCGGCACGAATTCAATCCTTGACATCAAAAAATACGCAACCGAACTTCGTGAAAAGTCGATAAAACGCTCTCTTGTAAAGATAGCTCACCAGATACCAAACAAAGTAAGCGAGGATAAGCCAAGTCGCGATATGGTCGATGAGCTTAGTCAGAGTTTTTATTCGCTTGTTGAAGGCTCTGCCGCAGGCGTGATAAAAGACAGTAAAGAGATTATAGTTGATGTTTTGGCTCATCTTGAGAAGCAAAAATTGCTTGAGGATAAAGATATCGTAGGTATCGATACCGGCTTTAGGCAGTTAAACGAGATGACGAAAGGATTTAAAAACGGCGATCTTATAATCATTGCCGCACGCCCTGGCATGGGCAAGACGACGATTTGTCTAAATTTGATGAACCACGTGCTAAGTCGCGGAAACGGAGTTGTGTTTTTCTCGCTTGAGATGCCTGCCGAGCAGATTATGCTAAGAATGCTAAGCGCTAAAACTTCAATCCCACTTCAAAACATCATGACTGCCAAGATGGATGATGACGAGTGGAGCAGGATGAGCGATGCGTGCGACGATATGGCAAACAAAAAGCTCTTTGTATACGATAGCGGATATGTAAATATCCATCAAATTCGCACTCAAATGCGCAAGCTAAAATCAAGCCACCCTGAAATTTCACTCTGCGTGATTGATTACATCGGACTTATGATGGCTACTTCAAACTATGCCGATCGCCACTTGCAGATAGCTGAAATTTCACGCGGGCTGAAGCTTCTTGCGCGTGAACTTGATATGCCGATAATCGCCTTATCTCAGCTTAATCGTAGCCTAGAAGCGCGGGCAAATAAACGCCCTATGCTAAGTGATTTAAGAGAATCGGGAGCGATAGAACAAGATGCGGATATGATACTTTTTGTTTATCGCGATGAGGTTTATCTTGAGCAAGAGGAAAAAGAGCGTGAAAAGCGCGCCAAAGCCGAAGGCAAGGAGTATGTGCGCAAATTTATCCCAAATAAGATCGAAGAGGATGCCGAGATCATCATCGGTAAAAACAGAAACGGACCTGTCGGGACGGTTGAAGTCATCTTTCAAAAGGAATTTACGCGCTTTGTGGATAAGAGTTTCGCGCCTCAAGTTACGGAATTTACGGGCTGAGGTAAATTTTGGTATGCTTTTAAAATTTGAAAATTTATATTTGCTTAAAGCTTTTGATTTTCAAATTTTAAAGCTTTAAATCCCGTGCAGCAAAACCAAATTTTTGAAAATAGAGCCGAAATAGGGCTGTTTTGTCTATTTTGCATAATCATACTATCTATAAATTTAAGCCTTAAATTTTATGATTTTCATCAGTTTAAACAAGACAGATATCTTATACTAAACGCAAAAGTGCTTCAAAGCTACACCAAACAAAACGATAAGGGCAAAAGCTACCGAGTTCTTAAGCTAAAGACGGATAAATTTAGCTTCTATACTACTTCAAAAGCGGAGTTTGAGCCTGAGATAAATGAGCGAATTTTGGTTCGTCCCGCTCAAAAAAACGTAAAATTCATAGAGTTTTTAAGCGAGAATTTCTATATGCCCAACTTCGGCTTGCTTGAGCTTAGAGAAAGCAAAAATTCGCAAGATAGTTTGCAAGAAAATTTAAGGGATAAATTTTATGAATTTATAGCAGGTCAGCATGATGAAACAAAAGCCAAAGAGCTTTATGCGGCACTTTTTCTCGCAACTCCTATCTCAAAAGAGCTTAGAGATGATGTAAATCACTTTGGAATCGCTCATCTTGTGGCGATCTCGGGCTATCATTTGGGTCTGATTTTTGGTGTGATGTATTTTTGCTTGCGTCCTTTTTATAGATATTTTCAGGCTAGGCATTTTCCGTATAGAAGCGAAAAATTTGATTTAAGCGCGGTAATTTTTATTCTTTTGTTTGGCTATCTGTGGCTTATTGATTTTGTGCCGTCGTTTTTGCGAGCGTTTTTGATGAGTCTATTTGTCTTTTATCTCTTTAGCTGCAATATACGCGTAATAAGCTTTGAAATCCTAGCCGTTATCGTTGCTTTGGCGGTTAGTTTTATGCCAAGCTTGGCTTTTAGCGTGGGGTTTTATTTCTCTTGTGCGGGGGTGTTTTTCATCTATCTTTACTTGCACCATTTTAAGGATAGATTTTCAAATTTAATTCACGTCTTGCTTTTAAATTTGTGGGTATTTTTTGCGATGATTATTCCTGTGGTTTATTTTTTCCCGCTTATTAGCTTTCAGCAGTTTAGCGTGCTTCCTTTAAGCATAATTTTTACTGTTTTTTATCCTGTTGCCACCTTACTGCACGTGCTAAATTTAGGCGGAGCATTTGATGAATTTTTAGTTTGGTTTTTATCTTTGCGTTTGCCAAGCGTAAATTTAAATATTAATTTTTGGATATTTTTAGCATATAACATCTGCGCGTTAATCGGCATTAAAAGCCGAAATTTAGCTATTTTTGTCGTGGTATTAAATTTGTTTTGTTTTTTAGTATTGCTTTGAAGTTTGCAAAATTTGTTATTTGTCGATGGTCTTTTTCGCTCTATCTTTTTGCTCTAAAAAGCTGCATAATTTCACTCCGTATAAAAATATAATCCACGAAACATAGACCCACACGAAGAAGAACAGCACAACCGAAAAAGAGCCGTAAATGCTAAGATAGGTTTTGTTATTTACTGCGTAAAACACAAATAGGCTTTTGCCAAAATACCATATTAAGGAAGCTACAAACGAGCTAAACAAGGCGTTTTTAACCGCTATAGGACGACTTACAGAGATGAGATACGTTATACAAAATATCGCCCAAATGATAAGATACGGAAAGATGCTTAAGAAGTTTATCCACTTTGTGTAGTATGTCGCATTTAAGAAATCCTGAAGCAAATTTGACAGATAAAAACTAAGCCCAAGTCCAAGCGGAGCAAGGGTGATAAGCGTCCAATACGCACTTAAAGAGTGCCAAAAGCTTCTGCCTTCGGTTTTCATGATTTTGTTTATGACATATTCGTAATCTACGAAAAACATTACCGAGGTAAAGATGATAGCGCCAAGCCCTAGCATGCCCAGACTTGAGCTGTTTTGCAAAAATGTTTCTATATATTCGCTTATCACGTCTTGATTTGAAGGTAAAAGAGATGAAAAAATAAACTCTTTGATCTTGGTGTAATATACTTTAAAGCTTGGCATCTGCGTAAAAATGGAAAATGAGATGAGAAGCACCGGGATAATCGAAAGCATAGTGTGAAAGCTAAGGCTTGAGGCATAGTGAAAGAGCTGTTTGTCTTTGATACTAAGTGCAATTTTGACATATGCTTTTAGTTCTTCTTTATTGATCTTAGCTCTCACTTACGCCCTTTAAATTTTATAGCCCCATCTTATTTGGATTTAGGATATTGTTTGGATCAAACGCCTTTTTTATCGCTCTAAAAAGCTGCATTTCAGCTTCACTAAAAGCAAGCGGCATAAATTCTGCTTTGCTTATGCCTATGCCGTGTTCGCCGCTAAGCGTGCCGCCAAGATCAACCGTGATCTTAAAAATTTCTTCTATCGCTTTGTGACCGTTTTCTACTTGAACGGGATCGGTTTTATCCACAACCATTACGTTCGTATGGACGTTTCCATCACCCGTATGACCAAAACACGGAACCTTAACGCCGTATTTTTTAGAAACCTCTGAAATTTTATCAAGCAATTCGGGAAGCTTTGAGCGTGGCACGGTGATATCTTCGTTTAGCTTTAAATTTCCATAAATCGTAATGCTTTGCGAGCAGTTTCTACGCGCAAACCAGATATCTTGCCTCTGGACATCATCGCGTGCGACCTTAAATTCGCTTGCACCGTTTTCTTTAAACACTTTTTCTATAGTCGCTAAATCCTGATCAAGCCCCGTTTGTATATCGCCATCAACGTCAGTTATCAAGATAGCGCCCGCATTTACAGGCAAGCCTTTTTGAAATTTCTCTTCAACCGCTCTTATGCTTAAATTATCCAAAAATTCCATCGCCACTGGAGTTACGCCCGCCGCCATAGTTTTATAAACGGCGTTCATGGCTGAATTTACACTATCAAATACACCCATCGCCGTTTTTTGAAATTTCGGTTTTGCGATTAGTTTTAAGGTGATTTCGGTTATCACCGCAAGAGTTCCTTCGCTAGCTATCAAAATTCCCGCCGTATTATATCCCGCGACGTCTTTTATCGTGCGTTTGCCCGCTCTTATGACCTCTCCGTTTGGAAGCACGGCACGAAGCGCCATTACGTAGTCTTTGGTTATGCCGTATTTTGTGGCTCTCATACCGCCTGCATTTTCGCTTACGTTGCCGCCTATTGTTGAGTAGTCTTGGCTAGCAGGATCCGGTGGATAAAATAGCCCGACCTCTTCGGCTGCACGCTGCAAGTCCATGTTTATAACGCCAGGCTGAACTACTGCGACCATGTTTTGCATATCGATCTCAAGAATTTTATTCATATGCTTTTCAAATCCAAGCACGATACCGCCGTCTATCGCTAAAGATCCACCCGTAAAGCCGCTTCCCGCACCTCTTGGGATAACGGGAATTTTATGCTCGTTGCAGTATTTTAAAATTTCGCTTACATCGCTTTCATCTCTTGGAAATAGCACTCCATCAGGCAAATGGCGCTTTCTGGTCGCATCATAGCTGTAAGCCAGCAGGTGCGCTTTATCAAAATATGCATTGTCTTGATTTAGTAGTTTAGTGAAAAAATCAATATGTTTTTTTTCCATTACTTCTCTTTCAAAAGTGATTTATAATGGCGATCAAAGTCGCTTATCTTACTTGATCCAAGCTTCCAAAATACCGTGTCTATATCCTTAACTCTCGTATAAAAAGGCAACTGATAGTACGCCACGCTTCCGCTTTGAAATTTTTTAAGCACTTCAAAGCTTTGGCAGTCCGCAAACAGACTTTCGTTATTCATCGCGATAAATATAAGCCCCGCAGCGCTTTGTGAGCACATCTTGCGGAAGTCGTCTCGGCTCGGGTTTGGTTTGTATTCGTAACTTAAGTATGAGCCCACGATATCTGGGTGAATAAACTCCATATCCTTAAAAGCGCTTATGACTTCGTTGTAAATTTCTTTGTTTGGAACTATGATTAAAGAGCGGTTGTAAAGGTAGTTTAGTATGACCGTATCTCCGCTTGCGGGAAGAATTCCGGGGATCGGAAGCGCTTTTTGAGTTAGGCTGTCAAATACTTCAAAGCGAATTTTTGCAAAGCCACCGCCTTTTTCGGTTACGCTAACGCGAGCTATGATAGAGCTTTTGCGAGCGTCAAATTTATGCACGACTATACCGCTTGAACCTACTACTATATCAGGACTGTCGATGATAGTTCCAAATCCGTCTTTTGCTTCAATTATCGGAGTTTGATACTCTTTTATGTTAAATTCCGCCGAGAAAACAAATGTAAAAATTGCAGTTAAGATAAACAAAATCCGTCTCAAATTCGCTCCTAAATTTTAAAAATTTCAAACGATTATAACTTAAAACAGCTTAGTTTTGCAAAATATAAGCAAGCATAAAGTAAAATTATCCCTATTATTTATTCAGGGGAGCGTATGGTTAGAATTTTTTTTGTGGGTATATTTTTAAGTCTTCAACTTTGCGCCGCTAAACTTAGCGTAGAAGAGCTTTCTTGGCCAAACGGCTCTACTTTTTTAACGTTTTTAGAAGCTAATTCGATCCCTCTTTCGCTTTATTATAACCTTGACAGAGAAGATAAAGAGATCGCAAGTGAGATCATGGCGGGCGTTAAGTATCAAATTTTAAGAGATGAACAAGACGGCATTCGTCAGGTTTTAATCCCCGTAAACGAAGAGCTTCAGATTCAAATTTTTAAAGACGAATACGATAAATTTAAGATACAACTTACCCCCATATCCTATCAGCTCGAGGATAAAATTTTAAGTATCAAGCTTGAAAGCTCTCCGTATAAAGATATCGTTGATCACACCGGAAGCATAGGGCTTGCAAATGCTTTTTCCTTGGCTATGAGGGGTGAAGTTGATTTTAGAAAACTTAAAAAAGGCGATAAGATAATTATAGTCTATACTCAAAAGCGTCGCTTGGGGCGAGTTTTCGGTATGCCTGAAATTCATTCGGCTATGGTAGAAGCAAGTAAAAAACGCTACTCGGTTTATAAATTTGAAAATAAATTTTATAACAAAAGCGGTAAGAAAAACGATAAATTTTTCTTAATAAGACCGCTTGGAAACGCAAGAATTACATCGCCTTTTACTCTTAAAAGATATCATCCCGTGCTTAAGAGATATAGAGCTCACTTGGGAGTTGATTACGGTGCGCCAAAAGGAACTCCTATCAAATCAGCAGGCGACGGCAAGGTGAAATTCGTAGGCAGAAAAAACGGATACGGTAAAACCATAGTCATAAATCACGGCGGCGGATACGAAACACTTTACGCTCATGTAAACGGCTTTGCTAAAGGCATGAAATCAGGCGCTAAAGTAAAACAAGGGCAGGTTATAGCTTACGTCGGAAATACGGGGCTTAGCACGGGAGCGCACCTTCACTTTGGTCTTTATAAAAACCAACAAGCCATAAATCCCGAAAAAATGCTTAAGTCAAAAAAGGCTATCGTAACGAGCTCCGGCTCAAAAGAGAGCAGTAAATTTAAAAAAGTTGTCGATGAAAACGATGCAAAGATGAAAAAATATATCGTAGAAGATATTCAGAGCGAAAAAGAGGAAGTCTTTGATAACTTTATCGAGTTTAAGGATATAGATGAACGAAAATGATCAACTGCTTGAAGCCAAAGAGCTTATAGACTCTCACCTAAATGACACTATCGATGAGGAGCTTAGCGCAGCCGATCTGGCTCAACATCTAAGAACTGTTAAAAAGCACGATGAAGAGCTATTTGCAGAATATATAGAAAAGCTTGAGCCTGAAATTTTAGGCGATGTAGCTATCGAGCTTCCCGATCACATGCTTAAAGATGTGATTGAAACCTTGCCTAGCGAAAAGATTATCGAAGCTATCGAGGAGCTAGAAAGCGACGATGCCGCCGAGCTTTTAGAATATATCGAAGATATCGATGAGCAAAAGGCGAAGGAGCTTTTTGACGGGCTTGATAGGGATGATCAAGAAGAAATTTTACGTATTAGAAGTTATGATGAAAATGAAGCCGGCGCTTATATGCAAACCGAGCTTTTTAGCGCAAATTTACAAGAAAAGCTTCAATCTGCGGTCGATAGACTAAGGGTTCAAAAAGAAAACGGCGAGCTTGAAAACGTATCTCAGCTTTTTATCGTAGATGAAGAGCAAATTTTGCGTTATGCTATACCGCTTGAGGATCTGATTTTATTTAACTTTAATTCCACGCTTAAAGATATTATTGCAAGAAGTGAGGAGGATAAGTATAAGCCTCATGTGGCGGTTGATAATGAGCCTATAGAAGATGTCGTAGAGAGAGTTCAGGACTATGATATGAACTCCATAGCGGTTGTTGATAGCAAAGGCGTTTTGCTTGGTCGTATCACAACGGACGATATACACGACTTTATCCAAGAGAGCGCTACGGAGCAAATTTATAACCTTGCAAACGTTGGTGATGCGGACGAAGAAGAGGAAGATAGCCTCATTAAGGCGACCAAATCGCGCGGAATTTGGCTTTTTATAAATTTATTTACGGCTATAGTCTCTTCAAGTATCATAGGGCTGTTTGATGAGACGATCGCAAGCTATGTTGCACTTGCCGTTTTGATGCCTATAGTAGCTTCCATGGGCGGCAACACCGGCACTCAAGCGCTAACTGTAACGGTTAGAAAGCTAACTCTTGGGGATATCGAATTTAAAGATGCCAAAGATGTATTAAAGCGCGAGCTTTCTATAGCGCTTTTAAACGGATTTATATTTGCCGTCATGATGGGTATTATCGCTTCTGTCTGGTTTTCTCGCCCTATGCTTGGCGTTGTAATAGGAGCTTCAATGCTTATAAATTTGTTTTTTGCAGGGTTTTTTGGGACTTTCATACCTTTAACTTTAAAGAAATTTAATATCGATCCGGCCGTAGGCTCAAGCGTGCTTCTTACGACGGTTACCGATGTAGTGGGATTTTTTAGTTTCTTGGGGCTTGCCAAATGGATACTATTATAGAAGATATAGAAATTTTAGGACTTAAGGAGTCTAAATTTATTAAACCTTATAGGCTTGGATACAAGATGGACGGAGTTAAAAGATATTGGGACTGCGTTCATGTGCATAGTAGCGTGTCCGTGCTTTTGTATCATGAAGAACAAGACGCTTTTTTGCTGGTTAAGCAGTTTCGCCCGGCTGTTTGGTATAACCTGCAAAAAGAGGGTGAAAAATATGAGGATATGGGCTACACTTACGAGCTTTGCGCAGGACTTATGGATAAGGGCTTAAGCGAAGAAGAGACGATCAAGGAAGAGGCTATCGAAGAGGTTGGGTTTAGACTGGATCAAGTTGAAAAGATAGCCGTTACTCATGGCGCGCTTGGTTTTGGAGGCAATAAGCAAACTATGTTTTTTGCCAAAATAAACGAGAGTATGAGAGTTTCAAAGGGCGGTGGAATAGACGGCGAAAAGATAGAAAGCGTGTATATAAAAATTTCTCATGCAAGAGAGTTTATGCGTGACGAGAAAAAGGTAAAAGCGCCGGGACTTCTCTTTGCTTTTATGTGGTTTTTTGATAAATTTTCAAAATAAGCAAAGCTATTTATAAGCGATAAATTTCATATTTATAAATCAAAAATCCATATGATAAAAATCTTTATTTGTGATACTTTGTATTGATATTTATTAAATAAAATATACAAATCAAAACTAAACATATCAATCGGAGATGGCGTGTCTAGAAAATTTATACTGTTTATCTTTTTTACTTTATCCGCATTTGCTCAAAGCAACTTCGAAAAAGCGGCCTTGAAATTTATGTTTCATGACGAAAGAGATCAAGAGGCGGCTTTGAAGCTTTGTAAAAAAGCGTGCGAAGAAGATCAAGTTGCCGCGGCTTGCTATATAGTTGCAAAAAAGCAAGAAGAAGGCTATATGCCTCAAGAAGATACCGGACAAATTTTTAAACTATATCAAAAAGCTTGCGACATGGGCGATATGGATGCTTGCAAAGCTATAGGCGATATATATAATGAAGGAAGAGGCGGTGTCGCAACAGATCATAAAAAAGCTCGCGAGATATACGAAAAGGTTTGCCAAGCCGGACTTGGCGACGCTTGCTTCGAGCTTGGGCATTTTTATAAGCTCGATAAAGACTTCAAAAATGCCGTTAGACTTTATGAATTTGCTTGCCAAAACGACTCTCCTTACGGTTGCTATATGCTTGCGCAGATGTATGAAGGCTTAAAATCTGGTATTAAAAAAGATTTAAAAAGGTCATTAGTGTTTTTCATGCAAGCATGCGACGGAGGTATATACGAAGCTTGCGAGGATTCTGATCGCATAAGCAAAATCATAGGAGGCAATAGAAGATGAGAAAATTTATCGTTTTATTGTCGCTTGGGGTTTTGGTATATGCTCAAAGTAACTTTGAAAAGGCGGTTAAGAAATTTCTTTTCCACAACAGTAACTATGCAGTATCTTTAAACCTTTATGAAAAGTCATGCTATGATGATAAAGTAGCCGCAGCTTGCAATATCGCGGGCATTATTTTAGGCAGTATGGGTGATCAAAATAGAGCCGATGAGTTATATAAAAAGGCTTGCGACATGGGTGATATGGACGCTTGCAAGACGGTTGGCGACATGCATAACGAAGGCTTTGGCGGTTTTAAGGTTGATTACGCTAAGGCTAGAGAGCTTTATGATAAATCTTGCAATGCCCAAATAAGCTCAGCTTGCATGATGCTTGCATATCATTATAATGGTGGCATAGGCGGGCTTAAGGAGGATTATAAAAAGGCTGCCGAGCTTTACGAGAAGGCTTGCAATATGGACAATCTGCAAGGCTGTTTAACTATCGCCATTGTTTATAAAGATGGGAGTGAAGAGATAAAAAGAGATATGAAAAAAGCAGCCGAATTTTACGGAAAGGCTTGCGATCTTGGGTATGATGAGGGGTGCGTCCAGTTTAGACGCTTAAGTAAAAATTAAAACAAGGAGAAGAGATGGTTAAAAAATTGATTTTAGTTACCGCTTTAATAAGCGGCGTATTTGGTGCAAATTTGTTTGAGCAGGCGACAAAAAGATATGTCAAGGATAGTTATGATTCTACAGCTTCTATGGAGCTATATAAACGCTCTTGTGAAGATGAAAAGAACGCGGCGGCTTGCTATATATTTGCGCTTCAGCTTGAAAGAGGCGGGGTTTTAGACGATAACTCGACTGCTTACAAATCAAGCGATCTATACAAAAAATCTTGCAATATGGGCGATATGGACGGTTGCAAGATGGTTGGAGATATGTATTATGATGGCTTAAATGACATGAAGCAAGATTACGCAAAAGCTATGGAATTTTATAGTAAGGCTTGCAAGGCTGAGGTAAGCGATGCCTGCTTAAAGGTCGGCACTCTTTATGATAGCGGACTTGGAGTGGAGTCAGACTTCAAAACTGCGGCTAAATACTACAAAATGGCTTGCGACGGTAAAAATAGCGATGGATGTTACAATTTAGCCGATATGTATGAAGTGGGCGAAGGTGTTGAGAAAAACGCTAAAGAAGCGATGGAATTTTACGGTTTAGCGTGCGATTACGGCGCAAGTGACGCTTGCTCTAAATTTAGAAAATTATCTAAAACCGTAGATAAAAAATAAGCTTTTGTAATGAATATTTTAAGTGCTAAATTTCATAATTTATCCTTAAATTTAGTCTTTGTTTGTTACAATGAGATTCGTATTATTAAAAAATAAGATTAAAATTCAAATTTAAGGGGAAAAGGATGAAAAAAACTATTTTTTGTCTGGCGACGGTTTGTTCTTTTGCGTTTTCTATGGGGTCGGGTAATCCTATGGAGCTTATTTCGCCTGATCCGATACTGGATGGTGAGTATAAAAAATCGGTTGAAATTTTCCAAATTTCGTGCGAAAAAGGACATATGTACAACTGCTTTAACCTAGCAAATTTCTATGAGCAAGGTAAAGGTGTCTTTAAAGACGAAAAAAAGGCTCTTGAAATTTACAAAAAAAGCTGCGAGAACAAGCTGGGCTTTGGTTGTGGTGCCGTAGGTAGAATTTATGAAAAGGGCAACAGTGCCGTTCAAAAAGATATGAAGCTTGCGATAGAGGCTTATGAAAAGGGTTGCGCTCACGGCGATGATGTATCTTGCGTTAAAGCCGGATTTATATATAGCGAAGGCAAAGAGGTTACAAAGGATAATAAAAAAGCAATTGAGCTATTTGAAAAAGGCTGCAGATACGGTAATGAACAAGCCTGTAACTCTGCTAATGCTTTAAAATAAGTAATTTTATTTGACAAGAGGAATTTGCGCTTTGCAATGACCTCTTGTCGCAATTAATGATATAAAATAGCTACAAAGACAAACTTAAAGTAAATTTTAAATACTATTTATAAAACTATTTATATTCTATCAAGTCTAGCTAGATAGTTTTAGTTTTTCTTGGAATTTTAAATCCTAATAAGATAATATTATAAAAAGATTTATTGAAATCAGCATCTACAAGTGCTTTTCGTAGCTAAATTTAAAGAAAATTTTTACAGCGATTTGTTTGTATCTGGGTCAAATCTCTATACCTACATAATTAAGATATCTGCATTAAATTTATGCTTTGAGGAGTAAACTAAGTAGTATAGCTAAATTTGATCGCTAAAATTTATTGGCTTATGCAAGGAGGGTTTGACATGCAAGTAGCCAAACCCTCCTTGAATCTAAAATAGACCTTTTATCAGATCTTTTACGATATCTTTGCCTTGATCTTTTGTGTCTTGACCGCTTGAGCCTTCGGCGTTATCAGTGCTAGAGCTTCCTTCTTGGTTTTTGCCGCCAAGCTTTTTATCTAAAAATCTATCAAGCTCTTTTAAGGCTTTGTTTTTGATGTATTCCGAGCCTATGCTGTATTTTGGATTGTCGCTTGTGCCCGTGATATCAATGGCGATATCCGTTTTTTCATAATTCATTTTTACCGGTATGTTTATAGCTTTTGTAGCGGTGTTAAATTTGCCGTTTTCTACATTTATATTGCTTCTTGTAGCATTCATTTCGGCGTTAAAATTTATCATTTGCTTATCGATCGTTCCATAAACTTTGCTGTTTTTATAAATTTCACTCGTTATATCCCTGCCGGTAAATGTCATGAAATTTTCCGTAAATTTTGTCTTAGCAAGCCTTCCTTCATCTATAATCACGTCAAATTTGCCACTCTGAGTTTTAAGATCGTAGTTTGCATTCATGTCGCCCACGCCGTCATAAATGTGATCAAGCCCCAACAGATCCGTTAAGCCCTTGGTCGTAAATTTGCTTAGGTTCGCAACTAGTTTATTATTGTTTAAATTAGCTTTCAAATCCCCGTTAAACAGCTTTGATGTAACATTTGCGGTTAAATTTTCGCCCTGTTTTTGCATGTCGCCTTTTAAATTTATATTTCCGTGTAGCACTCTGTCTGTTAAAAAGCTTATATTTTTAAGTTCAGGAATTTCAAGCTCAAAAACGCTTTTTAAGATATTTTGGTTGATATCAAAGCTTCCTTTTGTATTTTTGACGGCTATTAAATTTGTATTATTGCTTGATATTAAATTTGCCAGCACATCAAAATTTGCTACACTTTTTTGCAAAGCTATATCGCTATTTGCATTAAATTTAAGCCCTGCGGGAAGCTTTTTTTCAAGCACTTTGCTAGCTTCGGCTTCATATACCACTCCGTCTTTAACGTTTGCTTTTATAGTTCCGTTTAGGTTTTTAGCGTCAAGTCCGTTTAGGTTGATATCGGCATTTAAAGTCGCATTTGCAAGCGGTTTTGAGCCTATGAGGATAAAAACGTCTTTAAGCAAAAGAGAATTTAAGCTGGCAACCAACTTCTCGTCTTTTAAATTCGCCTTTATATTGCCGCCAAGTGCATTTCCGTCCACATTTAGACCTTTTAGCTGATTGTTAAGCAAGCTTACATCGCCGTTTATATCGACTTTACCCGCTAGTTTTTGACCGACTAGACTCTCAAGCTTGCCAAGATCATCGACATTTAGCGTAAATTTGCTATCAAGCGCTTTTTTATCTATATTGTAGCTGCCTTTTAGATTTTTTAAATTCATTAAATTTGAAAGCAGCGCCGCATCAAACTTCGCCTCTCCGTTTTTCACGTCCACATCGGCGTTTAAAGTAAATGTTACGCCGTTTGCTATATTTAAATTTGTAAGTTTTTTAAACTCGCCTGCGTCAAGTTTGCCGTTTTGAGTCGTTAGTTTAACGGAGCCTGCGATATTTTTAGTGTTTTTTATATCGTTTAGCACCGCTTCTCCGTTTATAACCCCACTTGCAAACGCAGGCAGAGCGGCTATTTTTATTAATTCGTCAAGCTTGAGCGAGTTGATTTTGGCAGTAAGCTTGTCGTTGTTTAAAACAGCCTTTACCGTGCCGCCAAACCCGTTTATGTCAGCATCCAAATTCTTAAGCTGATTTTGCGCAACGATCGTGTTGCCTTTTACGTTTAGCGCGCCTGCGATCTTTTGCTTTATGATCGGCTCAAGTTTGGTTAAATCATCCACTACAAGCCTAAAATCACTGCTTAGAGTTTGAGAATTTATATCGTATATCGATTTTTCACTCCCCGCAACGGCAATCGGCGTTACAAAAGCGCTTTTTGCATTTACTATCCAGTCTTTAACATCTGCTTTAATCGCGCCTTTTAGGTTAAAATTCGCAGGCAGAGTGAGGTTAAAATCTTTTGCGATTAGGGCATTATTGGTTAGTATATTTACGATATCTATGTTTGCCGTACCGTCAGGTTTGCCGGTGTTATCTTTTATATCTGCGGTTATATCGATCTTGCCGTTAGCATAAATCGGCTTACCCGCAAGTGCAAGAGCTTTATCGACCTCTAAATTTTTAGCGTCTAGATTAAGAGCAAGCGGCTTAAATTCCTTGATATCTGCGTTAAATTTAACGTTTGATCCAAGCAGGTTGCCTACGCCGTTAGCATTAAAGTCTTTAAATACACCTTTTACGAGTCCTGCAAAGAGCATTTTTTCTTTAAGCTCAACTCCAAGCGAGCGTAAATTCGCAACTTCTACATCGTATTTTAGATCGATACTTTGACTAAATACAGAAAGAGTTCCATTTGTGTTTAGCGTTATTTCGTCATTTGCCTTAGCTACTATATCGATTGTGGTCGGGCGAATTTGAAATTTCTCAAATTTTACGTTATATCCGCTTTTTTCTTTAATAATATTTTCAACATAAGGCTTTACTATACCGTTTCCAAAGTCGGTGAATAAAACAGTATAGGCGCCGATGATCAAAACGACTATTAGCCCGAGCAAAACTACTAAAAATTTTTTCATGACTATCCTTTAAATTTAATTTATAAATTCATATAAGTTGAGTTTAACTAACTAAGAGTTTATTATAAATTTAGCTGAAATCATTGACAAATTTAAAAAACTATCATATAATTTCATCACTCAAAAAACAAGAGTGCTAAAAATTAATATTATACCAAAGGATGAATTATGAATTTTCAACCATTAGGCAAGCGTATCTTAGTTGAACGCCTTGAAGACGTTAAGACAACAGCAACAGGTATTATTATACCCGATAATGCAAAAGAAAAACCTTTAAGCGGTAAAGTTCTAGCAGTATCAAGCGAAGTGGAAAACGTAAAAACAGGCGATGACGTGGTGTTTGGCAAATATGCCGGAACGGAGATAACGCTTGAAGGTAAAACTTATCTTGTGTTAAATTTAGACGACGTTTTGGGCGTTATTAAATAAAATTTGATTTTAAAAATTAATACTTAAGGAAAAGAAAATGGCAAAAGAGATATTTTTTTCAGATGAAGCTAGAAATAGACTATACGAAGGTGTTAGAAAACTTAATGATGCCGTAAAAGTAACTATGGGACCACGCGGTAGAAACGTACTTATCCAAAAGAGTTTCGGTGCTCCTGCCATCACAAAAGACGGTGTTAGTGTAGCTAAAGAGATTGAGTTAAAAGACGCACTTGAAAATATGGGCGCAGGGCTTGTAAGAGAAGTAGCAAGTAAAACAGCTGATGAAGCTGGTGATGGAACTACAACAGCGACGGTTTTGGCTAACGCTATATTTAAAGAGGGTCTTAGAAACATCACTGCAGGCGCAAATCCAATTGAAGTAAAACGCGGAATGGATAAACAAGCCGCTGCTATCATAGCCGAGCTAAAAGCTATGGCTAGAAAAGTAACGGATAAAAAAGAGATAGCTCAAGTCGCTACAATATCGGCAAATTCAGATGCGACCATAGGCGAATTGATAGCCGACGCGATGGAAAAAGTAGGCAAAGACGGCGTTATAACCGTTGAGGAAGCAAAATCAATCCATGATGAGCTAAATGTGGTTGAGGGTATGCAGTTTGACCGTGGATATCTAAGCCCATACTTCATTACAAACGCTGAAAAAATGCAAGTAGAGCTAAGCAATCCTTATATATTGCTATTTGATAAGAAGATTACAAATTTAAAAGATCTTTTGCCTATTTTAGAGCAAATTCAAAAGACCGGCAAACCGCTTTTGATCATAGCTGAAGATATCGAGGGAGAAGCTCTTGCGACTTTGGTTGTAAATAAACTTAGAGGCGTGCTAAATATCTCTGCCGTTAAAGCGCCGGGATTTGGAGATAGAAGAAAGGCGATGCTTGAAGATATCGCTATCTTAACAGGCGGTGAAGTGATAAGCGAAGAGCTTGGTAGAACGCTTGAAGGAGCAAATTTAAGCGATCTTGGACAAGCCTCAACCGTAGTTATCGATAAAGATAACACGACTATCGTAAACGGAGCTGGCGAAAAAGCTTCTATAGATGCAAGAATAGCTCAAATTAAGGCTCAAATCGCAGAGACTACAAGTGATTATGATAAAGAAAAACTTCAAGAGCGTTTAGCCAAACTAAGCGGCGGTGTGGCTGTTATAAAAGTAGGTGCGGCAACGGAAACTGAGATGAAAGAGAAAAAAGACCGCGTAGATGACGCACTAAGCGCTACAAAAGCTGCTGTTGAAGAGGGTATAGTAATCGGCGGCGGTGCTGCGTTTATCCAAGCAAGTGCCAGAGTGAAGCTTGATCTAAGCGGTGATGAGGCGATAGGTGCTGCTATCGTAAGACGTGCTTTAACTGCGCCACTTCGCCAAATAGCTGAAAATGCAGGCTTTGATGCGGGCGTGGTTGCAAATGCGGTCAGCACAAGCAAAGATGCGAATTTCGGATTTAACGCAGCTACGGGTGAGTATGTAAATATGTTTGAAGCGGGCATCATAGACCCTGTTAAGGTTGAGCGTGTGGCGCTTCAAAACGCGGTTAGCGTTTCAAGTCTTCTTCTTACAACAGAGGCTACTATAAGCGAACTAAAAGAGGATAAGCCTGCAATGCCGGCAATGCCTGATATGGGCGGAATGGGTGGCATGGGCGGAATGATGTAATTTACTCTGCCTAATTTTATAATTTTCCTTCCCTTGCTTTTTTGCAAGGGAATTCTTCTTTTGTTTATGCGATATTTTATGATTTAAATTCTAAAAATACATTATTGAGTTTTGTTTACAATTTATATATAATTTGTTTTCTATTGTACTTGAGTACAATATACTATTTTTTAAAAATTTAGTAAGATTCTTTTAAAATTTTAAATAATATAGAGGTGTAAAAATGCCAAATATAGTAGGTATAGTAAAAGAAATTTCAGGTTCCGTAGTTGTAAAAGACGAACTAGGAGTAGCAAGGACACTAAATTTAGGCGATGAAATATTGCTAGGAGAGAGCGTTGAAACGCTTGATGTCAAGTCCAAGGTCGTAATTTCTATGAAAGATGGCGAAGAGGTTGTTCTGGTAGGAGAAGATTTGCTTGTGCTTGATCAAAATTTCTTATCTTCACAAGGAATTTCAAATGTGTTTGCCAGTGCTGAGGACATTAGCGATCTGCAAAAGGCTATCATCGAAGGTAAGGATCTAAATACTCTTGAAGCTACGGCTGCGGGTGGCGGATCAATAGCCGGCGGCGAAGGAACAAGCTTGAGTTCTGAGAATTTTACGAGTTCGGGCAATATCAGCAATGTGTTTGAAGGATACGGAGATTTGGATAATTCTTACTCTGATGCTCAGCCATTTAGCTCTTCAAGTGGAAATGGAAATTTTGCTTCGGAAGCAGGTGTTGAAGAGATAAATTCTAATTCAGGCAATGAGTCTTCAGCACCAGCTCCGCAAGAACCATCGGCACCAGCTCCGCAAGAACCGTCAAATCCGG
>NZ_LIWP01000020.1:0-19429 GCF_012978775.1 Campylobacter sp. RM15925
TAAACGATGGGGTTTTGGAAGTAAAATTTTAAAAATTTAGAAATTTTACTTCCAAACAAAAGAATAATTTTACTCTTTTACAGCTATCGCTTCTATTTCAACTAAAGCATTTTTTGGAAGCGTCTTTACCGCGACAGTGCTTCTTGCAGGAAAATCTCTGCTAAAATATCGCTTGTAAATTTCATTTACTTTTACAAAATCATCCATATCGGCTAAAAATATCGTAGTTTTTACGATATTTTCAAATTTCATTCCCGCTTCAAGAAGTATCGCCTCTAAATTTTTCATGGATTGCTCGGCTTGCTCTTCAACGCCGACTCCTGCAAATTCGCCGTTTGGTTTTACGCCAAGCTGTCCTGAGATAAATAAAAATCCATTTGCCAAAACCGCTTGAGAATAAGGACCTATCGCTTGAGGAGCGTTTGTCGTATGTATTATTTTTTTCATTATTTCTCCTAAATTTATAGAATTTATATTTTATCTAGCTTAGTAAAAGACACGCAAATAACCTAAATTCGGCTTTTTATAAACAAAACCGCCTCATCGTCCGCAAAGCTAAATTTATATCTTTGAGAATTTTTCATCTCGATAGCTAAGTTTAACTTTCCTGTTATAAAGCCTCGTTTTGAGCTTAAATTTGATATTTCCGCATATCTTATGTCAAGCTCGGTCAAGTTCTGGCTAAAAGGAGCAAATTTCATAGAATTTTCGCCAAATTTCATCTCTCCTTTTATAGCTCCAAGAGCTCCAAAGACTCCTATATAGCTTGCTTGCACGCTTTTGCCTAAAAAATCTCTCACCATTTCTCCTAAATTTACACCGCATTATAACTATTTTGAGTCATCTTTCCAAACAAACAAGCCCAAATTTGATATAATCGCGCATTAATTATAAGGATAGATATGTTTTCACAGAAATATTATAGATTTATATTTGCATTTTTTATGTCTTTTGCTATGTCATTTATCATGTCTGGCGTGCTTACATATATAAATTTAGGGCTTATAGACAACTTTTTTCTCATCTGGCTTGAAGGCTGGATGAAAGCTTTTGTAGTGGCTTACCCTTGCGTTTTATTCATAGCTCCCATAGCCACTAAAGCTACCAAATCCCTCATAAGAACAAACGATGAAAGTAACTCTGGCGCCAAATGAATTTTTAGATGATTACGTTTTGGGTGCGGAATTTGCTCTAAAGGCGGGGATCTCTTCAAACGCATATCTCTTTTGGAAAGGCGTGGTTTCAGCTAAATTTGAAAATTCTCGCACCGTTTTTCTTCACAAAAAGACCATTCCTGCTAAATTTAGCCACGTTTTGCCAAGCTGCACGGACTTAAGCGGGCTAGTTTTAACAAGCGCGTTTTGCTCGCTTACCACGCTTGCGCCTTCGCATTTGGTCAAAAAAAACAACTCCAAATTATACTCGCTCTTTGAGTTTAAAAAAATCTGCGGGATAAAATTCATAAATTTAAAGAAATTTTACGACGATCTGGGGCTTGACTACGGATATAGAATTTATATAGAAAAGTGCAGTTTCTTCTCTCCCGCACCGCTTGAAAAGCGCATCAAGCTAACCGAAGCTATGTGCCTGGGATATTATTGATTTACAAATTTACTCAAATTTATATTTTAAAATATATAAATTTTCATAAAAATCGGCAAGAAATATAAAATTTCGTATAATCTACTTAACCCTAACTTAAAGGAGAGATGATGAAGAAATTTGCCGCTTTTATGCTTACGGCCCTACTTGCCAGCTCTTTGCTCGGAGACCAAAAGACCTACAAGCTAAAATTTGCTACGACTTATGAGAGTAACGTCCCTGTTCTAGGCGAAGTTCCTAAGAAATTTAAAGAGATGGTTGAAACCATGAGTAACGGTCGCATTGAAGTAAGGATTGATTATCCGTCAAAGCACAAAGCGCAGTTTGCCATACTTGATCTAGTTAAAAACGCTCAATACGACATCGGCTACACTGCAGGATATTTTTACAAAGGCAAAGATCCTAAGCTTATGCTATTTACGACCGTTCCTTTTGACATGAACGCATTAGAGCAGCATGCCTGGTATAGCCATGCAGGAGGCAAGGAATTTGCTCAAAAAGTATATGGCGAGCACAATATCGTCCCTTTTAACGGCGGAAATTTCGGCATGCAAATGGGCGGTTGGTTTAAAAAAGAGATAAAAAGCATAGACGATTTAAAAGGGCTGAAAGTTCGAATTCCCGGGCTTGGCGGCGAGATAATGGCGCGTCTTGGAGTAAGTATAAACACAATTCCCATAGGAGAGCTTTATATGGCTCTTGAGATGAATACCATAGATGCTGTCGAGTGGGTAAGTCCTGCCGTAGATATAAATTTGGGCTTTGAAAAGATTGCTAAATTTTATTACACGGGATGGCAAGAGCCCGCTAGCGAAAATGAATTTTACATCAACAAAAAGTTATGGGAGAAGCTGCCAAAAGATCTTCAAAGCATAGTTGAAACAGCCACCAAAGCGGTTGCGGCATACGTCTTGGAGGCTGCGTATTATGAAAATTCCCTAGCCCTTCAAAAAATCCTAAAAGAGCATCCGGATGTGAAAATTTCATCTTTTTCGCCTGAGATAATAGCCGCTCTTAAAAAGGCTACGGATGAAATTTTAGACGAGCTTTCGGCCAAAGATCCGCTGTTTAAGGAGATTTTGGAATCAAGAAGAAATTTTATGAAGATTAGTAGAAAATGGACCGAAATTTCAGACTACACCTACATCAAAAATATGCAAAAATAACTCATCGTCCGATAATATCTCTTATCGGACGACTTGCTTTTAAATAGCCCAAAAAGCCAAATTTCAAGCTCGGTAGTAAATTTATAAAACTCTTGCTATGTGCTCCCATTTTAACGCCTTAGCAAAATCAAGCGCGATTTTATCGCTGTTTGTCTTCGCATTTCTATCTGCGCCGTTTTCAAGCAAGATCTCAACAACACCCAAATTCCCGGCTATAGCCTCATGATGAAGCTGCGTATATCCAAGCTCATCCACATCGCTTAGTATGTTTGGGTTGTTTGTTATATACTCTCTAACTTGATCTATCACGTTTTTACACATCGGGTGCTCGATCAAATTTTCAGGATACTCTTTTTGCTCATAAGCGACTAAAATATCGCTAAAATCGCCAAATTCAAACCCCCAAGCCAAGTCATGCTCGGCGCGTTCTTTATCGCTCATATTCGCACGCAAAGCATGCACGCTAAAGCCTCCGTAGCTTTTGTTGTCAATCACAAACAACCAGTCACTAACCTCGCTTAGCGGCACTTTCACAAAGTCACCGTTTTTTATGTTTTTAACGTCATTTGGCTCATTTACCAAAATTCCGCTCACGTTTTCACCGTCAAATTCTATATCGTTGATCCACATATGCTCGCCGATCTCTTCGCCGTTAGTATCATCTTTAAATAATACTTTTACGCATGCGACGCTAACGCCCGGAACTATCCTTCGGCGATCCCAGTATAACTCACGCCAAAAATATCCAAATGTATCGCGAGCCATCTGATAAGACCTACTCATCACATCTTGCTCACTATCTACATAATAAATCGGCATCTTTTCGCCCGTGTCCTCTTGTCTTTGTTTACCGAAAATTTTCTTAAAGAAGCTCACTTTAACTCCTAATTTTTGATATTTTTTGCAAATTTGTGTGCAATTTCAAGGCTTTAGCACTGACTTTCAACCATAAGCTTGCTAAATTTAGCCACGGGATCGCTAGAGGATAATATCTCATCTATCATCTTTGAATTTATTGCAAAAGCCCTTATTAAGCCCTCATTTATACTCTCTTCGTCGCTGTTTGCAAGCTCGCTTTGTATGCCTTTTAAGCCAAATAAAATGTCTTTTTGATAATCAAATTTAAGCACGCTTTGAGAGTCGTAAATTTCTTCATTGATATCGGCTGTAATGCTTGAGCCAAGTCTTAAGGCTAAATTTGAGATATACTCAAGTCCCGTTTCCCAGTCACTCTTTGCGCTCGGAGTTAAGATACGGATCTCATAACTCTTACTTTCAGCGTCATACCTAAGCTCAAATCCGCGTCCGCTCACGCCTCTTATACCCAAAAACAGATACCCGTCTTTAGGTATTTTAAACGAATAAAATTTTTGCTTGTTAAATTCCGGATCATTTTCATCGAAGTTAAACTGCTCTAAACCGGGCAAAATTTCAAGTGCCTGAGCAACGTTTAAAACACTTTCGTAGCCGAAAAATTTCTTCTTGTTTTTAATTTTAAAAATAACACTCATTTTGGCTCCTTAAATAAAATTAAGGCTTTAAAGCGGCTTTTAGGTGGTCAAATTTAGCCGCTTGAAATGCGATATAAAACTTATAAATTGAAGCTGTTAATCATCATCTTCTTCTTCGATTTTTTTACGGACTTTCACGCTCAATATACTTGTGCCGTCCATTTTACGCACTTCGTAGTGGCAGTTATCATCCTCCGCTCTATCACCCACTACAGGAAGTCTTCCGATGAGATTAAACACATATCCGCCTATCGTAAGCTCTTCAGTCTCGTCATCAAAGCTTATGCCCATAAGCTCTTCAACGCTTTCGATGTCAAATCTGCCGTTAAATTCATAGATATTTTCGTTTATCTTTTTATAAAGAGGTCTTGCTTCATCATGCTCGTCGTTGATGTCGCCTAAAATTTCCTCCATAATATCTTCCATAGTAAGAAGTCCCGCTGTCCCGCCGTATTCATCGACAACCAAGGCTGCTGAAATTTGTTGCTTATTCATCATAACGAGAATTTTTGAGATAGATAAATTTTCAGGGACTATTACAAATTCGCGCACTATACCGTCAAAATCTCGCTTCTTATCCACAAGATCAATCTGCAAAATATCGCGGATATGTATCATTCCAAGGATTACGTCCTTGCTTCCGTCTATGTAAGGATAGCGAGTAAATTTCGAGTCAAACACGACTTTTAAATTCTCTTCGTAGCTTTTTTGCTTATTTATGCAGACCATATCGCGACGAGGCGTCATTATCTCTTTAGCCACCGTATCGCTAAAATCAACCGCATTTTTGATGATCTCGGTCTCAAAGCTATCCAGCACCCCACCTTTTAAACTCTCTCCTACGATTATCTTTATCTCCTCTTCGGAGTGCGCCAGCTCGCTCTCTTTGGCAGGTTTTATGCCAAGCATTTTTAAAGATATCCACGCAAGATAGTCAAAAGTCTTAATAAGAGGCGAAAACACAACCCAAAACAGATGAAGCGGCTTTGCAACAAGAAGGGTTGATTTCTCCGCTTTTGCGATTGCTATGGACTTTGGTACAAGCTCGCCAAGCACAACGTGAAAGAGCGTAATAATAGTAAATGCGATAGCAAATGCAACGGTATGAACCACCAAGTCGCTTACGTCAAAATATGTTTGAATAGGTTTTTCTATAAGTCTGGCGATAGCAGGCTCGCCTATCCAACCGAGCGCAAGTGAGCTAAGCGTGATACCAAGCTGAGTCGCGCTTAGATATGTATCAAGATTGTTTGACATTTCGTAAGCGAGTTTTGCGTTTGGAACTTTATCTTTGATAAGCTCTTCTAGGCGGCTCTTGCGAACCTTTACGATGGCAAATTCTGATAAAACAAAGAAAGCATTAAGAAGCACAAAGAAAACTGCGAGTAAAATCATAAAATATGAATCGCTACTGGGGTGCAATTAAAATCCTTAGAAATTAAGATAAATCAGCATTATATCAAAAAAGCAAATAAATCTCAATCAAGCGAAAATTCGTGTTTTACTCCTATATCAAAAGATAAATTCCTTCTTTATGAGAACTAAATTTAAATTAGAATTTAGGCTCTCCGCCGTTTGATTTGGAGACATTTATAAAATCAATAGCGATCTTTTGGCACGCGGTCTTATCGCGCTTATCAAGACAAAGGGCTTCAAGCTGCTCTTTGCTCATGTTTTTATAATCAGCAACGGTTTTATTATCCGCGCCCATATAAACCCACACAAGAGCAAAAACAACGGCTAAAACAAAGACAATTCTAAACAAATTAACCTCCTTAAATTTAGCTTTTAAAATAGTAGTAAATTTAAGCTAAATTTTGACTTCACACCAAGCAATCGATTAAATTTAAATGGAATTTATAAATGAATAGAAATTTAAAAGCAGAAATTCGGCTCTAAATTTGAGCCGAATTTTTAAGAAGGACTATTTAAACCTTTTGCCGTTTTTATATCTTGAGAAAATTTCGTAGCTGCCGTCTTTTTTAAAAGCTATCACGTCATAATCCTCAACTATGCCGCCTTGCTCCATCCCGGGGCTTCCAAGAGGCATACCCGGAACCGAAATTCCCACAACATCGGCAGGCTTTTTGGCCAAAAGCTCTTTTATATCTTCAGCAGGCACGTGCCCTTCTACGACATATCCATCTATCACGCCCGTATGGCAGCTTGAAAGCTCAAGCGGAACGCTATTTTTAGCTTTTAGCTCGATGATAGCTTCAGTCATATGCTCTTTTACCTCAAAGCCGTTTTGCTTCATTATATCGGCCCAAAGCCCGCAACAGCCGCAACTTGGCGACTTATACACCTCTATCATGCCGCCAGCAAAGGAGTTTGAAGCAAAGGCGCAAACCGCAGCCAAACTCAAAAATAAATTTTTACTCTTTTTCATCCCGATCCTTTCTTAAAAAATAGCGCAATTTTATGAAAAAGTTATAAATTTAAGATTAATATTAAAATTTAAACCCATAACTTTTTTGCTATACTTTCACTTTTGAAATTCTATATCAACATCAGGATAAGATCGTGTTTTCATCTTTTTTTAAAAGCAAAAAATGGGCTGCTTGGGCTTACGGCGGCGTAACTTTGATATCGCTATCTCTTATCATTCAAACCTACTTAAACATACAGTTTAACGACTGGTATAAAAACTTTTACGACATCTTGCAAAATGCAAAAGAGCGCGATGTGCAGGAATTTTGGGATGGCATAAAGCTGTTTTTATATCTGGCTATGCCTTATGTATTGCTTCGGGTTTTTATATCGTTTTTTTCAAGCCACTGGATATTTCGCTGGCGCGAGGCGATGACTTTTAGCTATCTTAACTATTGGAGAAAGGTCGAAAAAGACGTAGAAGGAAGCTCGCAGCGTATGCAAGAAGATACTTATAGATTTGCAAAGATCATGGAGGATCTTGGGGTTGATATCTTGGATTCCATAATGACTCTAATCGCCTTTATCCCGATACTTTGGGGACTTAGCAGTAAAGTAAATTTACCCTATATCAAAGACATCCCGGGCTCTCTTGTATGGATAGCTTTGCTTATCAGCGTGGGCGGACTTATCATCTCTTGGATTGTAGGCATTAAACTTCCGGGGCTTGAATACAACAACCAAAAAGTCGAAGCCGCATTTAGAAAAGAGCTTGTTTTAGCGGAGGATAACAAAGTAAATTACGCTCACCCCGCTACGATAGTTGAGCTTTTTACGGGTCTTAAATTTAACTACTCAAGACTGTTTTTACACTACGGATACTTTAATACTTGGCTTTACTCCTACTATCAAATTTTAACCATAGTTCCATATCTCATAATGGGCGGAGGGCTATTTACAGGGCTTATCACGCTTGGAGTTTTGGTTCAGGTAAATAACGCCTTTGCACAAGTTAGATCAAGCTTTGGTGTTTTCATTAGCAACTGGAAGACCATAACAGAGCTTCGCTCGATTCACAAACGTCTAAAAGAATTTGAGCAAAATATTAACTATAAAAAAGTCGGCTGGGAGTAGAAATTTAAGAAAATTTAGTATAATTTTTGAAATTTCATAACTTAAATTTAAGGATGAAAAGATGAAAAGATTTATACTTCCTCTTGTCTTTACTATGATATTTTTAGCGGGCTGCTTCGTAAGCTCAACAGGTGCCGGTGCAGTTGGAGCCGATAGAAGGCAGCTGTTTTTGATAAGCTCTGAGACGATGAATCAAAGTGCAAATTTAGCCTATGCCAAAACGCTTCAGTCCGCAAGACAGGAAAAAGCGCTAAATATCGATCCCGTGCTTACTAAACGCGTTCAAACTATCGGCAAACGCCTCATAGCGCAGGTCGGAGCCTTTAGAGAAGATGCGCTCAAATGGGACTGGCAGGTAAATGTCATCAACTCAAACACATTAAATGCGTGGTGTATGCCCGGAGGCAAGATCGCCGTTTATAGCGGGCTTATTAAAAATTTATCCTTAACGGACGCGCAGATAGCAGCCGTCATGGGTCATGAGATAGCTCACGCGCTAAGAGAGCATAGCCGCGAGCAAGCTAGCACGGATCAGCTTAAAAATATAGGAATTTTTGCTGTCTCAACCGCTGCAGGGCTTGGCGATACGGCAACAGGGCTTATAAATTTAGCCACCCAATACACTATCAGCCTGCCTTTTTCAAGAAGTCATGAAACTGAGGCTGATCATATCGGCACCGAACTAATGGCAAGAGCGGGATATGATCCGCACGAAGCGGTAACGGTATGGGAAAAGATGTCTAAAAAATCAGGAGACTCGGTACCTGAAATCCTAAGCACTCACCCTTCAAACGCAAGCCGTATAAAAGACCTAAAAGAGATAGCTAAAAAAGTAGAGCCTCTATATCTGGCGGCGCAAAAGGCTAATTAAAATTTGCAAGCGGGTTTATGTGTACCGCTTGCTCTAGGTAAATTTTGATTAAAATTCTTTTTACTATTTTACGGGATTAATTTACATATTTACTCGTTTTAAGAGCTCTAAATTCGGTGCACATTTATTTTACGAAGATATGATTTTTGAAATTTAGCCGACAACAGAGGATAAAGTGACCAAGCTTGATTACGCAAAGTATTTGGCAAATTTAATACAAATCAACATCTACTCGGGCGATTTAAGAGATCTAAGCGCTTGCTTTTACGGGCTTTTTGAGGAATTTTTACCATGCGGAGATGGCGTACATAAAGTATTTGAGCCGTTAAATTGCGGCAAGGAGCTACAAGATAGGATTATGCCGCTTTATGAAGCAAATAAAGCAAAAGCGAATGATTGGATCAAGGCGGGGTTTAGCCCGATATTTTCACCTCCTCCTTCAAGCGACAAAGCAAGACTTATGGCGCTTGGCAAGGCTCATATAGAGGACATTAAAAAATTTGGCGAATTTATGGGAGATAAAGAGCTTCTTAAAGCGCTTAAAAATGTCCGTAAAATAGAAATTCAAGAGCAAAGAGAGGCGGTTTTTGAGCCTGTTTTAGAAGAGCTGATATACAAAGCCATAACCAAATGGCTAAACGAAGCGGAATTTACCGAAGAAAAAGCTTGGGTTTTAAAAGAGGCTTATAGATCGGCTACCGGAGATTTGCTGCTGGCAAACTACCTACTCTATCCTGCGCTTAAATACAAGCCTCAAAAGGATTTTTTAAAGAGTCGTTTTGAAATTTTTCTACTCGGACACTTTTGCGAATTTGATAAAAACAAGCTAAACATCTATCTGCCGGCAGTCTAAATTCGCTTCAAATTTAGCCTACAAGCTCAAAGCTAAATCTATCCTCGTCAAATTTATTGCCTAAAAATTCGCACACTCTTTTAGCGTCTCTACAAGCATTTGCCAGACAACTTGTAGCTCCCGGGCTTGGCGTCATATTAAAGATAATCCCATCGCCTGTGTTTATGCTAGCCTCTCCAAGCATCAGCTCTTTGCTCTTTTTATCGATCACTTGCGGGCGAACTCCGCCAAAATTTCTAGCATAATAAACATCATCGCTTTTAAGCGAAGGCACGATCTTTCTTGCCGCTTTTACAAATAAAATTTTATTTATCATAGGCACTTCATAGGCGAAATTTCTCATCACATACTCTCTTATATCGCCATCTTTAAAAAGCCCCGTAAGCACACTCATCACACTTGAGTCAAGTCGCAAGCTCCTTACAAAATCAACAACCGTCGAATTTCCTCGGTAGCGCTCAAGTTTAGGCAGCACAAGAGCCGTAGGACCAAATCTCGTAAGCCCATCGGCTAGGATATCAGGGTCGCCGTGGATAGCGGCAAATGGTAGCTTTGGATTTTGCACGGTATATACCTTGCCTCTTAACAGGCGCTTTTTGCTCATGTAAAAGCTTCCAGCGATAGGCAAACAGCTAAATTCAAGCCCAAGTCCCATCATGTGAGCAAGATAAAGCGAATGCGCACCGGCATTTACAACTACGTAATTTGTGCCAAATTTACGTCCGTCGCGAGTTTGAACGAGATACCTATCGCCTTGCTTTTTGATACTGCTCACCCAAGCGTCAAAAAACACATCGGTGGTCTTGTTTTCCTCTCTTGCGTGCTTTATAAGGCTATTTGACATCCGCTCAAAATCAACAGTCGTATACTCGCCGCCGGTTACTCCCATGGCTAAGATCCGCTCTTTTCGGTCATCTCCGTCCATGCCCTGCACTACCAAAGGCTCGATTTTCTTTAGCATTTCTTTATCGAAAATTTCAAGCGAAGTATAAAGCTCTTTAAATTTATCAAACCTATCTTTTATCGCTTCACATTCGGTTTCGCCTACCGCGATAACCATTTTTTGATGAGCAAACATAAATTTGTTTTTATAGCCGTGCATAAGGCCGTATCTTACGATCATATCGGCTGATTTTTTGACGGTTTTTGCTTTTTGGAAAGTATAATTAGTCTCTATGTCGCCGCAGTGAATAGTCTGCGAGTTGCTCGTGCCTTTTGAATTTAGAGTCGCGCAAGCGGGATACTTCTCTAAAAGCGCTATACGCTCTATATCCGTATAACGCGCAAGCTCGTAAAACAGAGCCGTCCCTGAAATTCCTCCGCCCACAACCAAAACATCATAGTGATTTGACACGACCTACTCCATGAAAATTTAGACGAATTGTGCCAGATAATTCTTAAAATTTTATTTTATCGTTAAATATCACTTATAAAAGTAATTTTGGTTCGCTTGCAAGGCTCAAATTTAGCATAGACAAAAGCGCAAATTTTAGAAATTTAAGCCTTTTGAAGTTGCCTCATCAGCTCCTCGTCACAAATCGGACAATACTCATGCTCGCCTGCTATATATCCGTGCTTTGAGCACACACTAAAGACAGGCGTGATGGTGATATACGGCAAACGATAGTTATTTACGATGCCGCGCACTAGATCCTTGCACGCTTCAGCCGAGCTAATGCGCTCCTTCATATAAAGGTGAAAGACCGTTCCGCCCGTGTAAGCGCTTTGAAGCTCATCTTGCAGATCAAGCGCCTCGAAAGCATCATCTGTGAAATTTGCAGGAAGCTGAGTTGAGTTGGTGTAGTAGATATTTTCATCCATGCCTGCTTGCAAGATATCAGGATAGCGCTTCTTGTCTTCTTTGGCAAATCGATATGTGGTGCCTTCCGCAGGAGTTGCTTCAAGGTTATAAAGATTTCCCGTGCTCTCTTGAAACTGCCTAATTTTAGAGCGCAGATAATCAACCATCTCAAGTGCAAATTCTCGTCCGAATTCCGTAGAGATGTTCTCTTTGTCGTTTGTAAAATTTCTTAAAAGCTCGTTCATTCCGTTAATGCCGATAGTGCTAAAGTGGTTGTTAAAATGCTTTAAATAGCGAGCCGTATATGGATAAAGTCCGCGATCATACATCTCTTGGATAAATTTGCGCTTCTTTTCAAGGGTTGATTTGGCTAAATTTAGCAGATATTCAAGCCTTGTATAAAGCCCCTTTTTATCGCCTTTATAAAGATACCCAAGGCGGGCTAAATTTATAGTAACTACGCCTATTGAGCCCGTCATCTCCGCACTTCCAAACAGCCCTCCGCCACGCTTCAAAAGCTCTCTTAGATCAAGCTGCAAGCGACAGCACATCGAGCGAACGTGTCCTGGTTTATAAGCGCTTTCGTTTAAAACGCGGTTGCCGTTTTCATCGGTTTTATACTGAGAACCGATGAAATTTTGAAAGTAGCTTGAGCCCATTTTCGCAGTATTCTCAAACAAAATTTGAGCCACTTCGCTATCCCAGTTAAAATCCTCCGTGATATTTACCGTAGGGATCGGGAAGGTAAAGGGCTGCGAGCACTTGTCGCCCGTGGTTAAAATTTCATAAAACGCCTTATCGATACGCGCCATTTCAGGCTCAAACGCCCCGTAAGTCATATCCGTAAGTTTATTAAATCCGCGCTCTTTTGCAAGCTTGTTAAGCTCTTCGTCATCCAAATTTGAAAACAAATGTATGTCGGTTGAAGTTGGAATTTGATCCTTCAGATCGCTTGGACAAGTGATATCTATAGTTACGTTAGTAAATGGACTTTGACCCCATCTGGCAGGAACGTTTAGATTAAAAATAAAGCTTGTAATCGCCTTTTTTATCTCCGTATCGGTTAATTTATCTTTAAAAACATAAGGCGCAAGATAGGTGTCAAAACTGCTAAACGCTTGCGCTCCCGCCCATTCGCTTTGTAAAATTCCTAAGAAATTTGCCATCTGGCTAAGAGCTTCACGAAAGTGTTTTGGAGCCCTACTTTCAACTCTACCGCGAACTCCGTTAAAGCCTTCATTAAGAAGCGCTCTAAGCGACCAGCCGGCACAATACCCCGTAAGGCAGTCTAGGTCGTGGATGTGATAATCGCCGTTTCTATGTGCTATGCCCTCTTCTTTTGAGTAAATCGCGTCAAGCCAGTAGTTTGCGATGACCTTGCCTGCGGTGTTGTTTATAAGTCCTGCGTTTGAATAACTTGTGTTTGAATTAGCCGAAATTCGCCAGTCTGTGCCGTTTATATACTCATTTATCGTTTGAGTTGAATTTATGTAAGTGGTGTCTTCGTTAAGTCCTAAAATCTGCTCTCGCTGCATTTTATGCGTATGGCGATAAAGCATAAAGCTCTTCATCACGTCAAAGTGTCCCGCCTCAAAAAGGGCTTTTTCGATGTAGTCTTGCACATCTTCAACGGTGATCAAATCCTTTTGCGCGACATCTTGCATCACATAGGCGAAAATTTTATCGTCATACTCCTTACTTTCGCTCTCAAAAGCCTTTTTGATCGCATCTTGAATTTTATAAGGAAGATATTCTTGCCTTGTGCCGTCGCGCTTTAGAATTTGCTTCATAATCACCCTTTTTACACCGAATTTGTATGCTAGAATTTAATTAAATTGAAAGTATAAGAAAATCTGGCTTAAACTTTAATATTAGAGATGAAATTTATTCTATTTTTGATAATAGATTATCATTAATAATACAAAAAATAACAATTTTTTAAGTTTTAAATTTTTATTAAATTATCACTTGTTTATAGCAAAATTTGATAATTATACTCTGAATTAATCTTAAATTTAAATTTTAATATTTATTTTTAAATATATTTGGCAAATTTTCTTAAATTTAGCTCCTAAATCGCCTGTAGCCTAATTTAAATTCCAAATCAAGTCATTTTCACTAGCGTAAAGTCTTTGAATAAAAATTTACAGTCGAGGATTTAATTTATCGCGGCATTTTCATTGATATATATCATTACAAATCAGACAATTTTTATCTAAAATTAAGAAAAATTTCAAAGGATACTTAATGGCTACAATCTACCCGTATATGAAAATTTTACATCTATTTTTTGCAATCATATTCTTAGGCTACATCTTTTTTGATGTCGTGATATTTAACTCTCTTAAATCAAAGCTCGGTGAAAATTTTAAGCAAACCAAGCAGGAAATAGGCTCAAAAGCGATCAAAATCATGCCGTTTTGCCTGCTTGGTCTGTTTATAACAGGAGGCGCTATGATGAGTACTTGGGTCGGAAGTAAAGCCGGCGGGTACTTTCAAACTCCGCTTCAGCAAATTTTCATGATAAAGGTCATTTTGGCTTTTATCATAGGATTTGGCGTGATACTAAATTTATCAATGAAAGCCATGGGGCTGGAGCCGTTTAAATTTATGAAAGAGAATTTGCACAAGATCGCTTTTGTGCTTGGATTTTTTATAGTGCTTTTTGCAAAGGTAATGTTTTTGGTTTGAGGTTTAGGGGTTAAAAGTAAAATTTAAAAGAGAGGGGTCTTATGACCCCATCAATTTACTCTTCGTTATATTTTAAAAATACCTCTTTTTGGCCTTTCGCCGGAACCATTACAGCCTCGCCTTTTTTGAAGTGTATCTCTACTCCATCATCGCTTACTAGTCTTGTTCCGCTTCCTGCAGGTGCAGCTTTTAACTTAAATTTATTGCCTTTAGTATCTGTTAAAACAGCTGTTTCAAAATCATCAGCAGATATCAAAGTGGCTTTGTATTTTTTATCTTTTACGCCTTGGAAATCAATAGTTTTGATTTCTATAACCTTCGCGGCAGGAGCCTCTTGTTTTGGCGTCATATAAGCACAACCGCTCAAAAGAGCAACAGCAGTCAAAGATGAAATTAGAATTTTTTTCATTTTTTGTCCTTTTTGAAAATATTGCACAAGGTTAGCATAAAAAAGTAAATTTATATTATTTTAAGTTTTTATAGATGTATCTTTTATTTAATTTGATTGAGAATTAATTAAATTCATTTGCTATTAAATTCTAATGGCAAAAGCGCGCCAAAACGCTCAAATTTTATCAAAGTATAAATTTAAACTCTTTAACTTCGCAAAACCCTATCATAGCGTTCATCACGGCAAATTTTTTAGCATTTAAAAGCCTTTGCACGCTTATATCATCTTCTTTTAAAAAGCCTTCTTCAAGCAGTCTTGCTCTTGTAGTTCCTTTTAAAAGCGGGGCTTTAGGCGTTATCCAGCCATCTTCAAAAATCGCTAAATTTGCGATACTTGTATCGGTTGCAAAGTTATTTTTTATCATGATAATCTCTTCAAATTTACCCTTTGCGGTATCGATATCGCTTCGATCAAGAAACTTTTTAGAGTAGTCAAATGCAATATCAACAAGTTTAAATTCTCTAAATTCGCGCATTTCATAAGGAAAATACTTCGTATCGACAAGATTTCCGCTTGCATCATAAATCACTTTTGCTCTAATGACTCCGTCAAACGGCGAATTTAAAAGCTTATTTAGATCAAATTTTGCTTTTGCGCCCTCAAGTGAATCACTAATACGGCGCTCGTGAAATTTTAAATTCTGCGGCGTAAAGCCCAAAATTTTAATCGTTTCAAATAGGAAAATTGGCTTTTGCCAAGAGTTCATCATACTCCTTTTTAGCTTCGCTTTGAGCCGTAATTCCGCCACCGCTATAAAAATAAAGCTCGTCATTTTCGCATTTTACAAATCTTATAAGCACAAAGCTTTGCAAAACTCGCCCGTCAAAATAGATAAAAATTCCCGTATAAAATCCGCGCGGGTTTAGCTCGCACTCTTTGATCACATCAAGCGCTTTTTGCTTTGGAGCTCCAGCGATAGAACCGGCCGGCAAAAGCGCTTCAAACACATCTCCAAAGCCCAAATTTTCGTGCAGTTTAGCGCTGATATGCGAACTTGTCTGATAAAGGGTTCCGACTTGCTCGATAAAGCGAAATTTCTCAAGTATAATCTCATCGCAGATACCTAAAAGCTCATCTTGCATAAGCTTTACCATCGCTCTTTGCTCGCTAATTTCTTTTTCGTCGTTTAGCAAAATTTCTCTTGCGTTTGGCAAACTAGCATCGATGGTACCCTTCATCGGATAGGTGTCTATACGCCCGTTTTCAATCCTTATAAAAGGCTCGGGCGTAAAACATATAAAGTCATCTTTTTTGTAAATGAGCGCTTTTGCATTTGCGTGAGCGTAAATTTCATCCATACTTAAATTTGTTTTTATCTTAGTCCTAAAACACAAATTCAAAAGACTGACCTCGCCGCTTTTAAGATAAGACGATACTTTGTCAAATCTGGCTTTATACTCGCTAAATTCGATCGGAAATTTTTGCAGTTCGTATTTGATTTGATTATCACTTTTGGCATTTAGTTTAAATTTGATACCGAATTTATGCAATTCCTCAGGCGAGCAAACCATATCAAGCTCCGGAGTGTCATAGCTAAGAAGAGCGACAAAAGGGGAGTCTTTAACGGAATTTAATCTATCTTTTATGTCTTTAAGCAAATTTATAGCCTTGTGTGAATTTCAAAGCAAATAATAGCAAAGTTTTAAAAACGGATTTTGAAAATAGAAAAATTTAAAAGTAGTTAAAAGCCCTTTTTAGGGCTTTTAAATAATTATCTGCAGCCGCAACCGCTTCCGCAAGTTGCAGGATGAATGTCGTTAATGTAAAATTTAACGGAGCCAAGACCCTCTTTAAGAGCCCACTCGTAAGCTACAGAGACGAAGTCCCAGTTGATATTTTCATAAAATCTCTCCAAATACGCAGGGCGAGCGTTTTTGTGATCAATATAGTAAGCATGCTCCCAAACGTCCACAACAAGAAGCGGCACAAGACCTGTCGTAGGAGGTGTTGCAGCGTTTGAAGTCTGAACTATCTCAAGCTTGTCTGAGTTTGGATTATAAACCAGCCACGCCCAGCCTGAACCAAATAGCGTTGTAGCGGCTTTTAAAAACTCCTCTTTGAAATTTGGGATATCTTTTTCAAGGCGAGCTTTAAGCTCTGCGCTCATTTCGCTTTTGCGCGCAATGCAGTCCCAATAAAAGTCGTGATTATAAACCTGCGCGGCGTTGTTAAAGATACCGCCTGAGCTTTTCATCAAGATATCATAAAGCCCGGCTTTTTCAAATTCGGTACCTTTTACGAGGTTATTTAAATTTGTAACATAAGCTTGGTGGTGCTTGCCGTAATGGTAGCTACAGGTGTCGCTGCTAACGATTGCGTTTGATGCAGGATCAAATGGTAATTTTCTAAGATTAAACATGATCTGTCTCCTTTTTTATAATGAAATTTGAACGAATTATAAGATAAAAAAGTAATTAAATTGTTAATAGGATAAAATTAGTATTATTTTCTAAGTTTCGTTTTTAGTGTATTTTTGTAACACTTTTCTAAAATTTTAATAAATTTTAAATATTAAATTTAAAGCTTGTAATCGTTCTATAAAAGATTTTTGTTACATTTTTACTCATATTAAAATAAATTTTTGGGAATTATTGAAACAAAATTGCCAAAATGTAATTTTTGTATTTTATAATCTCACTTAGCTATAATAATTTGTAGTGAATCAAATTTTACACTAAGGATTTAAAATGAAACTTAAACTTCTCTCCGCACTTTTCTTAACTTGTGCGCTTGCGGGCAGCGCTTTTGCAGCTCAAAAAGTTTATACTATAAAATTTGCTCACGTTGTAGCCCCTACCACCCCAAAAGGTAAGGCGGCGGACTTCTTTGCTAAACGCGTTGAAGAGCTTAGTAAGGGAGCTATCAAAGTTCAAGTTTTCCCTTCGGCTCAGCTAATCGATGATGACCGCGTATTTGGCGCACTTAAACTAGGCAACGTTCAAATGGCGGCTCCAAGCTTTTCTAAATTTACACCTATAGTTCCGCAGTTTCAGCTGTTTGACCTACCGTTTATATTCAAAGATGAAGCACACCTTCACAAAGTTCAAGACGGTGAAGTCGGGAAAGCTTTAAAAGATCTAGTTACCAAAAAAGGCTTTGTAGCGCTTGATTACTGGGATGCGGGATTTAAGCACTTTAGCTCAAGCAAAAAAGCTATCGTTGAGCCGGCAGACGCAAACGGACAAAAATTCAGAATCCAAAGCTCAAAAGTTCTTGAAGAACAGTTTAAAGTAGTTGGCGGAAACCCGCAAGTATTGCCGTTTTCAGAAGTTTATTCAGCACTTCAACAAAGAGTTGTAGATGCGACAGAAAACCCGCTTTCAAACTTCTATAACTCAAAATTCCATGAGGTTCAAAGTTCGCTTACTCTTTCATCTCACGGATACTTGGGATATCTAGTGGTAATCAGCGAGAAATTCTGGAAGAGCTTGCCTGAAGATATGAAAAAACACGTAAACCAAGCAATGACAGAGGCTACTGCTTATGAGCGTGAAGAAACTGCCAAAGAAGATGCGCACATAGTTGAGATGCTTGAAAAATACGCAAGCGAAACTAAAAAACTTGAGATTTTAAAGCTTGATGAAGCTCAAAAGGCTAAATGGGCGGAGGTTATGAAAGGAATTTATCCGAATTTCTATAAAGTCATAGGACAAGACCTAATCGAAAAAACCATAAATACAAAATAGGCTCTTGTAATGCAGAGATTCTTTGAAATTTTAGATATCGGCATCGCCTCGGTAAATAAGACGATAGCCGTGGTAGGCATAGTAGCGGGAACGCTGCTTGCCTTCATTAACGTCGTAATGCGATATGTGTTTAATAGTGGCTTTTCCTGGGCGGGAGAGGCCACTAATTATCTATTTATATGGTCTGCTTTTTTTGCCGCAGCATACGGGTTTAAAAAGGGTATACACATATCAGTTACTATTCTTATAGAGAAATTTCCTCCTCAACTAGCAAAGATATATCTTGTATTTTCAAGCATTTTAACTACGGCTTTTTTACTTTTTATAGTGGTTTACAGCATTCAGTATCTACAAATTTTGCATGAGCTTGAATTTATGAGCGTGGATTTAAATATGCCTCAGTGGATACCTATGCTAGTGCTTCCTATAGCGTTTTTAGGAGCTAGCTATAGAGCCGGCGAAAAGATCATAGAGATATCAAAGACTCCTGCGGACAAAGTTATCAGAAATGCCGAGGCAGAGATGATACACGACTCAGTTGTTAAGAAATAAGGACACAACATGACTATAGCATTTTTATTTATATGTCTATTTGGACTTATGCTTATCGGTGTTCCTGTAGCTATCTCTCTTGGAGCAAGCACCGTTCTTACGATGCTGTTTTTTACTGATCTTGATGTAGCAACTATACCTCAGCTTATATTTGACGGTATCAACAAATTCTCTCTAATGGCGATTCCTATGTTTATCTTAGCGGGAAATTTGCTAAGCAAGGGCGGCTCAGCTAGAAGAATTATAGACTTTGCAAAGTCTATGGTAGGACACCTTCCCGGCGGACTTCCTATGAGTGCGATATTTGCTTGTATAATTTTTGCCGCAGTTAGCGGAAGTTCTCCTGCTACGGTTGTTGCTATCGGCTCCATTATGTTTGCCGCGATAAAAGAGGCAGGCTATCCGCCTTCTTATGCAGTTGGCGGTATCGCAACTGCCGGCTCTTTGGGAATTCTAATACCGCCTTCAGTCGTTATGATCGTTTATGGTGTAACGGCTGAAGTAAGTATCGGCAAGCTATTTATGGCTGGTGTTATCCCGGGTATGCTTCTTGGAAGTATGATGCTAGCGCAAACCTACTTTGGAGCAAAAAGACTTGGATTTACAGCGGGTACTCCTGAGCCTATGGGCGAGAGAATCAAAAAATTTAGCAAAGCGTTTTGGGCTCTACTTATCATAGTTGTCGTAATCGGCGGAATTTACGGAGGAATCTTTACTCCTACCGAAGCTGCGGCTGCAAGT
>NZ_LIWP01000021.1:0-19330 GCF_012978775.1 Campylobacter sp. RM15925
TTCTATCGCAAGATTTTTAGCTATGATTATCACTCCTTCACACCCCAAAGCGTGAGCAGTTCTGATGATAGCGCCTATGTTTCCTATGTCACTAAGTCCGTATAGAACGGTTATAAAATTTCTCTTTTTCAGCTCGTCAAATTGCTTGAATTTAAACTCTTCAACTTCGGCTAAAAAGCCTTGGTGATTGCCTCCGCGTGCAAGAGCTTGGGCTTTTTGATTATCCACTCGCTTGATAGGCGCTCCTACCGAGGCTATTTGCGAAAAGGTAGCCTTATCGCACTCTTTTGCAAGATAGATAGTTTTGACGCTTTTTTTGTAGCGTTTTATGATGTGTAAAAATAGCTGTTTTCCATATATAATCATCGGCTCATAATAGCTAAAAATCAGTAAAATTTAGCTTATTTGGTCAAATTTTCATATATTTTTTTGACATTTTCGCCAGTGATTTTGGCGATTAGTTTTGCCTTGGTTTTTGGAGGGATATCAAGAGAGGCGATATCTTGTATGGTTATTTTTTCGTTGCTTTGATGTGGGCTTTTGTCAATGACTATAGACCACTCGCCTTTTAAATTGGAGCTTTTAAGAATTTGGCTTAACTCTTTTGCGGTTGTGCTAAATTTGGTTTCAAATTTTTTAGTCGCTTCTTTGATCGCAAAAAGCTCTCTTTGTGGATCTAAATTTGCTATTTGCTCCACTAGAGCAAGCACTCTTTTGGGACTTTCGTATATGATGACCGGATAGGGCGAATTAAGCGCATTTTGTATCGCTACTGCACGTTCTTTGCCTGTATTTGGTAAAAAGCCTAAAAACGTAAATTCCTTATCGCAAAGCCCGCTTGCTACAACTGCTAAAAGTAGAGCGCTTGAACCGCTTAATACTTCATACTCGATATTGTTTTTTATCGCAAATTTTATTAATTCAACTCCCGGATCGCTAATCGCAGGCATTCCCGCATCGCTTACATAAGCAACGGTTTTTTTGAAAATTTCCGTATCTAAATTTGAAAGAATTTGAGCTTCGTTGTGAGAGTGAAGTGAGATAAATTTTTCTATCTTGATATCTGTATTAAAGCGAGAATTTAAAAGGGATATAAGAGCTTTAGTAACTCTTGTGTCTTCACAAAATATCACTTCACATTCACGCAAAATATTTAATGCGTGAAGTGAAATGTCCTCTAAATTTCCTATTGGGGTAGGAATAAAATAGAGCAAAGTATTATTTCAAATTATATTTTTTCTTAAATTTATCAACTCTACCTGCAGAATCGACTATCTTCTCACTTCCCGTAAAGAATGGATGACACTCGTTGCAGATATCTACTCTGATTTCGTTTTTGTTTGATTTGGTTGTAAAAGTATTGCCGCAAGCGCAGGTTACTTTGCACTCAACAAATTCCGGATGAATCTCTTTTTTCATTTTTTATCCTTTTTATAGCCTATTTTATTATCTGTTTCGTTCATAGAGTAAGGCGTGATTATACAAAAAAACTTTTTAAAAATCAAATTTAGACTAAAACCTTTGCCGCAACACTTAAAATCGCAGTTTGAGATCGAAGTATATTTTTAGAATTTAGACTATATTTTTTACCTGTTTTTTCACGCTCAATTTGGCTAAATCCGCCTTCTGGACCAATTATTAAAAGCTCGGTTTGCTTATAATTTTCAAAATTTTCTCCGCCAAAATCAACCAGCGCAATATCCTTGTAAGAGTTTAAAACCTCATCTAAATTTTTATAAATTTCAATTTGCATAAGAGAATTTCGTCCGCACTGCTCGCAAGAGTTTATTAAAATTCTCTCAAGCCTATCTCTATCGATTTTAAAGTTTTTTTGAGAAAAATCGGAGTAGAAAAATATAAGCTTGCTAACTCCGATCTCATTTAAGCTAGGCAGAGTTTTTTCTATCACTTTAGTATCTATGATGGCCCAACCAAGGCTGAAATTCAGCTCCTCGCCCTCTACGCTGTGCTTAAAAACCAAAGATAGCTCGGCACTTTTTCTATCTAAATTTGCAATTTCATATATATAATTTTGTCCATCTTTTAAATTTCTAACGTCAATTCGCTCGCCAAGTTTTGCTCGCCTTGCTTTAAGATGTAAAAACTGCTCGTTTTGAAGGCAAATTTGTTCCTCTCCCGCTTGCTTTGAGTAAAGAAATTTCATCTCACACCGCTTGCGATTAAAACCAAGGCAAGATCAAGTAAAATTTTAAATCTCATCTTTTTTCTAAAATCTATAAAATTTTTACTCTTCATGGCCACTTTTAATTTTTTAAACTCCATTACGCCAAGTCCTATTAAAAAGACCCAAACGACTATCATCACTACCGCTCTGAAGCTTAAATGAAAGTAAAAAACACTCATCAATAAAAGCCCAGTCATTAGCATAGCCGCCAAAAAGCTATAGTAAGTCGGCAAGAAAAGTCGAATTCGCTTTGCATAAGATGGCGAATTTACGCCAAATTCTATAAGGCAAAAGTGTATGATGATGAGTGCTATTAATATAACGGCAATCGCCAAATGAAGGCTAAGCGCCATTTCGTAAAGCTCTTTTAAACTCTCGTTAAATTCCATTATTTCCCTTCGACTACCGGTTCAGGCGGTAAATTTTCATCTATGGTTACGTTAGCATCAGGCGCAGCAATAGGCACATCGCTTGGAGGAGCTTCGTTTAGATCAAGTAAAATTTGCTTTTTTTCATCCTCGCAACCCGCAAAAAATAGCGCCGAGATTAAAGCCGAAATCCAAAAAATTCGCCTCATCATACCTCCTTTGGATTTATGATTTTTTGCCCGAGTTTTATCTTATCAAAGAGATCTTTATCGTCCCATTCGCTTATGATTTCAGGCGAAAATATAATATCTTTTAAATTTATCTCGCCCATTTTGGCGTTATATGCGTCATCCCTAAAACACTGCGCGTAGCCCGTGTCGGTTTCATGGACGATTACGCTGTGGATTTTTACTTCCCGCTCGCCGTTTTGCATAACGGTTGATTTTAAAAGTCTGTCGATTAGTACGAAAAATATCCTGCAAAACTGCTCTGCGGAAGGATTTACGGGAATTTCTATCCAACGTTTTGAGTGCTTTTTCATGTCATCTAGGTACTCTTTATCATCACCGCTAAAAAGCGTGGTTGTGTGATCGAAGCTGTCGATTAGACATTTGATATTTTGCTTCATTAAGCCAAAGTCATAAACCATGCCCGCATTGTCTAAGAAATTTGATTCAAGTAGGATTTCAGCCCTATAAGAGTGCCCATGAATGCTTGTTCTGCACCTTCTTGAGCTACAAAATCTCACAATGTGAGCGTTTTCAAATTTAAAAAGTTTTCTAATTATCATTTAAACTCCATCTTTATCGCCCCAAAGTCTTATATGAACGCGATCCGTATAGTTAAAGCCAAATTTTATGCAAAATTCAGCCACGCTTTTAGCATTGTTTTCAAGGCTTATTTTATCATAACCTTGCGGCATGCAAAAAACGTCATTATCGCAAATTTCAAGGATTTCAAAAATTTCAGCCTCCGCTTGTGCGCTTTGAATCATCTCTTTATTTATCACAAATTTATAAAAGCTCTCTTTTGCATTTTCTTTTATGGCTTTTAAAGCCGCTTGATTTATGCGTTTGGCCTTGTTTTCACCGCTTGAGCTGAGCTTGACGCTTATGGCAAAAGCGCAGTTTTTATAAATCTGAAATTTGCTAAAATCAATCTCGATCGTGCCGTTTGTCTCAAAATGCACCTCGTATTTTTCATCAAGCAAATTTTGAACCAAATTTATGAAATCTTCGTTTTTGTGATGTAAAAGCGGTTCTCCGCCGGTTATGACGACGATAGGTTTTTGATGTAAATTTTGATCGTATTTTTTAACGAGGGCTAAAATTTCTTGATAGGTTAAATTTTCGTATTTAAAGTGGCTTGTGTAAACAGCTCTAATAGTATCGCAACCCGTTAGCTCTTCGCCGGTTTTTGGCGAAATTTTACTCACGCCAAAGCCTTTGCAGGTTAAGTTACATCCCGCAAATCGTAAAAATATGGCGAGCTTGCCGCTACTTTCGCCCTCGCCTTGTATACTTAAAAAGCTCTCGACCAAATTTAAACCCAAATTTTACCTTTCAAATTTGGCGAGATTATATCAAATTTCAGCCGCCCGTTTGGTAAAAGGCTCTGCTTGAAGTTTCGTTTGCAACTCCCGCTTCCCATCTGTTTTTTTCGGGTTTGTTTTGAAGCACCTTGCGTAAAATTTCGCTTGCGCCCTTTACATCTCCCGCTTTTACGGCGTCTTTGATACTCATAGCATCTTCAAAATACAAGCACGGTATCAAAAACCCTTCAGCTGTTAATCGAATTCTGTTGCAACTCTCGCAGAAGTCATGTTTATGCGGATCTATAATGCCGAATTTATATCCGTCCTCAAGCATATATATACTAGCAGGGCTTGTAGGTAGCTTGCCGTCGCTTGTGATTTTATATTTTTGTCCGATAACGTCTAAAATTTCAGCCGCTTTCATGCCCTTAAGCTCGTCGTCTGCGTGCATGTTTTCCATGTATTCGATAAAGCGAATTTGACAACCTCTGCTCTTTGCAAACTCAAGCAAGCTTACCAGTTCATCGTCATTTACGCCTTTTAGCGCGACGGTATTTATCTTTACTTTAAGTCCTGCGTCAAGTGCGGCTTCAAAACCTGTTAAAACTTCGTGAAGCACGCTTTTTTGCGCGATAAATTTAGCTTTTTCGATTTTGAGGCTATCAAGCGACATGTTTAGTCTTTTAAGCCCCGCATCTTTAAGCGCTCTTGCGTAGTGCTTTAGCATGTAGCCGTTTGTCGTAAGGGCTAAATCTATGTCGTTTTTATAATCGTGTATCATCCTTATAAAGCTGTCAAGATCTTTTCTTAAAAGCGGTTCGCCACCTGTTATTCGGATCTTTTTTACACCCTCGTCGATTGCGACTTTGACAAATAAAAACAGCTCCTCAAAGCTAAGCAAATTCTCTTTTGGTGTCCATTCAAAAGGGGTTTTTGGCATACAGTATTTGCATCTAAAGTTACAGCGTTGTGTTACTGAAATGCGCAGATAATCAACAACTCGTCCATGCCCGTCTATTAACATCTTTCACCCTTAAACCGCTCAAAAATTGAGCAAAATTTATGAGTATTATATGTGGCTTAGCTTTATTTTTTTTTAAATTTGACCTATTTTTGTGATGTTTATTTTTTATATTTTATGTGTGTGATTAGTATTTTTTATATTAAATGAGTCTGTTTAGCTTTAAGACAAGTTCGACTTTACCGACCCCAACGCGTAAGCTTTTAGCTATGCTTTCTATGCTTTTGCCGGTGTTGTATAGATCAATGATACGCATCTCATCGCTTTCTTCGCCAAAAGATGAAATTTTATTTATATCTTTTGTGCGCTCTTCAAGAGAATAAAGCCTATTTTGTTGCTCGACTTGAAAATTTCCTATCGACTCTTCTATGCCTTGTAAGGTCTTAATAATAGGCGTAATTTTAGAGTTTATTACGTTGTTTAGTCTTTGCTCTAGCCTACCTTCTATCTCTTCTGCGTCAAGATCTGCGATGCCTGAGGTTTCTATATTTTTAAGCTGTTTTTTTATCAGATGATTTTCTTGTATGATGCTTTCGATTACCTTTTCATAGCGAGCGAATTTTTTTGAAGTCTCGGCGTCTTTTACGAGTATAAGTATAAAAAGAATGAGTAAAACCAAGCCAAATCCGCCGTAAATTAAGATTTCATTATCCATTTGTTCCCTTTAATTCGCGTATCATCACGCGCTCTCTAGCCGTTACATATCCGTTGTAGTCGCTCTCATCGCTTTCATGCATCTTTGTTATCTTGGCAGTTTTTTCATCAACCGCTTCAAAAAACACCGCTAAATCCCGCTTTGGAAATATAGGCATTGAAATTCTAGCGTAATAATTGCTATTTGGCTTAAATTTAGCCTCTTTTATCGCAAAAATTTCAAAACCTATGCCTTCTATTACCGAGCTTTCATTAAGCTCAAGCTTTGAAATTTTTTCGTTTTTCAAATACGCATTTAGCTCGTCAAATTTGCGGTGAAGTTCGGTTATGAGCGTTAGCAATACTTGATCGCTCTCTTTGGTTTCGCCCCTTGCTTTAGCGCGCTTTAGCCACTGTCCTAACGGATCGTCCTCGCTTCCGCTTAGCTTATCGAATTCAATCGTAAATTCATCTTTTCTGTCTAAAATTTCTTCAAAAACGATATCTAAATTTGCAGGATAAAGCCTCATAAATCTATCCATATAAATATAAAAAACATAATTCCAAGATAGCCGTTTAGCGTGAAAAAGGCTCTATCTATCTTGCTAAAATCCTTGCGAACGATTTTGTGTTCGGCAAATAAAATCACTCCGCTTAATAAAACCCCAACAAATGCCCAAGCGCCTAAATTTGCAGCCCAAGCAAAGAGTAGCCAAAACAAAACCGCATTTACGTGAAAAAGTGCGGAGATAAACATCGTAGCTTTTTGCCCGTAAATGGAAGGTATGCTAAAAAGCCCCTTTTGCTTATCAAATTCCATATCTTGAAGCGAATAAAGCAGGTCAAATCCCGCCACCCAAAACATCACTCCAAGGCACAGTAGCGCGCTCCAAAGCGGTATGCTCGCACTTATCGCCACCGCCCCTGCGATCGGAGCTAAACCAAGCGATAAACCAAGCACCAAATGCGCAAGTTCGCTGAAGCGCTTAAAGAGCGAATATCCGCCAAGAATGATTAAAATCGGAAAAGATAGCCAAAATGCAAAATCGTTTATAAGCCAAGCGACTATGACAAAGATCGCCGCATTTGCGATGATAAAAACAAGCAAATTCCCCCTGCCTATGCGCCCGTCAACGCTTGGACGATTTGCGGTGCGCGGGTTTAATTTATCTATATCCTCATCCATATAGCGGTTGAAAGCCATCGCGAAATTTCTGGCACTCACCGCACAGATTATGCCTAAAATCAACAGCTTCCAGCCAAACCAAGCCGAGTTATTTATCTGTTTGCTTGCAACTATCATCGCCGTAAAGATAAACGGCAACGCAAAAATAGAGTGCTTAAATACGATTAGTTCGCCGATATCTTTTAGTGTCGTCAGAAATTTTTGCATATTTTTCCATAAATTTAAGTTTGGCGTTATTTTATCTTAAATTACAAAAATTTGCTAAAATTAAGCCGCTCAAGATAAATTTAAAGGAAAACCTATGAAAGACGTAGTGGTTATAGGAAGCGGAATTTCAGGGCTTTTTAGCGCTTATTGGTGTGTTAAAAACTCTCTTAGCGTAAGCGTGGTATCCAAATCGCAAAAGCCTGAAACTAACGGCTTAAATACGCTAAATTTATTTTTAGGCGCACATCGAAGTTTGTTTGACGAAGTTTTAAAATTTGCTAGAGGAGACGGCTTTGTAGGGTTTAAAAATTTAGCCGATAAAGCGTTTTTAAACTGGCTTTTAAAATTTGGCGTAAATCAAACGAGACCTAGTAAAAAGCTTGAAATTTTAACTCGTAGATACGGCTTAAAAAGTTATGAAATTTACCAAAATTTAGCAAGCGAAATAGGGGAATTTGAATTTGAAAACAGAGGCGAAGCGCTTGTGTTTTTTGACGATAAAAAATACAAATTTATGCTTGAAAATATAAAATTTAACGATGAAAATTTCGAAATTTTAGATATACGCGACGAAAATACTTTGGGTCTTGTTAAAAACGGTGTAAAGGGAGCTTTAAATTTAAAGAAAAACGCAAGACTGGACGCGCAAAAACTATATGAAAATTTAAAAGCGTTTTTAGAGCGAAGCGGAGTTACATTTGTAACCGATGAGATTGTTGATTACGAAGTTGGTGCAGATGGCGTAAGATCGGTAATCGGAAGGCTTGGCAGATATGAGGCAAGCAGCTTCATCCAAGCAAGCGGAGATGATAAGAATTTGGTTAAAAAATTAGGCGTGAATTTCGATCTCATTAGTGCGAAAATTTATGAAGTAAGTTTTGAAGCAAATGAGGATATATCGCCTAAAATGCCGCTTATGATTGATGATTTCGGATTAAATATAGATGCTAAAAACGGTCTTGTAAACATCGTTACAAAGCCTCAAATAAATGCAAAAGATGCGCTTGTGGATATAAAAGAGATAAATGAAAATTTAGCCAAGCTAAAGCCTTATACTTCATTTTTTGAGCTTAAAAATCCGACTTTTAAGGCTAAAAATTTAGCATTTACGCCAAATTCTCTGCCGATATTTGGACGCGATGAGAGTTATAAAAATCTGCTTTATATAAGCGGTTTTGGGCTAAATGAGAGCCTGTTTGCTCCGTGCGTTTCTCAAATTTTAACCGATATGATAGTACGTGGCGTATCAAATGAAAATAGCGATGATGTGCTGCTTTTTTCAGGAATTTACGCTTGAAAGAACTTGCTATCATAGGCGCTACGGCAAGCGGCAAGACAGATCTTGCGCTTAAGCTTGCAAGCAAGTTTAACGGCATTATCTTAAGTCTTGACTCGCTTTGCGTCTATAAAGAGATCAATATCGCAAGTGCAAAGCCAAGCGAGGCGGAGCTTGCCGGTGTGAGGCATTTTGGGATAAATTTGATATATCCAAACGAACATTTTGACGTGGGGATGTTTTTTGAGATTTATAAGCAAGCTAGACAGTTTGCCATGCAAAATGGCAAAAATTTATTTATAACGGGCGGAAGCGGATTTTATCTAAAATCCTTGATCTCGGGACTTTCGCCAAAATTTGAGCGACTTGAAAGCGGACTTAGTAACGCTGAAATTTACGAATTTGCAAGTAAGATAGATCCTGAATTTGCCGCCAAATTTAGCCAAAATGACACATATAGGCTAAATAAATGGCTTGAAATTTACGTTCATATTTTAAAGACTGAAAATCCCGTCCAAGAGCTTGGGCTTGAAAATTTGATTAAAATCGTGCAGGGTAAGGCGGCGCAAAACTTGCAAATTTCAACCGCTCCAAGTGTTTATTTGCAAGAAAATACTTACGAGCCTATCATCTCAAATTTAAAGATTTTTGAGATAGTTTGGGAGAGGGAAATTTTGCGTGAGCGCATAAAAATTCGCACCAAAAATATGCTTGAAAAAGGGCTTTTGGATGAGGCGAAATTTCTTTTTGAAAAGTACCCTAGCGAGCCAAAACCGCTTAAGTCAATCGGGCTTAAAGAGTGCGGCGAGTTTTTAAAAGGTAGGATTGATGAAAGCGAGCTTTTTGAGCTGATTTCAACGCATACGGCTCAGCTTGCCAAACGTCAGCGCACTTTTAACCGTTCGCAATTTGAAGAGAAATTTAGCGGCTCTATCCAAGAGTGCGAAACAAAAATTCGCGAATTTTTGAGCTGATTTAAAATTTGCGGCTAAAATTGCCATAAAATCACAAGTAAAAAAGGAAAAATTTGTTAGTTCATATCTGCTGTTCCGTCGATAGCCACTACTTTTTACGTCGTTTGCGCGAGGACTTTCCTGATGAGGAGCTGATTGGCTATTTTTATGACCCAAACATCCATCCTTATAGCGAATTTTTGATGCGTTACGAGGACGTTAAGCGCTCGTGCGACGCGATGGGTATCAAGCTGATATGCGGAGAATACGACTATGAAAGCTGGCTTGCCGGAACTAAAGGGCTTGAAGATGAGCCTGAAAAAGGCAAGCGCTGCAAATATTGCTTTGATTTTCGCGTGGGAAGCTCGGCCGCTAAGGCGATTGAGCTTGGGCAAAAGTCGGTTACAACTACGCTTTTAATGAGCCCGAAGAAGGATTTTAGCCAGCTTGAAGCTTCGCTAAAAGAGGCGGTAAGCGGCTATGAGCTTGAAGCGGTGGCGGTTGATTACCGAAAAAACGGCGGCACAAACGAGCAGTTTGAGCTAGCCAAAAAAGATAAGCTCTATCATCAAAATTACTGCGGATGTATCTTTGGTCTTAGTAAGCAGCGAGAAGCGCAAAATTTGCCGTTAAGCGAGCTTGCAAGTGAGATAAACGGACGTGTTTTACCCGGCAGCATCGAAGAGCGGCTTGAGCTATATAAAAGAGTGCGAGAGTGCGAAGAAAAGGACGTGAAATTTCATCTTTCGCGCAAATATTTTTTAAACTACCGACTGCTTAGGGGATTTGTGAGAGTTGGCGGCGAAGTTGCGCCTAGCTACTTTTTGCTTTATTCAAATTTTAAGCGTGCAAGCGTGAAATTTAGTGTAAGCAAGGCAAAAGATCTACTTGACGAGCTTCGAGACGCCATAACGATGATGAATTTAGCTAAATTTAATGAAATTACGGGGCGTAAATACACTAGCGTTAGCGACCTTTGCAAAAATCCGCCAAGCGTAGAGGCTGAGTTAAATTTAAGAAGGCAAATTTGCGGAGATTTTAGCCAAAATCCAATAATCGTGCTTGATCAAATTTTAGAGGGTAGATATGAAATTTATGGCAAAAGCGTAACTTATAACGACAGCAGGGAAATTTTGGTTTTAGAGTGAATTAATGCTTAAAATTCGGCTTAAAATTTCCTGCTTAAAAAGCTAAAATTCAACTCAATAATCTTTCTCTTAGCAAAAATTAGCTAAAATCGGGTCTATATTTTAATGATTAAGGCTTAGCAGTGATAGACATAATGCAAATTCAAAAGATACTTCCGCATAGATATCCGTTTTTACTCATCGATAGAGTCGTAGAAATCGAGCCCGCAAAGCATATAGTGGCTTATAAAAACGTAACGATCGGAGAGCCGGTTTTCCAAGGGCATTTCCCCGATCATCCGATATATCCGGGTGTAATGATAATAGAAGGCATGGCGCAAGCGGGCGGAGTGCTCGCGTTTAAGAGTATGAGCGATGAACATCAGGCGGGCATTGAAAATAAGGTTGTCTATTTTATGAGCATAGATCGCGCTAAATTTCGCCATCCTATCCGCCCGGGCGACAAGCTTGAGTATCGCCTTGAAGTGCTAAAACACAAAGGAAATATCTGGGTGCTTGACGGCAAGGCTTATGTGGACGGAACTCTTGCTTGCGAGGCGGAATTAAAAGCCATGATAGTAGATAAATAGGCGAAATTTGATGAAAAATATCCATAAAACGGCGGTTATAGAAGATGGCGCCAAGATCGGCGAAGATGCGATAATCGAAGCCTACGCCTATGTCGGAAAAGACGCGGTGCTTGGTAACGGCGTGCTGGTTAAGCAGGGCGCTAGGATTGTGGGCGATACGCATATAGGCGATTTTAGTAAAATTTACAGCTACGCGATCGTGGGCGACATACCTCAAGATATCAGCTATAAACCGGAAAGCAATACAGGCGTGCGCATAGGAAAGAATGCCACAATCCGAGAATTTTGCACGATAAATTCGGGCACGCATAAAGGCGATGGGCTAACCAGAATCGGCGATGGTGCCTTTATCATGGCGTATTGTCATATCGCGCATGACTGCATAATCGGCAACAACGTAATCCTAGCAAACAACGCTACTTTAGCCGGACACGTTGAGATGGGAGATTTTGCGGTAGTCGGCGGACTAACTCCAGTGCATCAGTTCGTACGAATCGGCGAAAGCTGCATGATCGCAGGCGCAAGCGCGCTTAGTCAAGATGTAGTGCCGTTTTGCCTAGCAGAGGGCAATAGAGCCTACATAAGAGGGCTAAATTTGGTTGGAATTCGCAGAAGATTTGATAAAGAAAATGTAGAAGAGATAAATAGGGCTTATAAATTTTTATTTAGACATGAAGGCGGGTTAAAAGAGGCCGCAAGCGAGCTTATGCAAACTCAAAACAACGAAAATGTAAAAAAAATGTGCGAATTTATACTAAGCACGACGCGGGGAATTCCGCTGGCAAAAGGAAGAGAATAATGGCGAAAAAGTGTAATTTTTGCGGCGAAGTCGAGTCAAACGACAGAAGGTTGTTGTCTGATATACAAGGACACGCTTTCATATGCGAATACTGCATAAATGCCGCTTACAATATGATTTATGGCGATACCAGCCTTGAAAAAAGCGAAGAAATTTTAAAGCATGATTATAAAAATTTGACTCCAAAAGAGCTAAAAGAAGTGCTTGATAACTATGTCGTGGGTCAAGATAACGCAAAAAAGGTTTTTAGCGTAGGAGTTTATAACCATTACAAGAGAATTTTTAAGCAAAGCGAGATCGAGGATGATACCGAAATTTCAAAGTCAAATATCTTGCTTGTAGGACCTACGGGAAGTGGCAAAACGCTAATGGCTCAGACTTTAGCTAGATTTCTTGATGTGCCTATAGCCATTTGTGACGCGACAAGCCTAACCGAGGCGGGATACGTAGGTGAAGACGTGGAAAATATCCTAACTCGCTTGCTTCAGGCGGCTGATGGCGATGTAAAAAGAGCCGAGCAGGGGATTGTGTTTGTAGATGAGATCGATAAGATAGCCAGAATGAGTGAAAATCGCTCGATAACGCGCGATGTTTCGGGTGAAGGCGTTCAACAAGCGCTTCTTAAGATAATCGAAGGAAGCGTTGTAAATATCCCTCCAAAAGGCGGCAGAAAACATCCTAATCAAGAGTTTATCCAGATAGATACTTCAAATATCTTGTTTGTTTGCGGTGGTGCATTTGACGGGCTTAGCGATATTGTTGAGCGCAGGATAGGCAAAAACGTGCTTGGCTTTAATCAAGATAAACGTAGCAAAGAGGAGAGATCGAATTTGTTGCATTTACTTGAGCCTGATGATCTGGTGCACTTTGGACTTATCCCCGAACTCATCGGAAGGCTTCACGTCGTAGCTACGCTAAATGAGATAACAAAAGATGATATGGTAAGAATTCTTACCGAGCCGAAAAATGCGATTTTAAAGCAGTATCAAAAGCTTTTTGCTATCGATAAGGCGACGCTTAAATTTGACGATGAGGCGCTTAAGGAAGTTGCGGGGCTTGCCATTGAGCGAAAGACCGGGGCAAGAGGTCTTAGAAGTATAATGGAAGAGGTTATGATAGATATCATGTATGAGCTTCCTGAGCTTGGCGGATATGAGGTAGTGATAACAAAAGATGTCGTAAACGGCGATGCTAAGCCGATTTTAGTCAAACAAAACAAACTAAGTGCATAATATAAAAGGTAGAAGATGATTTTAGATCAAATTATTGGATTTTTCTCAAGTGATATGGGTATAGATTTGGGCACGGCAAATACGCTTGTCTTAGTAAAAGATAAAGGTATCATCATAAATGAGCCTTCAGTTGTCGCCGTGCAGCGTGAAAAATACGGTAAGCAAAAAATTCTAGCCGTAGGGCACGAGGCTAAGGATATGGTCGGTAAGACTCCGGGCGATATCGAGGCTATAAGACCGATGAGAGACGGCGTTATAGCTGACTTTGACATGACTGAAAAGATGATAAGGTATTTTATAGAAAAGACTCATAGACGCAAAAGCTTCATCCGCCCGCGTATCATCATATCCGTTCCTTACGGACTAACTCAAGTTGAAAGAAAAGCCGTCCGCGAAAGCGCTCTAAGCGCAGGTGCTAGGGAGGTTTTTTTGATAGAAGAGCCTATGGCTGCGGCAATAGGAGCAAATTTGCCTGTTCGCGAGCCGCAAGGAAATTTGGTTGTGGATATCGGCGGCGGAACGACTGAAATCGGCGTAGTTTCACTTGGCGGCTTGGTTATAAGCAAGTCAATTAGAACCGCAGGCGATAAGCTAGATACGAGCATAGTAAATTACGTAAAAGAAAAATACAACCTTCTAATCGGTGAAAGAGCCGGCGAAGATATCAAAATAAGCGTCGGTTCTGCCATACAACTTCCTCAGGAGCTTTCAATCGTAGTAAAAGGACGCGATCAGATAAGCGGTCTTTTAAGCAGGATAGAGCTAACAAGCGAAGATGTGCGCGAAGCGATGAGAGAGCCGCTTAAAGAGATAGCCGATGCCTTAAAAACCGTGCTTGAGATGATGCCGCCTGATCTTGCGGGCGATATCGTAGAAAACGGCGTCGTGCTAACAGGCGGCGGTGCTTTGATAAGAGGTATAGACAAGTATCTAGCCGACATCGTGAAGCTTCCGGTATTTGTTGCGGACGAGCCTTTGATGGCGGTTGCAAGAGGCACGGGCAGAGCGCTTGAAGAGATCGGCTTGCTTCAGCAGCTAACAAATGAAGAGTAAAATTTTATTTGTTTTTATAATTGGTTTTTTGGTGTCGGCTTCTCTTTATAAGAGCGAGCTTATCACCAAGGAAGTTATAAATTTTAATAGCTCTATCGTTAAAATTTACGATGATAGCGTTAATTTTATAAGAGATAAGGCAAATGAGTATTTTAGGCAAAAAGAAGAAATTTTATCTCTTAGAGCTCAAAATGCAGAGCTTGAAAAATCAGCCGTTTTACTGGCGAATTTCGCAAATGAATTAAATGAAATTTTGCTTGATAAAAACTCAAGCATTTATGAGCCGAAAATTCAGCTCGTTCGTGCTTTAAGTTACGTTAATATAAGCGATTATAATAAAATTTGGCTGGATAAATTTGAGGATTTTAATAGCTCTAAAATTTACGGACTTATTTATCAGGGCAAAAGTGCGGGTATCGTAGTTTCTAAAGACGATAGGCCTATGGCGCTTTTGCAAAACGACCCTAAAAATATATTTGCCGTTTATATAGGCAATGAAAAAATTCCAGGCATAGCTCATGGAAATAAAAACGGACTTATTATCAAATTTATCCCCCAGTGGCTTCACCCTAAAGAGGGCGATGAGGTCTATACAAGCGGGCTTGACGGGATATTTTTTAGCGGAATTTCGGTAGGAAAAGTTACAAAAGTTATAGAAGAGAGTTTGTATAAAAGCGTTTTGGTCGAACCATACGCAAAAGTTACCATCCCATCATATTTGTATGTTGTTATAAAGGAAAAATAATGCCAAAAAGAGAAGATATAAATACTATTTTGTTGATCGGCTCAGGTCCTATCGTGATCGGTCAGGCTTGCGAATTTGACTACTCGGGCACTCAAGCGGCTAAGACGCTAAAAGAGCTTGGCTACCGTGTTGTGCTTATCAACTCAAACCCCGCTACCATCATGACGGATCCTGATTTTGCGCATGCAACTTACGTAGAGCCTATAACAAAAGAAAGCATTAAAAGAATAATACAAAAAGAAAAAGTCGATGCCATACTTCCTACTATGGGCGGGCAGGTTGCTCTGAATGTGGCTATGGAGCTTTATGAATCTGGCATGCTCGATGGGGTTAAATTTCTTGGTGCAAGACCTGAAGCTATCAAAAAGGGTGAAGACAGACAGGCGTTTAAAGACGCTATGATAAAAATCGGCATGGATCTTCCAAAGAGCCACTACGCATACAGCATGCAAGACGCTATGCAGGCCGCGTCAATGATAGGATTTCCCATTATTATCCGCGCAAGCTATACTCTTGGAGGTGCGGGAAGCGGTGTGGCTTATAATATCGACGAATTCAAAGAGCTAGCCCAAGCGGGACTTGACGCAAGCCCGATACATGAAATTTTAGTAGAAGAGAGCTTGCTTGGTTGGAAAGAGTACGAAATGGAAGTTATCAGAGATAGAAAAGATAACTGCATTATCGTCTGCTCGATTGAGAATTTCGATCCGATGGGCGTTCATACGGGCGATAGCATAACGGTTGCGCCGGCTTTAACTCTAACGGATAAAGAGTATCAGGTGATGCGTGACGCCAGCTTTAAAATTTTGCGTGAGATCGGCGTAGATACGGGCGGAAGCAACGTTCAGTTTGCAGTAAATCCAAAAGACGGTCGCATGATAGTTATCGAGATGAATCCGCGCGTTAGCCGAAGCTCCGCACTTGCCAGCAAGGCTACGGGATATCCGATAGCTAAGGTTGCCACACTTCTTGCGGTCGGATTTAGCCTAGATGAGATCAGAAACGACATCACGGGCACTCCTGCTAGCTTTGAGCCTGTGATTGATTATATCGTTACTAAAATTCCTCGCTTTACCTTTGAGAAATTCCCCGGATCAAATCCGCATCTTGGCACCGCTATGAAATCAGTAGGCGAAGTTATGGCGATAGGACGAACCTTTAAGGAGAGTATCCAAAAGGCACTTTGCTCTATGGAGAAGGATTATTTCGGGTTTAATTTTTTAAATTTAGACAGAAACGACCTGATTTACGGGCTTAGAAACGCAAATGAAAGTAGAATTTTATACATAGCTCAAGCTTTTAGAGATGGATTTAGCATGCAGGAAGTGCATGAATTTAGCAAGATAGATCCTTGGTTTTTGGATCAAATTCGTCAAATTGTGGAATTTGAAGATAAGATCGATATGGATATATTAAATGACGAAAACCTGCTTCGCACGGCTAAAACCATGGGCTTTAGCGATAAGATGATAGCTCATCTGATAAATTTAAAAGACAATCTTGAACTAAGCCAAAACGATATATATTTTGCCAGAGAAAAGATGGGCGTTAGGCTTGAATACAACGAAGTAGATACTTGCGCAGGCGAGTTTAAATCAACTACCTCTTATCTATACTCTACGACCAATGTAACCAAAATAGACAGCGATGAAAATTTGGACAAGTCCAAAAAAGTTATGATCATAGGCGGCGGACCAAATCGCATAGGTCAAGGCATAGAGTTTGACTACTGCTGCGTGCATGCAAGCTACGCTTTAAGAGATCTTGGCGTAAAAACCATTATGTATAACTGCAACCCCGAAACGGTATCTACTGACTACGACACGAGCGATATACTCTACTTTGAGCCGATTGATTTTGAGCATGTACGCTCAGTCATCGAGCGCGAGAAACCCGATGGGGTGATCGTACATTTTGGCGGTCAAACTCCGCTAAAATTCGCTAAGCGCCTAAGTATAGCGGGAGCTAAGATTATAGGCACGACTGCGCGGGTTATAGATATCGCCGAAGATAGAAAGAAATTTAGCGAATTTATAAATAAAATCGGCGTAAAACAGCCTACAAACGACACCGCAACCAGCCAAAAAGAAGCCATAGAAAAAGCTAATGCGATCGGCTATCCGGTGCTTGTGCGCCCTAGTTACGTGCTTGGCGGACGAGCCATGAGGCGCGTGCATAGCGAAGATGAGTTAAAGCAATATATGAACGAAGCTGTTAAGGTTAGCAATAACTCCCCCGTGCTGCTTGATAAATTCCTTCAAGATGCGACCGAGCTTGACGTGGACGCTATATGTGACGGTAAAGAGGTCTATATCGGAGCCATCATGCAGCATATCGAAGAGGCGGGAATTCACTCGGGCGATAGCGCGTGCATACTGCCGCCGATGAGTTTAAGCGCCGAGATGATAAAAAAGGTTGAAGCTCAAACTCGCGATATAGCATTAAATTTGGGCGTTGTAGGACTTATGAACATACAGTTTGCTATCTATAAAAGCGATCAAAACTATGCCGAGGGCGAGCTTTATATGATCGAAGTAAATCCTCGCGCAAGCCGCACCGTGCCTTTTGTAAGCAAGGCTACGGGAATTCCGATGGCAAAAGTCGCAACACGCGTAATGTGGCAGGGAAATTTGCGCGAAGCTCTTGAATTTTACGACAGTTACAAAGTAGTCTTTGAAGAAGACGGTATCTTAAAGCCGCGCGTGAAAAATCACGTCTGCGTAAAAGAGGCGGTATTTCCTTTCAATAAGCTAAGCGGAGCTGATTTGATACTTGGTCCTGAGATGAAAAGTACGGGCGAAGTTATGGGCATAAGTAATGATTTTGCAAAGAGTTTTGCTAAATCTCAAATCGCTGCTAACAACTCATTGCCAACTAGCGGAACGGTCTTTTTAACGCTTGCGGATAACGATAAAATCTATGCCGCATCTCTTGCAAACGAGCTTATAAATCTGGGCTTTAAGATAATAGCCACAGGCGGAACGCATAAAATTTTAGCAGATAGCGGTATAGAGGCCGAATTCGTCTATAAGATCAGCGAAGGTCGTCCAAGCGTTGAGGACAGGCTTAAAAACGGCGATATCTCACTTGTGATAAATACCAGCGATAGCAAATCAAATGCCGAGGACGGAAAGAAAATTCGCCAGAATATCTTGCGCTTTAAAATTCCTTATTTTACCACTATCGCCGCCGCTCTTGCTGCTGCAAAATCAATTAGAAGTGTTCAAGACGGCTCTGCTCTTGAGGTGAAAAGCCTGCAGGAGTATTTGGGGTAAATCTAACTTGGCAGGTTGATTTCGCCTGCCGATATTTTAAAAATAGGATTAAAGCCGTTAAATTTATGGGCTGATGTTGGAGAATTTATAAATTACTATGAAGCAAAAAGATTTTGTCATACAAGCTATGCTGGAAAATGGAAATTTAGCCACTCTTTCTAAGCTTTATAGGCTAACCGACGTTAGTTCGTGGCAGACTAAAACGCCTTTTGCTACGATACGCAGGATAGTTCAGACAAATAAAGAGTTTTTTAAAATTCAGCCCGGGCTTTGGGGGCTTAGCGCATTTAAAGATGAAATTTTGTCAAAATTTAATCTAAAAGAAATTGCGACACAGAGCGAATTTACCCACTCTTATTTTCAAGGCATTATCACACAAATTGGAAATTTAAGAAATTTTCATACCTATGTACCGCCACAAGATAAAAATAAATTGTTTGTCGATAAAAAGCTTCACGAAGTAGCTACAGCTAGCGAAATTTATGAATTTTCATATCCGAAAATTATAAAATTTGCCAAAACCATCGATGTGATATGGTTTAACGAGCGCAAGCTGCCCCATTCGTTTTTTGAAGTAGAACATAGCACCGATTTTAAAAATTCTCTTAATAAATTTTATGAGCTTCAAGACTTTAACGCCAAAATGTTTATAGTTGCTAATAAAAATAGACGAGCACAATTTGAAAGCGTAATAGGCGCATCGATATATGAAAGCATAGCAGGTAGTGTGCGTTTTGTCGATTATGACAGCGTAGTAAATCTATATGAAAAAGAAAATTTAAGGGTACAAGTTGGAATTTGAAGTACAAATCACTGAGACTCTTGTAAAAAAGATCTTTGTTAAAGCTAAAAATAAGGAAGTTGCACGTAAGATCGTAAAATCGGCTTACGAGAAATGCGAAGTGGTTTTAAGTGCGGATGATTTTTATTGTGTGGAGTTTGAAGCCAAAGAGCAATCTAAGCCTGAAATCTAAAATTTAGGTTTTAAATGGGGCCAAATGTAACGAATTTTGATGAGTTTTTGGGACTGCTTAAGAAAACTAATGCGAATTTGAGCTATTTTACCGACTTTGAAAAGTGCGATAAAAATTTGCAATCAGTTTGTATAAAGCTTCATACTCTTAATTTTCTACTCGGTAAAAATGA
>NZ_LIWP01000022.1:0-16864 GCF_012978775.1 Campylobacter sp. RM15925
CATAGCATTTATCACACAAAAAGCAATTATATGCCAAATCATCACGTTTTGAAAAATCTAGCAAATTTATATCATATTTTTCTAAAAATTCGCAGTGTTTAGTGCAAGCTGAGCAGTCTATGCAAAGCTCAGGCGGATTTTTAGTATTTTTTTGCGATCTCATCTATGCTAATTCCTTTTTTAAATTGGTACTGTAAAATTTGCATTTTTATTATAGTTTTTAAAATACCTTCCTTTTTAAACTTTCTAGCACTTGTTGTAATGAATTTTGAAAGCTGGTAGAAGCTTAAACCCTGTTTTCTAGCCCTAATACTAAATTCTAAATCTTCCATTAAGGCTATCTCCTTAAATCCGCCAAGCTCGTCAAATAAGGACTTACTAATAAAAATACCTTGATCTCCAAAGGCTATATTTTTAAATTTTACTCGTAAATTTGAAAAGAACGAGATAATAGATAATATAATACCACTATCATCAAATTTCATCTTAAAACAACCCAGCTTACAATGGTCCAAGGCTTTTGCGGCTTTAATAATAGCATCGCTATCCTCAAAGCTACTATCAACATGTAAAAACAAAATTTTTTCAAATTTAGATTCTCTAACGCCTAAATTTTGCTGAATGCCGCGTCCTTTCAAAGATGGAATAACTTTAAACATCTTGCTTTTATAAATAAATTTACTAGCATCTACAAATATAACCTCAAATTCACCCTCTTGTTTGTTTAGCTCCTGCTCGAATCTCTTTATATTTTCAATGCTCTCATTATAAATCGGCACTATTACCGAAATCATTGCTCTTAATCCTTTTTATCCACCTTGCTCCAAAGCTTGAAACAAATACTAAAATAACCATTAGAATTAGTGCTATGGTAAATTCATTTGAATGCACATCAAGCATCTTCTCGCCCAAATTAACCATTATAAATGTAGCAGGCACAATGCCCACAAATGTAGCCAACATATACTCTTTTAGCTCTACATTCATAAGACCACATGCATAGTTTAAGGCATTATAAGGCACCAATGGCATAAGTCGCAAAATTAAAATCAAACTAAATTTACTTGATTGTCTGGCAAGGGCTTTTAAAGCTTTGCTTTGTGAATATTCAAAAAGATTCTTTACAGCATTAAACCCTAAAATTCGTGCAATATAAAACATCAAAATAGAGTTGATCATTGCTCCTAAGATAGTATACAGACTACCCATCAATAACCCAAATGCGGCTCCTGCAACTACTGCCAATATAGGTACAGGGAAGAAAAATATAGGCAAGATTGCAAAACATAATATATAAAGCAATGGGGCAAAAATTTTATGCTCGCCTATGAATATCTTAAGTTCGCTTATTCCTATACGATCTATAAAATATAAAGTGCCAGAAATTATAGTTACAAACAAAATAGGCTTAAGAAATTTTAGCAGCAACCTCTTCCTTTTTTGCTTTTCGTTCTGTCATAATTTTTTTAACAACATAAACTACAATAGAAAAAGCAAACAGTAAAGTAAGTCCTATAAACAAAATTTTACCTCCACCCATTAAACTTCCACCAAAATATGAGTAAACAATAGTTGCCGGTAGCTGACCGATACCTGTAGCCCAAAAGAAGCTCCAAAATCTAATCGAAGTAAGACCTGCTGCGTAACTGACCAGATCAAAGCTTACAAAAGGTAGTAGTCGACACACCATGATTGTATGTTTTCCATATTTGATAAAAAACTCATCTGTTGCTTCAAGTGCTTTTTTGCCTGTAATCTTTTCTACAACATCTCTGCCTAAAATACGTGCGATATAAAAACAAAGAACCGCACCAGCCATAGCCGAACTCCATGAAAGCACAGCACCCCAAACCCATCCAAATATCATAGCATTTGAAAGAGTAATAAGAAAGGCAGGGACTGGCGCCATAATACTTTGAAGCACCATTAAAAAGAAACTTACGCAAGCAGCAGTAGTTTTATCAAAGCTTTGCAAGTAGTGAAAAACTTCGTTTAGGTCAAATTTACTGAGCATCACTACAGAATCGGTAATTTGTTTATTTACCGCGGGAATAAACAAATACGCAATTGCAATCACAAATGCAACTAACAAGAGTATAATCTGCGATATTTTCATAGGATATCCTTTAAAAACTTCGAATGTAAAATCGACAAAAACTTGTCGCTAAGATATTCATTGATCTTTTTATAAGTAGTTTGATTTTTGATAGCTCGGCTACCTTGATATTCAACATAGGCCATTGCACACCAACTAAGACCTCGCAAGAAAGTCATACCTAGATACTCGTTAAATTTAGCTCTATCAACAGGCAAAATACACTCATACTTATCTAGAAAATTTTGCATTTCCTCCAAATCAAGTATGACATCAGTCTTCCAAAATGTAGTGGTTGGAGCTAGAAAGTGGGCCAAATCCTGCTCTTTTTCTCCAATTATAGGTTTTTCCCAGTCTATGATATAGGATTTTTTGCCTTCGTTTATTAAGAAATTTCCTGAATTTAGCTCAGTGTTTATTATACAAGGATCTTTTATCTCACGATCTAGATTAAACCATTTTAATCCTTTAATTAATGCTTGCAAAAATTCGCTTACATTTTGTTTTTTAAAATTTGAGTTAAGATAAATGCTAGACATCTTTTCGCACTCATCCATCATTACTTGTAAAGGTCTTTGTGCGATTATAAAGCTATGCTTGGGCGGAATTTTAACAGAGTGAATTTTAGCTAGCATACTAGATGCGATATCCAAATCACTATCATATCTTAAAGGACGACCCGGCAAAAACTGCATACTCATCGCCCCTCGCGGCAAAAACAGATTTGGCGGAAAATATCTAATAGGCTTTGGCGTTACATCTGAAATTTCTAAAATTTTAAGAGCATCATATTCGTACTTAATCTGGTTTTTTAAACCAATTTGCGATTTAGTATTTATACGAAATACAAAATTTTCACCTGATTTTTTAAATTTATAGTTTATATTGTATTCGCCGCTTGCCAAATGCTTTACTGTTTTAACTCCTAAAATATATGCAAAAATATCCTCTTTGGTGTCTATGTCTCGCAAAGCTTTCGTTTTGCAAGTTTTAATTCCAAGCTCTACAAATTTACTGCATATTCCATAATAAACAGTGTTTCTAACACTATAGTTGGAGCTAAAAATATCATACATATTTTTAATATTTACATCTTGTAGTCCAAGCAAGCAATACCCTCCGTCAAAGGTTGGTGTAATTACAGCATTGTTTTGAGCAAGCAAATCAAAACATCTACTTATATGCTCGGCACTAATATCTACAATGTCACTTCCGATAAGTAAAATTTTTTTAAATCCCAACGATCTTATTTGCTTAAAAGAATTTAACATTTTTTGGGCTAAATCATCGCCGCTTTGAGGATAAAATTCATACTCGCTTTTTAGCAAGTTATATAAAATTTCTTTTTTATCTTCAGGTGTGTAAAATACGAATATTTGAGTATTTTTTAGCTTTTTTAACTCTTCGTTTATATCTAATATTAGTTTTTTATGAAGTTTTACGGTTTGGCTTGGAGTTAAAAAGTCAAGTAGTCTAGTTTTAGTGCGTTTTGGTAATGGAACTCTAGTAAAAAATATTAGTGCTTTTTCGGTATTCATGGCTTATATTTACCAAAACTTACAAATAACACTATTATATTTACTATAGTCAAAATAGTTAAAAATCCATATCTAATCTGCCCTATACTTAAAAAATCTAAATAACTCTCTTTGATATTAAAAAATATTAGATTTGGCTTGTTCAGCCAAAATATGAGCAAAAACAATAAAACTTCACTAAATATAATGGCAGAAATATTTAAACGTTTTGCAAAAACTCCGTAAATTAGACCCATTAAAGCAAATCCAACAACTACATATCGATTATGCACTCTCATTTCAAGCCATATCGACATTGAGATGAGTAGTGTTGCGGTAAGCCCTAAAAGCAAACCGCAAAACGCATAATATGAAATTTTATAAACTTTCACTAATTGGCAACTTTAAAGCTAATGGATACAGGTGTACCATCTTTTGGAAGAACGTTTTTTATTCCTCTAAACTCTACCTCTTTTTTATTTTCAACCGCCCCATAAGTATATGAGTGATTTGAAATTATACCTACAGGACAACTGTCTAAGCAAGCGATACAACCGGTATTAAAACTCATTGCAGTAGCCTCATTGCCACCAAATCGCATATCAATCAATTTACCGTTACTGTCTTTTATGACTTCATTGATATCATGGTTCTTTGATGCCCCTTCCCATGTAACACTAATAGCTATCTTATCACCTTCCACATGAGTCTCAGGCCCATTTTTTAAAGTCATATTATTGCCAGGTTTTGCACCTATTTTTATCATTGCCTTATAAAAATCATTTTGATTAGCCAGTGATGTAAATACGGACTTCTCTCCAAACTTTCCTTGTCCGAAAACGACCGCATGACGAGTGCTTTCTTCAAGATATTTACCATTTACTTTTGCCAGAATAGTAATGGTCTTACTTGCCTCGTCAACAATCATGGGATTCTTTTCACTTAAATCACCAAATTTTACTTCGCCATTGGCCAAGCAAAATAAACCCAAAATAGCCATAAAAACTACTTTCTTAAACATTGGACACCCCTTATGTGGTAAGTAAAATAAAATTTGTAAAAATCAAGCAGTAAATATAGATTTTTGCAAATGTAATAAGCGACACGCGCTCTAAATTATTAAAAAAATTATATCAGTGGATATTTTAAATAAAACTTAAAATTAGCTTTTATCAAGTAGTTTTTGTGCCAAAACAACCAAATCCGTCTCCGCTTACACAAGCAAGACAATGTTCGGCGGTTTTAATCGTTCTATTTAAATTAGTAGCTTTTAAAGCATCGTCCAAAGAACGTATTTTGGATTCAAGATTAAGTGCGGCATTAAAATCACAATCATAAATTGTTCCGTCAAAAGCCACGTTAATAAGAGTTCTGCACATTACACTCTGCAAATTTTGCTCTTTAAAATTTTCGACCAAAAGATCAATGTACTCATCATACTCATCAAACCTTTTAAGCATCTTAGCAAAATTTCCTATAGGTAGGTTGCAAATACACAATAGCTTATTGAAACTAACGTTGTATTTTTTTAGCTCCTCTTTATATTTTGCCTCAAGATCAATTTGGTTTGGCGGCAGATAAGCTCCATTAGGATTATATATCAAATTTATATTACTAATACCAGCCTTATTTATCAAATTTAATGCTAAAATCTGCTTTTCAAAGCTTCCTTTACCGCGCATAGCATCATTAAAATCCTTTTCATAAAAAGGAACAGATGCCATAATAGTAACGTTAAATTTTTTATAAATTTCTATAAATTTTTGATATTGTGGATCCAAAAGTATAGTTAAATTTGTGCGAACAAAAATCTCTTTAGCAAAGGGAGTGAATTTAAAGAGTATATACTCTAAATTTTCATTCATCTCAGGTGCACCACCGGTAATGTCAAGCTCGCTAAAACCAAATTTTTTGAACACCATCAAAGATTTATCTATAATATCTTTTTCCATCATCTCAGTTCGCTTTGGATGTGCCTCTACATGACAGTGGTAACAGCTCATATTACACTTTTTGGTTATATTTAACTGCATAGTTTTTGGGAAGTCAAATTCTATCTGCATTTCATTCATATTATGACTTGATTTTTAAAAGGGTCTAGAGCAGACCCTCATATTATCTTAATTATTTTACTAAATTGTATTTATACTCTTTTGTTCCATCAAGTAAATTTGATGCATCGTATCCTTGGGCTGTTAAAGTCTCAACAAGTTTGGCACTTCTATTTCCTGTATAGCAGTGGGCTACTATCTTTTTATCTTTATTGGCCTCTAAAATTGCTTTGTAGTTTTCTAGTGGCTCTCCGTCAGGTATGTTGATAGCTCCTTGTATATGTCCTTCATCATAATCTTTCTTCGCTCTTACATCAATAACTAATAAATTAGGATTTGATGATATTTGATTAAATTGATTAGCGTTAATGCTTCCAAATTTATAAAGATCATAGTTATACTGCTTAACTCCCTCGGCATTAATTACTTTAGTAAAGCCTTTTTCTTTTAATTGCTTCTCTACTTTTCCACTTTTATTTCCAGTGTTGCAATAAACTACTATATCTTTGTTTTGATAACCGTCTAACTCGCTTAATCTATTTGCAACTTGGTCAAAAGGGATATTAATTGCATGCTTTAAATGTCCCGCTTTATATTCATCAGCACTTCTAACATCGATAACTAGATATTTTTCTTTCTCTTTGTTATCAGCTTGAATTTTAGCTAAATCAGCACCACTCATTTTGCCTTCACTGCTTACTTTGTTATCCGAGCAAGCAGTTAAAAGTCCAACCGCAAAAAGCGCAACGACAACCTTCAAAATTTTGCCAAAAGCAACATTCATACTATCTCCTTAAGATAAATAAATTTCTATAATAAAAATTTGGTTAAATTTCACGCTTGTGGATACAAAGAATATAAAATCGCGCGAATGTTATTTGGCAACTGCCAACTTATAAATGAGTGATTATATATGAATTAATATTAAATGCAAATTAAGCTATAATTCAATTTTTACTATTTAGGATTAATTATGACAGGTTGCACAAATGACTATATCATAGAATTTAACGATCAGCCAGAACTTCAAACAGATGAACTTTGGATAGCTGGTGGTATGTATGGCAACATTTATGCTATAGAGAAATTGAACGAAGTAGCACTTGGTAAAACAATAGTTTATAATGGAGATTTGCATTGGTTTGATGCTAGTAAAGAATCCTTTGATAAAGTTGAGGAGTTAAGCAAGGATAGTATTAAACTAAATGGAAATGTGGAAGTAGAGTTGAAAAGAGTTGAAAATTTAGGTTGCGGGTGCAACTATCCATCTTACGAAGAAGAAGTCATAGTAAAAAACGCCGAACTAATCCATACTAGGCTTAAAAGCATAGGTTCTGATTTTTCTATATTTGAAGACAGAAAAACAACTATGCATGTAAATGTTGCTGGCGTAAAGGTAGCTATAACTCATGGTGACGAAAAGAGTCTTAATGGCTGGGGATTTGATCATGAGGTTTTGAAAACAAAAACAAGGCAAGATGAGATATTTAATTGGTTTCAAAAAACAAAATTTGACATTATAGCCACTAGCCATACCTGCAAAGCGGCTGTTTTAAATTTCTCAAACAAAGTAATATTAAACAACGGTTCAGCCGGCATGCCTAATTTTAGTGAATTTGTATCAGGCCTAGTAACTAGAATAGCTTCTACTCCAAACGAAAAAGCACTATTTAGATCGAAAATTGGCGATGTGTTTGCGGAGCTTATACTGCTTAAATACAATAAAAAAGAATTTTTAAGATATTTTGAGGAACTTTGGAGCGAAGACTCGGCAGCCAGTATTAGCTACAAGGCTAGAATTTTAGGATACGGCTGTCCTTTAAGCTATAAAGATATAAATTTTGGCGGCTTTAAGGAAGCTTAGTTGCAAAAATAGATTTTATCTGATACTGGCAATTATCAGCATAAAATTCGTCATTATTTTATAAATACAATATTTTGTGACTATTTTTTAGAAAGCATGAATCTGGCTGTGCAAATGCCTTTTGAAACTTGCATTGGTTAAAATTTATAATAAACACTGCTTGACAGACAAGAGTTGGTTAAAAGATTTGCCAATAGTAAAATGATGACCTTCTAAAGCATATTTTACTAGTTTGTTACACTAGCACTCTCTTTAAGAAGCTCATTTTAAAAGACGTTGTAGAAAAATCTGGCAATATGAGCTAATATATAACAAAGTTGATGTCAAAAAGCTAAAAATCTAAATAATTTTAAAGCTTATCATATTCCTAATATTACAAAATTTTAGAGAAAGATAAGAAAAATTCAGTTTAAGTGATTGCATGGATATATATGTTTTACAGAGATTGTTTGAAACTCTATATTTTTCATCTAAAAACTATTTATCATATTTGAATATAAAAAACATTAATCATGCCTTCTTGAGATTTACTTAATTTATATATCTATTCATAAATATTCCTATATATTTTTTGTTATTGAATCTTATAAACTCATTTCATATTGCCTATTTGTAATCTTTGTCTGTACTTCACTAGCAACTTCAGGCAATTCATTCTGTAAAAAGTCTTTTATAACAGGTATCTTTTTTATGATGTTTGAAAAGAAATTGATTGCCTTGGTTTTAAAATACTTTAAAGCATTTAGTTCTTCACTTTGAGAGACAATAATTTTATTCAAGCTTTCTTTTTCATCATTTAATTTGTTGTTTTGTTGAGAAAGTTCTAAATTCCTATCCTTGTAGACTACAAGCTCACGCTCTAAGTTATCTGCTTGTATTGCTTTTTCCTCGAGTGGCTTTATTTTCTCTTGAAAGTTTTTTATTTCTTGTTCCTTTTGCTCTGATTCTTGCTTGAAACACATTGCTTCTGCTCTAGCCATTGCAGTTTCGCCTTTAATTTCCTTATTTTCTTTTGTTAAAACGTCTATTTGTTTGAATTTTTCCCTAATCTCATCTGTACTACCAAATTCTTCCTCGCTTGTTTTTATTATGCTCTCTAAATTTTCTATTTTTTGCTTTTGATCATTAATTATGTTATCTTGATTAAGTAAATTTGCATTTTCTTGAGTAAGTTTATTATTTGTAGCTTTTAGCTTATCATTAATTTCTAACAAATCTTTATTTTCTTGAAGTATTTCACTATTTTTTAAAAGCTGGGCGGTTAATTCATTTATCTGCTCTTTTAACTCGACTTCTGAAACAATATAGATTCTGTCTTGAAAAATTTGTAATACTTGTTTTCTTAAAGAGCCGATTAACTTGCCATATTCGCTCGGATCTAGTTCGTAATACTCATCCCCAAAAAGATGCTTATCCTTTGTAATAAATTTCGATATGGTTTGATTAATTAAATTCGATATTTGCTTGTGTAATTCTTGTTCGCTTTTGAACTCCAATTCAGCCTGATGCATCTGTTTAAGGTTTTTATGAACACTCTTGCTGCCCTTAACACCCCTGACTGCTATTTGACTAAAAGCATCAGCAGCCATATCTTGAAGCGATGAGCCAAACTGTTGTATCTCTCTTCTGCTGCGTCTTATGCAAGCATGTCTTGAATAATCGTAATTTTCGAATAAGATTTGATAATGCTTGACTTTCTCATCATTATGTTCGGCTATAGAAATACACTCAACTCCATATTTTAGACAGTACGCATTAACAAATCTTTGAGCTTGACTTCTTAGATCAAGACTATTTATCAAATTAACCTCTTGATCGTTTAATCCCTCCTTGGAATTCTTTGGCCTAGTTGTTCCGAAAGTGATTAAAATTTCAGTAAAAGGAGTCATTTTTTCTGCCATGACTTTTTCTTAACTTTACCATTCTTGTCTGTTGTTGTTTGGATCTCATAATCTTTTTTGAAGGAATTCATCTTGTTATTGATCATATCCCTTATTTCGCTACTTTGAAAACTATGACTGGAAGCATCAAACAAGGAGCCATATGGATTTTGAATAAAATATTTATTAGCTTCTGGCTTTCTACGCAAATATTTAATACGCTTGGTCTGCTCTGGCTCTCGTAGATTATGAGCAAGTCTACCTATGGCTTTATCCGGAGTTAAATTCTCTGAGAGGGCAGATACCACTATCTCGTATCCATTAATTTTTATAGGACTCATCTAGAGCTACTGTCCGCTGATCTTAATTCTTTTTTGAAATATATAAGCAGCTATATCTGTTATCGAAAAAGCTATACGAGAATTTTTTGCATCACCCATCTTTATATAGCGTGGTATATCTCTACCCTGAGATATACGCAAATCCAATGTTGAGACTCCTATACCAAGTAGCTTTGCAGTCTGCTCTCTATTTAGCATCACCCTACCAGCAAATTGAGACTTTATACAATCAAGAAGCTGTTTATAATCTTGATTTTCATAAAAACTATTTAACATACAACACCTCATTTTTTGATTTATCAATAAGTAATTATAGTGATCATGCTAGTTTATTTTTAAAAAGTACTGTTTTTAAAAAAATTTTTAATACTTTGCAACAGTTTAGGGTAATTTATAGTGATATGAAGAAAAATTTTTAAACTTATTTTTGCAATAAAGTAGATTTTTAAAAACATTAAAGGATGCTAAAACGCATAGGAATAAATTAAGGCAATTTAGATTATTAAAAATTTTTGGGAACAAATAGGGAACAAATTTGACAAAATCAAGAAAACTTAAAGCTTTAGAAATATCGGTAAAATCGTGTTTTTAAAAGGGTTTTTATAAGTAAATGGCTCCGGATGCTGAATCAGAACCTGGTTGCATTAAACACTGTATTTTAGGCACTTTAAGCTTACTAAAAAAATGCTAGTGACTCACTTTTGACTCACTTTTTTTCGGAATAAAGTAGAATAAAACAGGATAAGCTTAGAAATAAAATGGAAAAAATAGGAAAAGTTTTTGTTAAATTTCACAAATTTTTCAATTGGTTTTCAAAAGGTAAAATTACAAAAATAGGTTAAATCCCTAAGTTTAGGGTTTTAAATGATATAAAAAAAATGATAAGTTTTTTATGTTTTATAAAATGCCGTATTTTAGGCACTTTTGTATTTTAAAAATTTAACTAAAATATCTTTTAATATCTTAGATTAGTTGGCTATATGTTTTTAGATTTAATTACAATGCTTAAAAATTTTTCATATGTATTTTTTTGATATTACTATTTTATTTTTATTAGTCTAGCAAGATACTAGTTCCGCGATTGTTGTTTTTTAATTCTACTTTCATTTTATCGTAACAATAAATAATGTTGTTGATAATTTCCTCTGCCGACAAAAATGAAAACTTATTTCTTTTTTCAATGAATTCATTAATACAAGCCGCAGAAGCTGTCTTAATAAAATCAACAACTATCAAACTCACCATCATAAGCATCGCTTCTGTTTCTAACACCAAGTACAAGTACTATAAGCTCATAATCTTTTATCTTGCATATTATTCTGTATCCTCCGACTCTATATCTCCAAAGACCGGATAGATTTCCTATAAGTGGTTTACCTTCATCACGAGGATTATCTAAGCCTTCTATCTCTTTTAGCTTTTTAAGTATTTTAATGATAATACTATTATCTAACTTCTTAAGCTCTTTTAACGCATTTTTACTGAAATTTACTTTCATATTTTTACGCCAAGTTCTTTAGCTACTTCATCAAGAGTATAAAACTGAGGATTAGGATCACTCTCTATCTTTTTTAACTCTTCCATAGCATCTATATAATCATTCATATCTTCTAAGAATCTTTTTATGGCTTCTTGAACGTAAAAGCTTTTTGTTCGTTTGGTATCTTTTGCTAATCTCTCAAGCTTAGTTCCTATATCTTTATCTAGTCTAACTGAAATTTGCATATTTAATCCTTTGTATTATTTGCATTACAAGTATTATAGCATATTTTATAAAGCAATTAAAGTCGATGTGTTGAGACATGAAGTATAGATTAATTATATTGCCTAATAACCATAAGCCTTAAATTCACTCTTTTGTTTTTTATTTAGTATCACCAATTCACACCCTCACATCCACTCTCTTATAAAATCTATCCTTTTCTTGTATCTGTTTATCATTGCTATTTAAAGTATGGTTAAGATATGAGATATTGTATAGCTCATTTGAGCTTATTATATTGTTATTAGCTAGATGTATTAAAAACCTTAATTCATTGTTTTTCATTATCTTGCTTATTGCTGTTGCTCCAAGCTCTTTTAGACTTACAAATTTATCATCTTGTTTAATAGCTATGGTTTCAAAGTCAAGGCTGTTTAGTTCTTCTTTGCTCATATTCTTAGCTTCAAGGTTGATGTTAGCTCTTTTATCTGATATAAAAGCTAAACGCGAACTTGGTTTTTATCTCTATAGATTTGCTGATTTAAGTTTAGGAAGCTTAAAGCCGGTAATTTGGTTTAAGAATTAGGGAAATTTAGTTACATTTAGTAGATTTCTTAAAAAATCGATCATGCTTAAATTGTTAAATTTAGTGTCTAGTTTTTTTCTTTTTCTAAATCCCATTTTGATACCAAGCCAAACTACAACTAAAAACCCAATGCAACAAATTACCCAAACAATTTGTGTAAAGCGATTAAAAAATCCCGTGTGAAGATTGTAAATAACATCATATAAATAATACTTACTTTCTTTCATATGAAAATTTTTATCTTCATCTCTTGTAATATTATAATAGTCAAAATTTCCTAATATAATCTTATAGTTATCTTTGTCGTATATGCATAGCCAAGAATTATTGCTAATATTTTGAAAACTAGATAGTGCCTTGTCAAAATCAATCCCTATAAAATCTTTCTCAGGCTGGGAAAATTTCAGATCACTTTCAAATTTGTTTATAAAATCCATTACATAAGAAAAGCAGTAGTAAATAGCCGTAAGCGAAATAACCAGTAAAATAGAGGCAATATAAAGCCCAAAAATTGAGTGCAAACTCCTTAATTTAGCAAGACCGCGAAAATTGAAATTTAAGCTCATTGATTTTTTGAAATTTCGCTTTAAATCAGGCATATAAAGATATATACCAGAAAAAATAAAAAATAAAATTCCAAGGTTAGCCAAGGCAATAATCCACTCCCCAATTTTTTCATAGCCAAATATTTCTAAGCCAAGATTAAAATGCAAAGAGTATATAAAATTTAAAAATTTGCTTGAAGCAGTATTGCTACCAATAAAAGTACCATCTTTAGAGTAAAAATAAAAGCTTCTACTTTTATCATTTTCGTATCCTCCAAAGCCAACATAATAATCTCCGAAAACTATACGCTCTAGAGCAAAATTTTGGTTTTTTTTCTTTAAATCTGTCAAAATTGTATTAAGGCTCTTTTGCTCTCCTCTCATCTGTCCATAGTAAACTTTGTCGATCAAATGACTATAATCATTAAAAAAGCTTATCATAATCCCAGATATTGATAAATTTAAAAAAATCAAAGCGCAAACAAAACCCAAATAAAGGTGTAATTTTTTTATCATTTTTTTCAAAGCAAGCCTTAAAGGTATATTTTTGGGCTAGAAAATCTAGCCCAAAAACTTAAAAAGGAGTTTTATAAACTAAAATTCGTATTCAGCCCTTAGCATAAAATTGCGTGGCTCGCCATTTGTATACCGACCCCAATCATTTAAGATATGTTTTTTGTTGAGAGCGTTGTTGATATTTGCTTGAACTTTAAATTTAGGTGTAACTTGATAATTTGCATGCAAGTTTAAAATTCCGAAAGCTGGAGTATCAAATTTCTTATCATCCCAAGCTAAATATGTAGCATTTCTCCAACTATAATCACCGCCAACGTTAACTCCTTTAAGGATTTCATAGTCGAGAGCAAATTTAAAAGTTTTTGTTGGAATGTAAGTGTTTAAAGGTTGTTTTTTATGATCTTTTGCGACCGCATAAGTATAACCTCCATAAATATTTAGGTTACCAATATTTCCGCTTAGTCCAACTTCAAATCCTCTTGTTTTAGCACCATTTACTGGTTCATAAATCCAAATTGTATCGTGTTCTATAGATTTAACAAACGAAGCAACTCCATTTCGTCTTGTTTCAAAAACCGCTAAATTAGTGTTTATATTTCCATCTAAAAATTGCGATTTCAAACCTATTTCATAGTTCGTTCCGACTATAGGTTTAAGTTTTTTCTTGTTTTCGTCAATTTCAGCTTGTGGAGTAAAAATATCGGTTATACTTGCATAAATTGTATGTCCTTTGATATATTCATAAGTTAAACCAAAATATTTAGATACATTATTATTTTTATAATCTTCAGCTTCATACCAGCTGCCTTGATCTGTTTTTGTAACTCTTGAATACTTAGTGAGTCTTAAACCGAGTAAGACTGAAAGATTGTCTGTCAAATTAGTGTTATTAATAAGACTAATTGAATTTTGGGTTGTTTTCATATTTGCCTTATCGGCTAATTCGTAATCTGGTCTACCTTGATTAAACTTGCCTTCAAAAAATCTGCCACTAAAATCAAAAGAATCCCAAATTCCTGCTGCGGTAGTAGGTTTGTAAATATCAAAATTTAATTTATTTTTATTACTTTGAAGAGTAAGAGCAAATTGATTAGCAATATTTGCTATTTCGTAATTACCGCTTAGTTTAGCCGTTAAAACATCAATTTTTCTATCTGCTTTTGTAAATAAAGACGATGCTTTTGTAAAATTTCCGTTAATATATGTAGAATTATCAACATCAAATCGATACCAATCTTGCTTAAAATTTTGGTGGTTATAGCTTAAATCTAGCTCAAAATCATTATCAAAAAAATGTCTAAAATTTAAGAATTGTGTAGTAACTACACTTGATGAACTAGCCCAAGACGGTGAAAAGTTATAGCCTATAGGAAAGTCCAAAGTGTTTCCACTTGCATCTTTTCTAAAAAGTCCTGACCACATTGTAGCTTTATTTTTAGTATTTATATAATCGGCTCCAATTCTTAAAAGCGAGCTATCACCGATATCAAAATCAACAACTCCAGCAACTACTCCTTTTCTTGATTTATATCTATCTACAAAATAATCCCTGTCTTGTAGAGCAAAATTTAATCTCGCCCTAATACTCCTGTCTTTATTGAGTGCATAAGATAAATCAGTATCAACTCTTTTAAAATCCCAAGATCCATAACTTAATCCAAGTCTTGCAAAATCTTTTGTAACATGCGGCACTTTGCGGACTAAGTTTATGTTTGCCGAAGGCTCTCCGGCACCTTTCATAAGTCCAGTTGCACCACGAACGATTTCGATTCTATCAAGTAGCAAAGTATCTGTTAATCCTACTTCGGAAATTCCATTGTGCTGAGCGTTTTGAAGTGTTACGCCATCTATTGAGATACTATCAACTTCGCTGTTTCTTGAGTGAATTTCAAATCTTTCAGGGTCTCTTTTTCTAAAACTTACACCAACAACTCTATTTAATGCATCGTTTGCTTCGTAACTCGAGCTAGTTGTTTGTTTTAGATTTTTACTTGTTAAAGCATCTGTAGATTGTGGAGTTTTAAGAATTGAAAGCTCCAAACCAGTAGCAGCTTTACTTGCCTTGTATCCGTAAGAGTTACTATCCTCGGTGCTTTCACCTAAGTAATCTGATGCCACTTCTATGGCATCAAGCTTCACCTCTTCGGCTGCTTGCAACCCCCCCCCTATAGCAAACAGGAGAGCAACGCTTAATGAAATTTTGCTTTTCATTATTTTTCCTTTTTTTAAAATAAAATTGATATTAAATATTATATTTTTTAACTCTTAGGATTTATTTAAAAATTGTTTATATTGTAATCTTTTTACTAACTTTTTTATAGAATAATAAAGTCATAAGTTTATAAATATGTTAAAAAGAAAAACCTTGAATAGCCTCTACAGCTCAATAAATATTGAACTTATAAAATTATAGATTTTGATAGTCCTATGTTTGGATTCGAACCAATAACTAAAAAGTAAACATATATTTTTGTAATAACATATAATCATAAGAAGTTTCAAAGTCATACTTTATTAAAAAGTGAGTCACTTGTTTAAGTTTTTATCTAGTGACTCACTTTTGACTCACTTTTTTTCGGAATAGAGTAGAATCAATAAGAAATTTAAAGAAAAAATAAGAAAAATTTAAGCAAAAATAGATCAAAAATCAAAGAAAAATAGTTGATTCTAAGCTCGTATTCAAGGCTTTTTAAGAACTTTTTAGAAAGAAAAAGAATAAAATGGAAAAATAAAGAAAAAAATGGAACTGAAAGGAAATGGCTCCGGATGCTGGATTCGAACCAGCGACCAATCGGTTAACAGCCGACTACTCTACCGCTGAGCTAATCCGGAACAAGTTGTTAAGAAAGCGTTATTATAGATAAAAACATTCGTTTTGTCAATTAAATTTAGCTTAAATTCTTGTCTTTTGCCGATATTTTTAAGATACTATTTAAATTTACAAAACTAATTTAGCTTAGTTTATAAAAATGAGCTCCGGCTATATTTACTATTTTGATTTTTTTAGATTCTAAAAGTTTATTTAAATTTCTTTTTGAGTTTTCAGAAAAGCTGTTTTTAACATCATTTTCGCTCTGAGGACGACGAGCAAGAAGATGCAAAAGCTGCTCCTCATCAAATTCAAGCAGATCACCGCTATATTTGGCACTGGCCACTACGCATGGAACGTTTTTGATCTCACAAGCAAGCTCATTTAAAAATTCTCTTGAAACACCCTTAACAGGATATGACGGGGGACGATCGATACTGCTTATATCGACTCTGCTAGGCGATATTTGATTTATAGCCAAATTTAAAGCCTCAAACTCCTTTTTAGTGTCATTCAGTCTTTTGACAACTAAAATTTCAAGCACAAGTTCGCCTTCAAATTCCTTACTAAATTCGCTCATTTTTTCAATCAAATCCGAAACGTAAAGATCTTTTTTACCTCGATCTATCTTAATAAATGTCTTTTGAATAGCACTATCAAGGCTAAATTTAACTATATCAAGCCCCAAAAGAGCATTATAAATTTTAGGATTAAGCACCCCCGTGCCGTTTGAAAGTATAAGAAGTTTTGACTCGCCTTTTATCAAATTCAGCTCGGCAATCAGCTCGGCTAAATTCGGATATAAAGTAGGCTCGCCGTTTGCGGTAATCGTTATAACGTCAATATTTTTATCTTTTTTAAGGGCCTGCTTGACCTCATTTACTACATCATTAACGCTTGGCGGATCTGATATCTCGTCTACGATCTTAGCTTGAGTTAGCTCGCAATAAACACAATC
>NZ_LIWP01000023.1:0-10883 GCF_012978775.1 Campylobacter sp. RM15925
CCGTAAAAGATGGAGCCGATGTAGGAGCAAGAGTAAGCACCGGTGGCGTGGACGGCGGAACACCTGAAGCAATCAACATCTCAGGCGCAACTACTATAATAGGAACGAATTTAAATTTAGCTCAAAACGACAGGGGAGTTCGCACGGCAGGCAGAATGGAGCTAAATGTAACGGATGGAGCGACTATACAAGGAAATATACATACAAATATACATGGAGATAAAGTCGATCAAATAATTAATGTTACAAATTCTACCGTAAAAGGCGATATACTAGGCTCAGCTACAGGCGTAGATAAAGTGACCGTAACCAACTCCACGATAGACAACATAAATACTAAAGGTGGAGATGATGTTATTAACGTCAATTCAGGCTCTAAAATATATTATAAAGTATCTGGAGGCGACGGAAAAGACACTATAGTAGTAGATGGCGCCGGAACTAAGGTGGGAGAAAAGCTAACCACTCCTGAACTGAAGCTAGAAGGTTCTATAACAGGCGGAACCGGAGATGATGACATCACTTTAAGTGGTGGAGCGCATGCTCTAAACGCTGGCGTAGCAGGCTGGCAAGGCAACGATACCATTACTATAAAAGACAAAGGAACAAAAGCGTTTAGCGTTGCCGGGCACGACGGAAACGATATCATACGAGTAGAAAGCGGAGCTACTGTAGATCATGCCGTTAGCGCAAATACAGGCGACGGAAGCGTGGTCGTAACGGGAAAAGACACCAATGTCGGCGGAATACAAAGTAACGGAAATTCAGATATCTTGGTTGATGATCAAGCAGTAGTTAAAGGAGGACTGTTTGCTTACGCCACTCAAGGAGAGCAAAACATAATCGTCCAAGGAGGCTCCAACGTAAATACGATCAGTACAATTTATAATTTTGTAACCGATAAAATCACCAGCGGTCACACCAAAGACAACATAACCATAAAAGACGCCTATACTACGGTAAAAAATATAAGGACAGGCGATCATGACGATACTCTCATAGTTCAAGACGGAGCGGTTATAACCGGAAGCGCTATTTTGGGTTCAGGCAAGGATACTAAAATCACCGCCACGAACAACGACGGAAATCTAATCATAAATAGCATGGAAGGCGATAAAACTATAGATTTATCAAATTTATCATATGCCGATAAAAATATAAAATCTATCGATCTATCAGCGGTAGATGGCGCAAAAATGAATATAACCGCAAAAGACGTTTTAGACATAGATAAGGCTAACGGAGATGAGACCCTTACCATAAAAGGCGGAAACGATGATACGGTATCTGATACAGGCGGCTCAACATGGACCGGTAAAGATAACGGCTCATCTAAGGAGTATTCAACCGAATTGAGCGGAGAAACGGTAATCATAAATATAGATAAAAATATCTCAACCGACCTATAAAATTTTAAAACCACAAACGCTTTACAAATTCCAGAGTGTTTGTGGTTTCACTTATGCCGCTTATATAAATTTCATCCGCAAATTTTACCCGCCAAACTATTAGCTGAAAAATTGCCGAAGAGATGTATAATATTGATCACAAATAGATTAAATCGGTCAGATGATAATTCTTTAAAAGGATTATGATGATAAATTATACTCTACAGCAAATTTTTGGCAAAAATAAAATTTGGGCGGGCGTTCTTGCTACGGTGATGGGATTTTTCTCGGACGTATGCCAACCGCTTGCTCCTTTTAGCAAGTATCTGTTTTTTGCAAGCATTATCGTAACTTGCGTGTTGTTTTTGGCATATATAGCTCTATCAAGCCTTCGAGAAAGAGTATTGCCCGTTATAGTATTTTCCGTATTTTCCGTACTTGCGACAGGAGCCATGTATGGACTGCAAAAGATTGATGATCAAGGAGAAGAGAAAGGATTTTTCGCAGCGTCCATCCCAATTTTAGAAGATATACAAAAATCGCTTGGAATCATCAGCCAGGACATATCTGAGATAAAAAAAGACACCGCAGACATCAAAACATCGGTTAAAACAGTTGATGAAAAGATAGATAAGCTAATTGACGGTATCGGCAAACAAAGCGGCATAGTCCCAAGCCCTAAAACAGCGCAAGAATTTTATCACAATGCCAGAATTTACGAACTAAACGGCGATTATGCAAATGCAAGAAAAGCTTACGTTAGGTATTTTGCTTTTGATGATCATAAGCTTGATCCGCATATAAGATTTCAAAAATTTTTAAAAATTCAAGAGGGAAGAGCCGGCGCTAAAGAGCTTTATAACGATATGTTCGGCTCAAGCATACACCAAGTAGACCGATATGCAAGGATACTTTTAGACGATACGAAAGAAAAAAGAGAATATCTTTTAAATTTTATTAAAGAAAATCCCGACTTCGCGCCCGCTTACTACGAGCTAGCCAGGCAGCATTCAAAAGCTGTTTTAGGCGAGCAAAGCCTTAATGATAAAAAGTTTGAAAAAGATTACATCAGCAAATTTTTAGAACTAAACGACAAAGGCAAGCTGGCAAAATATTTTATCGACAAAGAGGAGCTGGACTCTCAAATAAAATATGCAAAAGAGCGTAAAGCGGAACTTGACAAGATAGATGAAAGCGTCTTTAAAAACCCCATTTCGGTAGATAGAATGCACACGAATTCGTCCTGGCAACTAAGCATTAACATCGCAGATAAGCCGGCTGAAATTTTTTATAGGATAGACGGGCAAGGTGATTTTATAAGTACCGGCTATATCGATGCAATGACATACCAAGATAGCGGCAAAAAAATACCGCAAAAGCTGGTTAGTATCTCAAATGAAGCTGATAGCGTAAAAGAATTTATAGAGTTTAAATACATAGATCAAAACGGAAAAGAGAGTGAAATTTTTAAGTATAAGTGGTTTAACAAAACCGCAGACGGAGAAACTCTAGATCCAAAAGCCCAAAACGACATAAGAATTCTTAAACAAACTCAAGCTTATTGGTTTACTAAAGAGTCACGCAGAGCGCCTTGGATAGAGGGCGATACAAACTATTATTTATATTTTTCACACCTGTTTTCTTATGCGGACGGCATAGAAAAGATAGAGTACGGCATCGACTCTGACGATGTAAATACCGTATTAGAAAAACCATATAGCAGGGATAGCGATAAAAATTTACTCAAAGTGGATCATAAATTTAATAAAGTTGTCATTAGAGTGTATTTCAAAGACGGCACCGATAGCGGAGTTGTGGAGTATAAATTCAATTAAAGCCAAAGCTTATCTGTGGCTTTAATTTGTTTTTATCAAAAAATAAAATAAAGCGAAACTACCTCAGCCGCTCTATTTTAACGCCTTAAATTTCGCCTTTATTCATATCTCGCTTACAATTTTTTTATAACAATCATCAAGCAGATCTTTGTAATCTTTGTTTATATAGCAATGAAAAAGTTGATAGTAGTATTTTAAAGTCATGCTTGTGGCTTCTTCTTTTGATAGAATTTCATCTTTTACATCTTGAAGTATGGTTTTATTAAACCTTAAGCAGATATCGTTAAAGTCATTTACGTTCAACTCGTCTATATAGCCGTCTTTTATGCAATTTTCAAGCATAGAATAGCTTCTTTGATGAAGATTGTTCGAGCGGAACATCTTGCCTAAAAATTCAGGCAACTTTTTGTGCGCTTTATTCGGAAAAAGCTTATAATACTCCTCTATATAGTTATCAAATTTTCCGTCATTATGAGCAAAAAACAAAAGCTCGTAAATTTCAGGTTTTTCATAGGAATAATCACAAAAGCATTTGCAAACTCTCATATAAACTTCTATAGAATTTTTACATTCGGCTATGCAGGCTGAGATCGCTTTATTGTAAGTTTCAAGCTGATCAAAAGTAGCCAAAAACACCAAATGCGTAAGATTGTCAAAATAATTATAAAGCGTAGCGCTTGAATACCCAGCAAGGTGTGCGGTATTTCTTATGTTTACCGCACGCACCCCTTCTTTTTCTATTATTTGATTTGCCGCATCAATAAAATACTTCATCATGCGCGCCCGTTTTATTTTATTTCTTTCATCTTTACTCATATTTTTATCACTCTATTTTATTAAATTTTAAAGTTTAATTATTAGATAATTAAACTTAATATGAAGTAAAAATAAGCTTAAATAAATTTTCAAACCAAATCCTAGCCAAATCTATACTCTACTCCAAATGTTCCGTTTGGATATTCCCATTTTTTAATAATATTTTTTTCGCAAAGCACTCTACAAGTTCCGCATTCAAGGCATCCTGCATAATCAAAATGAGTATTTCCGTTCTCATCTCTTTTATACAAACCCGCAGGGCACGCTATCTCAAGCTTTGCAAATTCGTTCATATCGATATCTTCGGTTAGCTCTATATGAGCATTGCTCTCATCTACGAAAAATTTATCAAGACTTAATTTTGCATCTACATTTACGCTGTTCATATCGATTTTACCCCTTTATAAGCATCTTTTAACAAATTCATATACCCGACCTCTTTCATACGAGGCAAAATTTTATTTCTAAGCGGTGTGCTGGCACCTTTAACTACGAACAAATCGCGCATGATTCCACTCATCATCTTTGGATAATCTTTAAAAATTCTCTCATTATCTAAAAATTTTGGAAGATCTTTATACAGCTTAAGATCTTTCATCACAAAGCTATTTTCAAGCTCTTTATCGTATTCCGCCATAGAATTTGCGCTAAAATCGCCTGATTGCTTGGCTTTTATTATAGTATTTGCAGCCACCACGCCACTTTGCACGGCCAAATCCATACCGCGAACGGAGTAGCCTACATTTAGACAAAGACCTGCCGCATCGCCTGCTACTATGACGCCGCTATCGCTTAGTTTTTTTATCGCTCCAAGTCCGCCTTCAGGCACGATATGAGCCGAGTATTCGGTAGTTTTGCCGTTTTTTATAAGCGGTTTTACAGCAGGATGGTTTTTAAAATTTTCAAGCATTTGTGGTACGCTCATAGAGCTTTTATGTGAGTTATGCAACCCAAAAACCACTCCAAGCGATATAGAAGTTTCGTTTGTGTATAAAAATCCTCCTCCCATTAGGTTATTGCTTGCGCTCCCCGCAAACAACCAAGCCACTCCCTCGTTGTCATTTACATTAAATATATCTTCAAGTCGCTCTTTGCCAAGTTCAATTATCTCCTTAACTCCGACGGCACAGGTATGAGAATTTAGCTCAACGCCAAGCCCGTATTTGGAGCATATGGTAGAATTGGCTCCATCGGCAAGTATGACCGTATCAGCCTCCATCTCTTCTCCGCCTGCTATCACACCACAAATTTTGCCGTCTCTTTTGATAAGATCATCTACGCGAATTCCCGTTATGATACTTGCGCCGGCTTCTTCGGCTTTTTCCCCTAGCCAAGCGTCAAATTTAACCCTTAACATTGAATAGGAGTTTTAAATATTAAGAAAAAGGATTTGTCACTTTCGACTAAGTCAGTTACTATTGGCGATTTTAAAACAAAGAGCACATATACTGGATTTTTAAGCAAAAGAGCATTAGAAATGATAAATCAAATTTATACCACCATATCTCCTAACGACTTTTTAGTAAATAAACCCAAAGCCACTATTCAAAATGTTTTACAACCACTTTTAAATAAGCTTTTTAATCAAAATTTAGATATAAGCGACGCAACCAATAGAGTAGTTATTCATACCCTTAGGCATACGTTCGCTTCGCATCTTGCTATAAAAGGCACTCCGATACTAACGATAAAAAAGCTAATGAACCACTAGGATATCAATCATACTCTAAGATACGCGAAACTAATGCCAGATAGCGGACGGAGAGATGGTAGAGACTTTATATGAGTATTAAACGAATTCTAAAACTAGGCAACAAATTTAGTAACTATTCAAAATATCTTGTAACTACTATTAAATAAGCTTTTTAATCAAAATAATGACTACCTTATCTTAATTGAAAAATTTGAATGGTTTAAAATTTTGCAGGACATAATTAATCATTAATACCTAACTTCTCAAACCACCCATTTCTTTTTAGAGTCTCACATCTTTGCTCAAAGTACCTCATCATCACTTCTGAAAGCGTAGTTTTAGCCTTTATATTTATCCTTTTATCCTCAGCATTGGCTCTATCTTTTTTGTAAAAGTCCAGCACATCAAGCTTTTCTAGTTTTTTGATATACTTGGGCATCTTTTTTATATAGATTTCTACTATTTTTTTAGCTGAATTATTGAACTTAGTTCTATCAACCTTAGCTCTTTTTACTATTTCCATAAAGTCGTTATATCTTATATTTGTCTGCTTGCCATTTATACTTAAATGCGACTCGTGGTTTTTGATACCCTCATAAAAGCCAGTGCAAGCGATATCATAAAGAGGGGCTAGCAAAATTTTGCCATTATCGTAAATAACCGATATGTTTTTCGTATGCATATCCTCATGTCTAATAAGAAACGAATAAAAATAATACTCAATCATTCTGAGTCTATCATCACTGTTTGGCAGTATCTTAGCCGCCATATCAAATAGCTTTTCAGATGAGGCTTTATATTTACTCTCACTACTTAACCCCATAAAAGTAGAAAACTCTTTTCGTTGAAATTTATAAGCGCCGATCCTATCAAAATACTTTATGAAGTAGTGATACTCTTTATCCTGCTCTCTTTTAAACACTCCACTCATAGGCACATCAAAGCCTAGCTCATTTTTCGCAAAGCTCATATGCAAATGCTCGTTTATGGCAATATGTGGAAAGTAATATTCGCTATTTTCATCGGCTTTTAGCGTATCGTATGGCTTGATAAAAAACTTCGCATTATCTTCATTTTTAGCCACTCGTATTGTATTATCCTTTACTACTACTTGAAGTTTATGCTGATAGCCTGATAAACTCATAGTTCTTACATGCTTTATCTCTTCGCTATTGCTCATAAATTTACTTGGGAAAAGCGAAACATCATCTATATCCACATCGTATTTTAGAATATTAGGAAAAGTATTAGTACCTAAAATTTTATCTTTCCCGGAAAGATAACTTTGAGACTTTACTTCACGACCAAATTCCAAAGCACTTGGCGAAAATACAAGATCGTTCTTGCTATAGTCATTATGCAGTAGCAAAAAAACTCTGTAGCGTTACTGGCTTTATCTATTAATATCTTTCTATCTATTCCCTCAGGTAGCGACTCCTCAAAATCCACAAAGCAACTCTTGCTCGTATAAATTTTAAAATTAATCGGCATCTCAAATTTAACGCCATATCTACCGCCAAGCAAAAAATCAGTATCATAAGCAAAGTAATAGTTCTCGTAATCATAGCCCAAATAGCCTATTAAAATTTGGTTTTGGTAAATAAATAGACGATGGTCAAAATTAGAATACTCGTCTGAAATTTCATAAGCCGTACTTGAAGCCTGCCCTACTACTCTTATTCGCTTTAGTTCGCTTAGCTTTTTTAGCTCATTCTGGATGGTTCTTTTTGATACTCTCTGGATATTCTTTTCTATCTGTAATCTTGTAAGTAATGTATTGCTATTTTTTAGAATTCTTACTATTTCTAGGGATACTTGATTCATTCTATATCCTTAATATAATCTTATATATATGCACAAGCTGCACGATAAGTATAGGGTAACTATTATTAATATATTCTTAAGCATATGCGCTATCTGCACGATATGGTAATCAACAAACTGGTCTTAAAAAACAAATCTAAACAGTTGAATAAGCATAAAGTTTTATCCATAAATATAGTTTTAGCACCATAGTGCTAAAACTTACTTAGCACTATCTAATTGATAGTGCTGTAAGGTCTTGCCAGACGGGCAATATTTTTCTTTGATAATCAAAGAAAAATATGATAAAAACCGCCTTTATTTTTATTAAAAATAACTAGGCGGTTTTTATAAAATGCGAAATTTGTTTTTATCAATATATAATAACCTTACAATATTTATTTCAATAAACCACATTGTTATAATTATTACACAGGATATAAAAATGAATAAACTTAAACCGGTAATTAGATTAAAGTCTTTTACGATTATCCTCTCGTAAAGCCCGAACTTTTATCACTCTTTGGATACAATTTCTCTAAAAAACCAAGCTACATAGTAGCTTACAGTAGTAGTTATGTAAATAAATAGGCTTGTATAAATTTAACGCGATGATGCTTTTTATCTGAAAAGTCAAATTTAAATTATTAAGATAATTCTTTAATGCGATTTTGATTAAATTATGTAAATTAAATTGATTAGGAGAAACCTGTCTTTTTATACGCACTAATAAAGACAGGTTGTGTAAATTTATTTACCACATTTGCAAGCAAGTCCTGGCAAAATATATCCTAGCGTACAAAGTATGAGTCCGTACAAGTTTATACCTAGTAGCATTGCATACTTTCCATCGCCTATTGCTATAAAATCAGGAAAAAATTTCGCATTAAAAGCATATGCTACACCTAGTCCTATTCCTAGCCAAAAACTAATATGAAATCCAAGCTTAGTAGGTTTTACGACTCCGTGCAGTAAAAATACTGGCGCAAGTCCTATTACCATTGTACCACTGATTGTTGTTGCCTTAAGTATGTCCGTGCCAACTATCATAGGTAAATTTCCAAAAACTGCAAAAAGTATCATAGAAATAATGCCCACTTTGATAGAAGTATTTGTAATAGTTTTATTTGCCATAGATGGTATATCATATCCTACAAGCTTTGAAAGACTAGAAAATGTAGAATCTAGTGTAGAGCCTGCAGCAGCTATCATAACAGCGGTCATTAAAAACATCGAACCAAATCCCATAGTCTTAGCAAGTTCGGCAGGTATATTTCCTTTTGCAGCAATCCCCTCAAGTGTCCCGTAAATACCTATAAAGCTAAATATCAAAATAGCCAAGAAACCCAAAATACCTGATATTATAAAGCTTTTTAACATAGTTTTTTCTTCGCTAATAAAACCTCTATCAGTAAGTACCGGATCATGAAATGGGTAGCTAACTAACTGCAAAATAGCAACTAATAGTAGATCCACACCACCATTTAATGCCCATTTTCCAGTATTTGCCAGCTCCACTATACCGTGTTTTGGCAATATAGTCATAATAACCCAAAGAGTAGCAACTGTAAATACCAATGCTTGAATTATATCGGTTACAATCGATCCTCTTAGTCCTCCCCTAACTGAATAAATAAGCGTAAATAATGTAAATATTGATGCCGCAAGTATAAATGGTGTACTGCCACTATCACCATAGTATCCTCCAACTACCGCGGTATTGCTCCATACTTCATTAAAAAGCCTAATCAGTATTGCTATACAAAAAGCAAGGCTAGCAGCAATACCGTAATTACTAGTTAAAAACTGCACTAAGCCTGTTGCACCAAATTTTCGTCTAAGTCTAAAGATTACAAAACCTGCTATTGGTATACAAAGCCAATATGTAGCATACGCAACACCACCAACAATACCGTAACTAGCTCCTAAATTCGCAGCATTTGTCACTGATTTTGCAAAAATCCAGCTTATAAAAATACTAGTTGTCAGCAAAAACGGTGAGACCTTAGCCCCATCCACACTCTCGCCTCTAAAAAACGAACCTACACTCCTAGCTTTTGGCGAAAAAATATACATCACTACACCATAAACGATTAAGAACCCCCAAAAAAAGGCTCCTGTATATTGCTCCATAAAATCTCCTTTTTACAATTTTATTCTATTATTTCATCTAATATTTCAATACAATCTTTTACAACACAGGGGCAAATTGTTCCAAAAAGCCCTTTTTCTTGAATTATTTTCATCTCTTCTGGTTTGCTTAAATCGTAACCTAAAATTTCCTTACAAATTTTTGAATTCCATTTATGCTGAAATTTTTCTTTAAATTCCGATAACTTGGCTTCAAATTTCTCTTTATCCCCGCCAAATTTTGCACCCAAAATCAATACACTAGCAAGGTATGTATCACAGGTCAAAGCCTCTCTTAATCCACCACCAAGACCGGATCCTAAATTTACAGCCGCTTTTGGATCCATATTTATATCTTGCGCGTATCTTTCAAATAATATCTGAGCACAGTTTATTTGGCTAAACTTATTTGCTATTTCTGTAACTTCAAGTTTTGCTCTATTTTTCATTTTCTTCCCCTTTTGTAAAATTTAAGACTTAAAGCATTTGCTACATAATTAGTGCTTGGCATCTCATTTACACCAGCCATTACGGTTGCAATATGCTTTATATTTTTTATGCCGTTACGCTGAAAATTCCGGGAACAAGTTGCACAATAAGTATAAACATTTGGAGTTTGCTCATCTTTTATCATCTGGCAATACCCGTTTGCTATGCTTTTTTCATTTGACTTTGCCAATCCTCCAAGCCCGCAACAATTTACATTCTTAAAACTATTTTTAACATTTGGCAAGTATTTTTTAAAACTTTCAAAGATAGGCTTTTCAATGCGTTCAGGGCAAGGATAGAACATATGCGCTTCTTCTTCTATCGTGCGGTTTAACCCAAGTTCTTCAAATTTCTCATAAATAGTTTTAAGTTTTATATCAACCTTATCCTTTAAGAAGTGGTAACAATTTGGACAGGCAAGTATCAGCGTTTCAACCTCTTTTTGCTCAAAAAGCTTGTTTAAATGATCTTTTGTATCTTCAAACTTTGTAGTTGCCTCAAAGAGAGGCTTTCCACAACAATCAATACTAAAATCAATCCCTAAAGGCTCAAAAATTTCAATAATTTTACGAGTTGTTCTTGGTAAAAAAGCGGGGAAATTACATCCAAAAAACATAAGCTCACGACTCTTTTTTGGTGAATTGTTTGCATAAATATATGGTGATTTTAAAAATTTAAGATACTTAAAAGGCTTGGGATTTTTAGCACGCAAATTTAGTGCTATCTCGT
>NZ_LIWP01000024.1:0-8602 GCF_012978775.1 Campylobacter sp. RM15925
AAAATCAAGTAATATTTACATCAATTTTTTAAATTTTAAAAGATATAAAAAAATAATAAAGCAGATAACAAACGAAAAAATAACAGTTATTTTGTAGCCAACTAAAGAAGCGATAATAAAGCCAAGGGCAAACGACAAATACTGAAACAACATACTTATGCTACTTTGCAAGGCGCACTCGCTTACCGGAGATTTTGTGGCTTTGCTCATTATCATAGTTGAGATGCTTACGACGCCTATAGTATATACGGCAAAGCAAATTTGACACACAAGGATTAATATTATTAAATTCGCATATCCTAAAATCGGCAAAAGTAGTGTTAAAATCCCAAAAGCTTGAATAGGCATAGCCAAAATCATAGTCTTAATATTGCCTAATTTGTTTATAAGATAGCTTGCCGTAATGCTACCTATGATAACACCGCAAAGCCCGTATATGTGCACTACTTTGCCTATCTCGTCAAGACCTCGTCCGCTATCGACAAGTATAGGATTGATTAGTCCAAAAGACATGCACACTCCGATGCCTTGTACCATAAGCACACTTAGCCAAAATTTCTTATCTTTGAAAAATAACGCCATACTTTTAAAGCTAACTCGATTTTGCCCTCTTTCAAGTTCTCTTGGTCGCTCTTTAAAGGTTGCAATCATAAAAAGAGCAACAATGGTAAGAAATATCAAAAATATAGTTGAAGCTTTCCAGCCAAAATTTGAATATATGATCAGAGTAACGCCTGTTCCTAAAACATGACCTATGAAATTTCCGCTAGCGGCTAGCGAATTTGCGCCTGCTAAATTTTGAGGAGTTGAAATTTTAATAATTAAAGCACTTGAAGCTATAGCCGAAGTAGCTGACAAAAAGCCAAGCATACCCGCCATAGCAAGAATAAAGCTCAAATTTTCTCTTACGTTTAAACATGCAGTTATCCCAAGAGATACTATCATTATCATTAAGACAACCGTAATAAAATTTTTATAAACTCCGCCCATTTTTGCAACTACAAATTCTACAAACGGAGCCCATAAAAATCTAAACCCGTAAAATAAACCTATAAAATATACTGCGCCTATCTTTTCTAGGCTAAGTCCGTCTTGTCTAAGTATAGCCGCCAAACTTTCGGAGAAAAAACCAATGCTTATGTATTGAGCCATATTTAAACAGACTATTAAAAAGGCGATTCGGGGTTTGAAATTTAAAATTTTAATAGACGAATTCAAGCTAGGCTTCCATATAATGCTTAAATTTTATACCTAAGAGAAAACTCGATTTTATAGTATGATAAATCAAAATCAACCAAATATGATTTTATCGATTTTTTGCTATACATCTTTATTTTTAGCATGCCAAATTTTTACATTCTGCTGAGCTTGCCACATATTGTAGTATCTGCCCTTCGCGCTTAAAAGCTCTTCGTGAGATCCTTTTTCGACCAAATTTGCATTGTCAAATACTAAAATTTGATCCGCTCCTACGATGGTAGATAGCCTATGAGCTATTACTATGACGGTTTTATCCTTTACTAAAGTATCAATCGCCTTTTGTACCGCAAGCTCGCTTGCAGTATCAAGAGCCGCCGTAGGCTCGTCTAAAATAACTATAGGAGCGTCTTTTAGTATTGCCCTAGCTATGCTGATACGTTGCTTTTCTCCGCCTGAAAGATTCCCTCCTATGTCGCCGACTCTAGTTTCATAGCCGTCCGGAAGCCTTGTGATAAATTCATCGCAAAGTGCGGTTTTGGCTGCATTTCTTACTTCTTTGTCGCTTGCATTTGCTCTACCCATACGGATATTATTTAGCACCGTATCGTCAAATAAATAGACATCCTGAAAGACTACGGATAGGCACTTCATAAGCTCTTCTTGCTTTATATGTCTTATATCCGTTCCGCCTATCTTTATCTCGCCTTTTTGTGCATCTGAATATCGCATAAGCATCTTTATCGCCGTTGTTTTACCGCTTCCGGAGGCTCCTACTATAGCGGTCATGCTTTTAGCGGGAATTTTAAAGCTGACATTATTGAGAGAATTTTTATCGGCACCGAAATAGGCAAAATCAACCTTATTAAATTCGATATCAAATTTATCGGGTATCGCTATGGGCGGATAAAAATCAAGCTCTTTCATGTTTAAAATTTCTTTCGTTCGCCTAAAGCCGTTTTCACTAAGATCAAATACGCTAGCTACTATCAAAAGGATAGAAAACGGCTCGTTTAGTCTTGGAAGTATGACAAGCAATGCCGCAAATAGACCAAGTGAAATTTCACCGTTTATATTTAGATAAACTCCCGTAAAAACCGCTATCAAAGTAGTAAATATAATCAAGCTTCCCGTTAGCAAAGTTGGTAAATTTGAGCCTTTCATTTCATTAAGCTGAATTTGTCTTACGTTTGCTATTTCCTTTTGTAGCTTTTGTGAATTTTTGCCGATCAAATTTACCGAGCGAAGCACTCCTATACCTTGGATATATTCTATTATGCTTGATTCAAGAGTTGCATTTGCATCCATGAATATCTTTTTATCCTCTACTGCCATCTTACGTTTTAGCTTATAAAGCGGTATAACAAGCGGCAGTATAAAAATAAGTATAAGGGCGATCTTGAAATTTGCAAAAATAGTAGCAATGATGACAAAAGAGCAGATTAAAATCGGCTCTAAAAACATAAGAGGTATCATATTCATAAACATTACGGCAGAATCAACATTGCTTGCAAATACCGCATTTAGTTCGCCGGTTTTATATTTAGCTAGGCTTTCAAGAGGTACGGAGGTTAGCTTCTTGCCAAGCTTTAAGCGAAGATCGTATCCTACATCCACAAAGGTGCCGGCATGATCGTAGTAAGAGCTTTTAAATTTGGCTATCATAAACACTATAAGTAGCGCTACCATGGATAAAGCAACGAAATTTAAAGAGCTTTTATCTCCATGATAAGCAAAAACAAGCAGAGGGTAAAATAAACAAAGCAAAACGGCTTGAGTTGCTATTGCTATTACGCCGGAGTAAAGACTATTTTTATACTCTTTTTGATACGAGCCTGCAATCTCTAAAAACATATTATAAAGCTCTTTGATAGAGGCGAATTTTACATTATTACTCATGATTTGTCCTTTTATATATGTTCCAAATTTGAGTTTGCGTATAACTATCCCAGAGCTTGGCATATAAACTATTATTTGATAAAAGCTCTTCGTGAACCCCTTTTTCTGCGACTTTCCCTTTATCAAAGACTACTATTTGGTCGGATTTTTTGATAGTTGATAGGCGGTGAGCTATTATAATTACGGTTTTGCCTACTATGAGATTTGAAATGGCCTTTATGATCTTTTCTTCATTTTCGGGATCTGCAAATGCCGTAGCTTCATCAAGCACTATTATAGGAGCGTCTCTTAATATTGCCCGAGCTATGGTTATGCGTTGCTTTTGCCCTCCGCTTAAATTCGTACCCCTATCGCCGCACAGGGTATCGTATCCATTTGGCAAAGCATCTATAAACTCATCGATTTGCGCGGCTTTAGCTGCGTTTATCACCTCGTCTTTTGTGGCACTTGGCTTTGCCATTGATATATTTTCATAGATGGTGTCGTTAAATAAAAACGTATCTTGAAATACAAAAGAGACAAAATTCATAAGCTTCATAGGCTCAATTTGCCTTACATCAACTCCGCCTATTAAAATTTCACCATTACAAACATCCCAAAAACGAGGGATAAGTTGTGCCGCCGTGCTCTTGCCCGCACCGCTTGGACCAACGAGTGCCGTTACGCTTCCTGCATCAACCTTAAAACTAACATCCTTAAGAGCGAATTCGTCTCTTGTTTCGTATTTAAAACTTACATTTTTAAATTCTACCGAGCTATCCTTCGGTTCTTTGAAAGAATCTGAAATTTTAAGAGGTTTTATGTCTAAAATTTCTAAAATTCCGCTTGCTGCGGCTCTTGATTGTTGAACAAAATTATTTACCCACATAAGCGGCATCATAGACTCTATAATGCCTGCCGCAAGTATCAATACTCCGATAAATTTACCAAATTCCAAGCTGCCGTTTATATAAAAATAACTACCGGCAACGCCTACTACAACAAGAGTTATAATAGGACTGGCTAGCATTATAGCAACTCTTGAGGCTGTGGTAGTAAGCGCTATCCACTCTTTAAGACTCTTGCAGTACGCATTAAGAGCATCGTTGTAGCGCTTAAAAGAGCTAGCCCCATCACTAAATGTTCGAACTACGGGCATAGCTTGAACAAATTCTATTATGGAGGCGTTTATAAGGGCTTGATTGTCGTCATACTCTCTTCTGTATTTTTCATTATCTTTAAACGCTAGACTCATAAATGCCGCACTTGCAAAAACTAAAGCCAGACTAAGCGATAAAAGCCTCAAATCAAAAAATCCAAGCGCGATTAAGCACGCTACGGGAGTAATAGCTACTCTTGCCAGCATAGGAGTAGTATCGGCTACAAACGAGTGTAAGTTTTTTACATCGTCCAGCATATTTTTTTTAAGCCTTCCGCTTCCTTTGGTTATAACTTCACCAAAAGGAATTGCGGCTATATGCTCAGAAAGTCTGGTTCGTAAAATTTGTTCCAGTCTAAAAGCGGCTACGTGAGAAGTCTTAAAAGCGTTTGAGCGGAAAAGATATTCTGCTATTATAAAGCCTGCTCCAATATACATCAGAGTGTAATTTACTTCGCCTTTAGCAAGAGACGATACTACAAAAGCAAAGGTGCTAAAAGCTAGCACGTAACAAATCGAAGCGATGCCTGCAAGTATCATTGCAAGCCTTATATCTTTTATAACCGGATTCATAATCCTAGTTAAAATTCCTTGCTTCTCTTTCATGACAAATTCCTTGATTTCGGTTATACAAAGTTAAAATTTAGGCTTAAGTTTTTAAGCCTAAATTTGAAAGTTTAAATCCTAAAAAGAGTATCTTACGCCCATGCCAAATCTCCTTGGATCACCGAAGTGATTCATGCCCGATATTCCTCCGTGATGCATAAATGTTACTACATGAGAATTGTTTGTGATATTTGTTATGTATCCGTAGATGTCAAATGCCTTGAACCTATAACCGGCGCGAATGTCCGCCGTCATCCAAGATTTTTGTTTAAATTTATTTTCCGCATCAAAATACTTATCCCCATTACCTCTTAGATCAAGCCTTGTATAAATTCCGCTTGGATGAGTGTAAGCAACACCTAAGTTAAAAGTGTAGTTTGGGGTATTCTCTATCCTTTTATTAACGGCGTTTGGATACTGGATATTTTCTTTGTATTTAGTTTTATTTATACCAAACGCTCCGCTTATATCAAGCTCGCTACTAACTCTATAAAGGGCTTCAAGCTCTATTCCATCGCTTTTTGCTTTGCCTCCGTTGCTTGTAACAAATATTCCTCCCGGCAAGATAGAGTATAGATGTATGTCTTTTATATCCATATGGAATGCGGAAAGACTGAATCTAAGGCGATTGTCAAACGCATTTCCGCGAAGACCTATCTCATAGTTGTAGCTCTTTTGTGCATCAAAGGCTTGCTCTTTTATGAATGCGTAGTAGTTGTATCCGCCGGACAAATAGCCTTGAGAGTATGAAACAAAAGCGCTTAAATCATCGTTTATCTTATATGTCAATCCCGCCTTTGGAAGGAATTTGTTCCATGACTTGCCGTCTTTTAAGGTATTAATAGGAGCTCCTTTAGACATACCAAGAGGAGTCATAAAAGCTGCCATATCTATATCTTTTTTGATCTTTTGAAATCTTCCTCCAAGAGTTAGTAAAAAACTATCGGTTAACTCATAGCTTCCCTGTCCGAATACAGCAGCGGTATCTGCTTTGATGGTTGCTGGAGCATCCATCTCCATCTTCATTCCGCCTTGATTAAACTGCTGCCCCATTCTTTTATTTTGAGTCTTTTCTCGCTCAAAATAAAGACCGCTTACCCACTTAAATTTATCTGTATTTATACTGTTTAGTCTAAATTCTTGCGATAAAGTGTCTAAATGCACATCTTGAAATTGGATTAAGCCGTTAGAAGGAAGCGACGGTGCATAAGTAAAGTCGCTATCGTAAATTCCGCTTGCCTTTGATTTCTTATGAGTGGTAACGGACGAAAATTTAACTCTATCAAACTCATAATCAACTCCGAGCGCCTGAGAAAATGTTTTAACTAAACTATCGGTAGGTACTTCAAAATTTGCTCTTTTGGCATCTTTTAAATTTATAGTTCCAAATAGACCTGTGCCACCCCTATAAAAATACTCTTTGCTTCTTTCTTCAACCAAGGTTAATCTTGCAGTCAGCCTATCGGTAGGTTTAACCGTAACGGTTGTGTCAAATTTATGATCGTTTGTTTTATTTGCTTTTTTATCGCCGTTATATTCGTTTTTTATCCAACCGTCATCTTTTGAAGCATATCCTTCGACATTTAAAAACAAAATATCATTTATTAAGGCACCGTTTGCGTTAAAATTTCCCATCATATAGTTATATGAACCGTATTCGCTTCCCACGGCACCGTTCCACTCGTTCTTAGGCTGTTTGGATACTACGTTTACAACTCCTCCGATCGAGTCTTTGCCATAAATCGTGCTTTGAGGACCGCGTAAAATTTCAACTCTTTCGACATTATTTAAAATAGAGTTATAATTGCCCATGTTGTTACTGCTGGCAATACCGTCTATATAGACGGTAACAGGGTTTGAATTGGTAAAATCGGAGTGATTTATACCGCGAAAATTTACTCTTGTTTTATAGATAAAATGCTCGGCACTTAGGTTTGGAATCTGACGCATTATACCATCGGTATCTTTAATGCGTTTTTCTTCTATCTCGTTTTCATCTATGACACTTACGCTTTGAGGGATATCTTTGATATTCTCTTCCATTTTATTTGCCGATACCGTTACTTCTTTTAGCGAAATATTATCGGTTGCAAATAAACAAGTGCTTGCGACAACAGAGATAATGCCTATAAATTTTATATAACCTGAACTCATGTAACACTCCTTAAAATTTATTCAAGCTTAATACTACTATAATTTGATAATTATTACTATTACTTTATTAATGGCAGAGGGATTAAATTTAACGATGGAGGGATTTTATGAGTAGCTTCCCCGAACTTGAGAGATTTTTTAACGAAACATGGGGTAATAACGAGAGATGCTTAAAGGAGTTAAGTATAAAAACCAATGATATGGTTTTAAATACTCAGATATTTAATAACTCAAACGGTTTTGGTTATGGAATATTTGACATGTATTTTGATGATGATAAGGTATTTAATTCCGCTGATATAGGCAAATACTCTTTTATGTATTTTAATACAGGAAATAGTTCGGTTTGTATGAACAGTCAAAGTGCCAATGATGGTATATTTAGACCAAATGACGCTTGGATAGGAGTTATAAAAGAGCCTTTTAGGGGCAGGGTTGTTTATGAGCGTAAAAAACGCTTTAAAAGCCAGTGTATTTTTATGGATAATAATTTAATAAAAGATTTTCCAATATTTAACGAGATGGAAAAATCCGAAACTATAAGCATTAAAGCAAGCTCCACGAATTTAGCACAAAAACTTATTCTCAAGGATTTAGAAAATTCTCATATATATAGAGATAAAATGAGGGAAATTTTTATTGAGTCTAAAATTTTAGAGATGATATATAAAAGTTTCTCAACTTCTGATAATTGTGATTGCTGTAAAGGACTAAATTTATGCGACCGTGATATAGCCGCTATAAAAAAGGCTAAAGAAATTTTGCTCAAAAATATGTCAAATCCGCCATCCATCAAAGAATTTGCCAAAATTTGTGCTATAAATGAATTTAAGCTAAAAAGAGGCTTTAAACAGTATTTTGGCATAACTATCTATGGGATGCTACAAGAGGAAAGGCTTAAAAGTGCCAAAGAGCTTTTGTTAAGAAATGATGTAAGCGTAAAAGAGGCGGCTAGCATTGTCGGATACAGATCTTTGGCGCATTTTAGTAAAATTTTTAAAGAAAAATTTGAAGTACTGCCAATTGAAATTTCAAGGCATAATAAATTTTGGATTTAAAAAACTATAAAATATCTTGCATATGCCAAGCTCTTTTAGACTTGCATTAAAAAATATGTTTCTTTAAAACTCTAGAAGCTAACGGCTTTATATCTGCTTAGATAGTTTTTAGTATATTGAATTGTAATAAAAATAAATCATATTTTTGTTTATTCATCCATTCGGAATTTGCCAATCTTTGATTATTTTTGCTTATAATGCGTCCCCACCTGTAAAATTTGTACGCTATTATCTTTTATTCTATAAACTATTCGATTTTTAATATCTATCCTGCGAGAGTAGCAGCCCGTCAAGTCACCTTTTAGAGTTTCCGGTTTACCAAGATTACTATCGTTTTCATTTCTGGCTATATCCTTAATAAGAGTATTGATTTTTGCCGATATTTTTTTGTCTTTGATTAGCTCTAAATAATCACTCCATGCATCGGGATAAAACTCTATATTAAGCATTATCTAATGCCTCAAGCTCATCTATGCTTTTTCTTATCATCTTTACTTTTTTATTGTCTATGTTATCTAATATATTTTTTAGATACTCCGTATTACTATCA
>NZ_LIWP01000025.1:0-7292 GCF_012978775.1 Campylobacter sp. RM15925
AATCGTCATGTTCTCTAACTTAACACTGTTAAACTAATTAGTCAATCTTTGAAATCTAAACAAGTGATCGATTGAGCCATCTACTTTAATAGGCTTTCTTTGGAAAGTAATTAATGTAGAAAAACTAAAAAATCATCTTTTAATTAGCTTGCTAATTTAAAAGATCGTAGATTATAAAATTAAAAGTTTTTTGATTAAAACTTCATATAAATTTAACTAAAGAGCTCTAAGGTTTTCTAAAGCTTAATCCGCTTTTTGAATAAGACCTTAAATTTACGATTTATGACAAACGTAGTTTGGAATAAATCTTTATCTTTAGTATTGCTTCTTAGGTTTGGCTTTGCCAAACCGCTAAAGAAGATTAATATGGAGAGTTTGATCCTGGCTCAGAGTGAACGCTGGCGGCGTGCCTAATACATGCAAGTCGAACGGAGATATGAGGGCTTGCTCTTATATCTTAGTGGCGCACGGGTGAGTAATGTATAGCTAATCTGCCCTACACTAGAGGACAACAGTTGGAAACGACTGCTAATACTCTATACTCCTTCTTTACATAAGTTAAGTCGGGAAAGTTTTTCGGTGTAGGATGAGGCTATATCGTATCAGCTAGTTGGTGAGGTAATGGCTCACCAAGGCTATGACGCGTAACTGGTCTGAGAGGATGATCAGTCACACTGGAACTGAGACACGGTCCAGACTCCTACGGGAGGCAGCAGTAGGGAATATTGCTCAATGGGGGAAACCCTGAAGCAGCAACGCCGCGTGGAGGATGACACTTTTCGGAGCGTAAACTCCTTTTCTTGGGAAAGAATTATGACGGTACCCAAGGAATAAGCACCGGCTAACTCCGTGCCAGCAGCCGCGGTAATACGGAGGGTGCAAGCGTTACTCGGAATCACTGGGCGTAAAGGACGCGTAGGCGGATTATCAAGTCTTGAGTGAAATCTAACGGCTTAACCGTTAAACTGCTTGGGAAACTGATAATCTAGAGTAAGGGAGAGGCAGATGGAATTCTTGGTGTAGGGGTAAAATCCGTAGAGATCAAGAAGAATACCCATTGCGAAGGCGATCTGCTGGAACTTAACTGACGCTAATGCGTGAAAGCGTGGGGAGCAAACAGGATTAGATACCCTGGTAGTCCACGCCCTAAACGATGTATACTAGTTGTTGCCAAGCTAGTCTTGGCAGTAATGCACCTAACGGATTAAGTATACCGCCTGGGGAGTACGGTCGCAAGATTAAAACTCAAAGGAATAGACGGGGACCCGCACAAGCGGTGGAGCATGTGGTTTAATTCGAAGATACGCGAAGAACCTTACCCGGACTTGATATCTAACAAATCATCTAGAGATAGAAGAGTGTCTGCTTGCAGAAATGTTAAGACAGGTGCTGCACGGCTGTCGTCAGCTCGTGTCGTGAGATGTTGGGTTAAGTCCCGCAACGAGCGCAACCCACGTATTTAGTTGCTAACGGTTAGGCCGAGCACTCTAAATAGACTGCCTTCGTAAGGAGGAGGAAGGTGTGGACGACGTCAAGTCATCATGGCCCTTATGTCCGGGGCGACACACGTGCTACAATGGCATATACAATGAGACGCAATATCGCGAGATGGAGCAAATCTATAAAATATGTCCCAGTTCGGATTGGAGTCTGCAACTCGACTCCATGAAGCCGGAATCGCTAGTAATCGTAGATCAGCCATGCTACGGTGAATACGTTCCCGGGTCTTGTACTCACCGCCCGTCACACCATGGGAGTTGATTTCACTCGAAGCCCAAATACCAAACCGGTTATGGTCCACAGTGGAATCAGCGACTGGGGTGAAGTCGTAACAAGGTAACCGTAGGAGAACCTGCGGTTGGATCACCTCCTTTCTAGAGTACAATGAATATTCTCTCACAAGATATTCATCAAAGGAAAATTTAGATTAGCCTTATTAAACTAATCTACTCAATCATCCTTGTTTAGTTTTGAAAGATTGACGGCTAATAAATTTGTCTAATTCCTTAATTGCCTAGACAAAAACCTAAATTTGTGATTTATGATAAACGAAGTTTAGAATAAATCCTTTAATAGCTTTAGGTGGGTGCAGGGAGTGAAACTCCTGCTCGTAAATGCTAGCTTTGCTAGTATGCGAAGTAAGGATGTTGAGGGGAATTAGCTCAGCTGGGAGAGCGCCTGCTTTGCACGCAGGAGGTCAGCGGTTCGATCCCGCTATTCTCCACCAAAATATATTAGGGCCTATAGCTCAGCTGGTTAGAGTGCACCCCTGATAAGGGTGAGGTCACAAGTTCAAGTCTTGTTAGGCCCACCATTAATTAGCAAATAAATAAATTAGTTTAACTACAAAAGATTTAAACATCAAAGTTTAAATCAAATGTTCCTAGAAGAATGTTTGCTTTAGACTTTGAAAAATAGATTATCTTCTAAATACGGCAACGCCTAAAGCGTTGGTGTGCTTTAGGTGGGTGCAGGGAGTGAAACTCCTGCTCGGAGCAAGAGCTTTGCTCTTGCGAGAAGTCTAAAATGTTCTTTTATTTATCATTGTTAAGAGTCACAAGCAAGTTTTAAATAAAACAATTTTACAGGACTTGTTAAAGATTTAAATATCTTATCTCTTGAATATAATCAGTATTCAGAAGTTTAACGTCACAAGATATCTAGAGTTAAAACTTATCTATATATCAGTTAATGCTTTCCGTCTTGGAGATTAGAGTTTAAATTTAGTAATAAACTTAAATTTGCTGCATATATTCATGTATATGATTTTAAATTTTTGTTGTTTATATTACCTTTAACAAGGAAGTGATGCGAATTAGAATATGAAATATACTAATAAAAGGTAAGCTACAAAGAGCAAATGGTGGATGCCTTGGCTAGTAGAGGCGATGAAGGACGTGCCAGGCTGCGATAAGACTCGGGGAGCCGTCAAGGGGCTTTGATCCGGGTATTTCCGAATGGGGCAACCCAACTGATAGCGATGTCAGTTACCGTAATGGAGCGAACGAGGGGAATTGAAACATCTTAGTACCCTCAGGAAAAGAAATCAAACGAGATTACGCTAGTAGCGGCGAGCGAACGCGTAAGAGGGCAAACCGTTAGTTTACTAACGGGGTTGTAGGACTGCAACATAGACTAAACAAAGCTAATAGAATAAGCTGGAAAGCTTAAGCATAGAGGGTGATACTCCCGTATATGAAAGCGATGTTTTACTTAGCAGTATCCTGAGTAGGGCGGAACACGTGATATTCTGTCTGAAGCCGGGTAGACCACTATCCAACCCTAAATACTACTACTAGACCGATAGTGCACAAGTACCGTGAGGGAAAGGTGAAAAGAACTGAGGTGATCAGAGTGAAATAGAACCTGAAACCATTTGCTTACAATCATTCAGAGCCCTATGATTTATCAGGGTGATGGACTGCCTTTTGCATAATGAGCCTGCGAGTTGTGATGTCTGGCGAGGTTAAGGAAACCCGGAGCCGTAGCGAAAGCGAGTCTTAATAGGGCGTTTAGTCAGATGTTGCAGACCCGAAACGATGTGATCTATCCATGAGCAGGTTGAAACCGGTGTAAGAGCCGGTGGAGGACCGAACCCGCTAGCGTTGAAAAGCTATGGGATGACTTGTGGATAGGGGTGAAAGGCCAATCAAACATCGTGATAGCTGGTTCTCTCCGAAATATATTTAGGTATAGCGTCATGTAGTAACACTGGGGGGTAGAGCACTGAATGGGCTAGGGCATACACCAATGTACCAAACCCTATCAAACTCCGAATACCTAGTGTGTAATCATGGCAGTCAGGCGGCGAGTGATAAAATCCGTCGTCGAGAGGGGAACAACCCAGACTAACAGCTAAGGTCCCTAAATCTCATTTAAGTGGAAAACGATGTGGAGTTACTGAAACAACCAGGAGGTTGGCTTAGAAGCAGCCATCCTTTAAAGAAAGCGTAATAGCTCACTGGTCTAGTGATTCTGCGCGGAAAATATAACGGGGCTAAAATGAGTACCGAAGCTTTAGACTTGCACTTAATCATTTATACTAGCTCGTCTTTTGAGCGTATTTAAATGAACTTGAAATTTTCTCAATCGACAGCCTATATGGCTAGTCTCAATCGAAAATCTCATCGCAACATTTAAATCCATCTCAAAATACTTTGCTTGATCTGTTCTTTTAAATTTCAGATTAAGCACTAAAATTTAGAGTATAAATTTGATAGTATGAATAATTAAGTGCAAGTGGTAGGAGAGCGTTCTATTCAGCGTTGAAGGTGTACCGGTAAGGAGCGCTGGAGCGGATAGAAGTGAGCATGCAGGCATGAGTAGCGATAATTAATGTGAGAATCATTAACGCCGTAAACCCAAGGTTTCCTACGCGATGCTCGTCATCGTAGGGTTAGCCGGGTCCTAAGCAAAGTCCGAAAGGGGTATGCGATGGAAAATTGGTTAATATTCCAATGCCAACTATTATGTGCGATGGAAGGACGCTTAGAGTTAAAGGAGCCAGCGGATGGAAGTGCTGGTCGAAAGGTGTAGGTTGAGTTACAGGCAAATCCGTAACTCTTTATCCGAGACCCCACAGGCAGACAAAGTTCTTCGGAATAGCGTTTGAATCCTTGATACTGTCGAGCCAAGAAAAGTTTCTAAGTTTAGTAATAGTTGCCCGTACCGTAAACCGACACAGGTGGGTGGGATGAGTATTCTAAGGCGCGTGGAAGAACTCTCTTCAAGGAACTCTGCAAAATAGCACCGTATCTTCGGTATAAGGTGTGCCTAGCTTTGTTAAGGATTTACTCCGTAAGCAAGGAAGGTTACAACAAAGAGTCCCTCCCGACTGTTTACCAAAAACACAGCACTCTGCTAACTCGTAAGAGGATGTATAGGGTGTGACGCCTGCCCGGTGCTCGAAGGTTAATTGATGACGTTAGCTCTGCGAAGCGTTTGATCGAAGCCCGAGTAAACGGCGGCCGTAACTATAACGGTCCTAAGGTAGCGAAATTCCTTGTCGGTTAAATACCGACCTGCATGAATGGCGTAACGAGATGGGAGCTGTCTCGAAGAGGGATCCAGTGAAATTGTAGTGGAGGTGAAAATTCCTCCTACCCGCGGCAAGACGGAAAGACCCCGTGGACCTTTACTACAGCTTGACACTGCTATTGGGATAAAGATGTGCAGGATAGGTGGGAGGCTTTGATCTATAAACGCCAGTTTATAGTGAGCCGTTGTTGAGATACCACTCTTTTTTATTCTGATAGCTAACTGGCATGAGTTATCCTCATGCAGGACAATGTCTGGTGGGTAGTTTGACTGGGGCGGTCGCCTCCCAAAATGTAACGGAGGCTTACAAAGGTTGGCTCAGAACGGTTGGAAATCGTTCGTAGAGTATAAAGGTATAAGCCAGCTTAACTGCGAGACGTACATGTCAAGCAGAGACGAAAGTCGGTCTTAGTGATCCGGTGGTTCTGTGTGGAAGGGCCATCGCTCAAAGGATAAAAGGTACCCCGGGGATAACAGGCTGATCTCCCCCAAGAGCTCACATCGACGGGGAGGTTTGGCACCTCGATGTCGGCTCATCGCATCCTGGGGCTGGAGCAGGTCCCAAGGGTATGGCTGTTCGCCATTTAAAGCGGTACGCGAGCTGGGTTCAGAACGTCGTGAGACAGTTCGGTCCCTATCTGCCGTGGGCGTAAGAAGATTGAGGAGAGTTGACCCTAGTACGAGAGGACCGGGTTGAACCAACCACTGGTGTACGAGTTGTCCTGCCAAGGGCACCGCTCGGTAGCTAAGTTGGGATGTGATAAGAGCTGAAAGCATCTAAGCTCGAAGCCAACTCCAAGATGAATCTTCTTTTAAGACCTCATAAAGACTATATGTTTGATAGGCTGGGTGTGTAATGGATGAAAGTCCTTTAGCTGACCAGTACTAATAGGTCGTCTGCTTATCTTTTAATAAGCATCACTTCCTTGTTAAGGGTAAAACCTTACAAGATAAAGATTGTTATTTAAAACGCTTTAACTCTTAACAAATAAAAGACAGTGTTAAATAAGAAATTAGGAAGCAGGTTGTTGAGATATAAATAAAAATATCTTTGTTAAACTCTGCAATGATTTTTTATTTAACACTGCCCGTGACTATACAGACGAGGAAACGCCTTGCTCCATCTCGAACCAAGAAGCTAAGCTCGTCCTGGCTGATGATACTCTCCCTTACTGGGATGTTTGGAAAAGTAGGTTGTTGCGGGCTTTGTTATTATTCTTATAAATTCATATCAAAAACAGCTAATCCAAAAAACATTAACAATAAAGATAAAACCTTTTTTACATTTATTATGTTTTTATATGCTTTTAAATTTAAACCGATTAGTTTTTAAATTCTTTATATGCCTAGCTGCTTTATTTACAATTATCTAAAGCAACTTCTTTATTTACTCTTTATGTCTTTTAGTAACTATAGTTTATTTGTTAAGCTTATTGTTAATACAATCTGTAACTTTAATACATTAAGACGCTTCTTATAAAATTTAGGCTAAAAGAAATTTGCTTATACTCATTTATAAATTTATCATTTCTTTAACATAGCATTGTAGAATTTTAACTACTTAAATTTAAACATCTTAATAAAAAGGAATTTACTATGAATACGGTAAAAAATATACTGTTAGCACTTATTATGCTTTCAATCTCTGCATTTGCGCAGATAAATCTAAATACGGCCACTAAAGAGGAGCTTATGAGCTTAAAAGGTATAGGAGAGTCTAAGGCCGAGGCTATAATGGAATATAGGAAGATGAATAAGTTTAACTCTATAGAGGATCTTAAAAATGTAAACGGAATAGGAGATAAGACATTTAAAGCGTTAAAACAAGATATTTCGGTATCGGGTAAAAGCATAATACCTGCTAATGCTACTAAGAAGATAAAAGATAAAGAGGATAAGCTACTTTCTAAAACAAAAGATACAAAAGAAAAAACAACTAAGCAAGCAGATAAGTTAAAAGATACTAAAGACAGCCTAAACAAAAAAGCTAAAGATAAAGAAGACAGCTTAAAGAAAGAGACAAAGAAAGCTAAGAGTAAAGAAGGTAAGGCAGATAAGGCTAAGGATGCAAAAGAGAACATAAAAGACACCAAAGAGAATATAAAGAAAGATACTAAAAAAACAAAAGAGAGTAAATAGGGTAAAATAAATAAAGAGAAGAAGGGGTGGTAGTGGTGTTTGGAGAGAGAGGGGGGGATTAAGATATCTTTCCGGAATTAGTTAAGATAGCAATTGTTTGACTGAAAGTGAGGGTT
>NZ_LIWP01000026.1:0-6733 GCF_012978775.1 Campylobacter sp. RM15925
TTATATCGGAAAGTTTGTGTATATTGAAGATGGTGCGGATGAAAGGACTTGAAAAAATACGCCGCAGATTTATTAAGGATTATATAAGTTTGTATAGTCTTAGAATACGATATCTTAAGCTAATTATAACTTTTTTAGAATTATAATTCTATCGCCAAATGGGTTACCCAGTGGGTTACCCAAAGCGGCGCAAAGGATTTGAAAAAGGACTCAAATGTCAATCAGTCTAAGCGAATACAAAAAGACGAAAGTTCCAAATATCTACGTGAGTAAAAATCATACGAATAAGTTTTTATTCAGAAAAAGAAGTAGCGAAGGAAGGCGAGCCACTAAGGTAGTAGAAATAGCCGTAAGAGAAAAATGGACCGGGCGGGAATATTTACAAGAAGCTATGGCAGTTTTTGCGGAGTGGGCAAAAGGCAAAGATATGGCGGCATCTAATGTTTCTAGAATCCAGCCAAACATCAAAGTTAAGCAGCTTTGGGATTTATATATGGAAACTAGAGCCAAAACCAAAGCTACGACCGGGCTAGCGGCGATGTTTAACAATCACATCAAAAACAGCCCGCTAGGCTCGCTGGCTATAGAAAAGGTAACGCTTGATCATATTCAAATTTTTTATAATTCTATGCGAAGCAAAGGGCTATCGCCAAAAACATACAATAAAACGATAAAGGAAATTTTACGCCCCATGTTTAAATATGCGCTTATTCATAGGGCTCTAGCTTTTGAGCCGACGTTTGGTTTAAAGCTAGACAAGATTGAGAAAAAATCAAAAGTTATCAACTGTTCGGATAAACTTAGAAATTTATTTTCTGCCATTAATGAACTTTACGCCGACGACGTTTTTTACTGGACGCTTTTTGCCCTGATTTTTACGGGCAGGCGAAAGTCCGAAATTTTAAACTTAAAATGGAAAAACATAAATTTCAGCAACAACACTATGCTTTTAGAGAGAACAAAGAACTCTAACGACTATATCGTAGCCATCCCAAATTTTATAGCATCCAAGCTACAAGAGATACCGAGAATAGCTGAGCTGGTATTTGCTAGCCCCGTAAGCGGCGAGACGATAGTTAATCTAGACAGGCAAGTCAAAAAAATCAGAGAACTCTCAGGAGTTGAGAATTTTCACCTGCATATGGCGCGAGATATAGTAGTCGGCGCTCTTGCGGAAGCTAGCGCAGATATCCATACAATGTCGGGCACTTTACTACACGAAGAACTAGCGACCCTGCAACACTATCTAGGCGTCGATACTTACAAAGCGACTCAGAAAAGCTCGCAAGTGATAGAAAATTTAGTAGCCACTAAAAGATTGGGGCAGAAATGACGTTTGCGGCAAAATACCAGTAAGGCAAACGAGAGGTTAAATATATAAAATATGATATAATGAAACAATATAATTGTAAAGAATAAAAAATTGGATAAATTTAATAAACCAAAGTTATCTGTTGCCCAGCAAGTCGTCTACTTGGAAACCAAAGGGGTAAAATTTAATATATGCGATAAAGAATCGGCTATCGATTTTTTAACCAACAATAGTTACCTATTTAAAATAAAATCCTATGCTAAAAATTACACCAAACGAGACGACGGTACATACATAAATTTAGAATTTGCCTATTTAAAGGAGCTATCTACTATAGATATGCATCTTCGCAGATTTATCCTAACTCTTACCTTAAATATAGAGCATCTTTTAAAAACTAAGCTATTAAGGGATTTTAATGAAGATGAGTGTGATGGATACTCGATAGTAGATGATTATCTCAATGCCAATCCCAAACAGAAAAACTATTTTTTAAATTATAGCAAACACGACTTTACAGCCAAAGACAATATTATTAATAAATATAGAGTCAATCTATCGATATGGAATTTAATCGAGATATTGGAGTTTAAAAACTTTACAAATTTTTGCGATTTTTATTATAAAAAATTTCCAAATCAAGAATACATAAAAATAAAAAACATGCTAACATCAGTGCAGTTTATTAGAAATGCAGCGGCGCACAATAACTGTTTGATAAACAATCTAAACCCTATCGACAAATTTAGGCCGACTTATCAGATTATGGATTTTTTAAATTTACATCTAAGATCATCGAAAAAAAGCATTGAAAATAAAATGAAAAATCCATTTATAAATAACTTTTTGTGTTCTTTTTTGATATTTAATATACTTTGCAAAACCAAACCCATGAAAAAAGCTACGGTAGTAGAGCTAATTAGCCTGCTTAAAAGAGCTAGAAAACATAAAGGATTTTATGAATCCAACAATAAACTAACCAGTGCCTACGCCTTCTTGGTAAAATCTTCAGCAAGCATAAAAAGAAATTTTATACACTTTTAAGAGAATATATTGTAGTATTCGCATACTTGTACGCGCCTTACGGCGTAGGTCTTAGGCTACTTCGGTAGCCTTCGCACCTAAAAATCATACTTAACAATCCTCCAATTACCGTACTATTACCTCAAAATAAAAAATAGTAAAATATCTTTGGCGAACCGATTTTTTGCTTGACTTAAGGTTTGTCACATGATAGGATGGGTATAAAATTTATAAAGGAAAAAAATGCAAATAAATCCTTGTCAAAAAAAGTTTATAACCCCTGTGGAATTTGAAGCTCTCTTTAGTATCGGTACGGATGCTCAATCCATTTGGAGATCAAAAGGCATCTTGCCTTATATAAAGCTGGGCGGTAGAAAAATTCTATACGATAGAGAAAAAATAGAAAAATGGATAGCCAGGCACGAAGTGGATAGAGATCAAGTGCAATATATTTTAGATGCTGAATCTGTATAATATAACTGGACAGATAACGAAATTGGTATTAAAATAAAGCTGAGGTACGCTTGGGTAGGCCTATTTTTGGGCCTACCCAAGCTCTGAAAAATAAATCTAGCAAATCTATCTTTGGATTTCAACTGGAAGCATAATGCCAAACAGATAAAACCATCAGATTCTATCTCGTATCCATTCCCCATACATTCTCGTTCTCCTGGCCTAGGACTTTCAGCAATTCATCATCTGCATCAAGTGATATCTCGATATTTTTGTTTTTAAGATACTGTTCGTCAACTACTATTCTTGACACTTCTCTTTCAAAGATTCGTATTTTTTCGATAGTTCTTTGAATTCTTCTTGCAAACTTATTAATTTCTTTTTTAAAAACCCCAAAGATTTCTCGTATCTTTCTCTTTGTGTTTGCGACGATTCGTGTATCTTGTTCACGCAATCGTTCATCAAATGTTGCATGCGATCTATCAAATTTATCTTGTCTTGCTGCAAACTCGTTATCTCCTTCTCGTATTTTTCGATCAAGGCCTTCTTCTGCGATTCGTGTTCGCTCCTTTCGCTCTTGATCATCTGTGTCAAGCTCTCGTTTTCTTCGAGCAATGCTTCTTCTAATGTCGTCATCTTCTACTCCGTTCTCATAGGTATGTAGTATTTGTCGTTTTTCTCGAAGATCTCCTTGCTCCGAGGGACCGATATATAGTACTGCATCCTTCCGTCCGCTTCTGGTTCGGAATGCCTCCATGCTTGCGGTATCGTCCATACTCTCATCGCCTCCATCTCCTTTGTTTGCTCGTTCAGAATCACTTGTAGTTCTTTGATTGTGTCCGATCTCGCTTTCTTTATTTGCGGTTCCGCCATATAAGAGTGTATCTGATAGCCCGATACTATTCCTATTATCAGTGTCGTCGTAGCTATGAGTGCCGATATCCATCTTTTGTTCTTGCTTTGGATCGATATTATCTCTTGAAGGCGAGACTCTAAATTTTTGCCTATTGAATTTATCTCGCTTTTTAATGAGCTCTTCAAGCTTTCGCCTATTTCTTTCGCACTCTGCTTGTGTGTTTCTATTATTGAACTCTCGAATTCTTCTGCTTGAGCTTTGGCTGAGCTCTCCAAGTCCTTGAGCGCCTGTGAAATTTGCATCGTATATTCCTCCTTTTAAACGATTTTTTGTTTTTTGATTAGGTAGTACTACGGTTATACTCTTCTTTGTCGATCTAATTACTTCTATACCGCTTTGCATTAAAAGCTCTATTATGTGGTCTCTATTTTTGATGTAGCCCTCTCTTACTAGTTCGTGTAGCTTTTTATCAAGTTCTTCTAAATTTTGATAGTGCACGATGTTTTTCTTGCTAGCCGATATAGTTTGCTCTCTTGCGGGATCATCCGGACTTGACAGGCTATACTCATCGTTAATCATTCTTTTAATCAAATCAATCCTATGTTGGTCGAATTTTGCCAAGTATGGATTAAATGAATTGCCTGTTATAAGATCAATCTTCGGGATCAAGAAATTTAACTCGAGTCTTCCGTCCTTGTCGGAATGCTCGACCCAGAGTACATTTATCCGCTCTAGCATATAATCCCCGAGCAATGCGCGTTCGAAATCGTTTATGATTTTTAGCTTTCGCTCCTCGTTCATAAAATCATGCTTCTCCTCAAATGATAGAACTCCGAAACAGGTCTTTTGTTTATAAGTAACCCCTTTTATTACGGCTCTAGTTAAATTTTCGTCGCCCTTTACGACCTTAGCCGTTCCGGCCGCTTTTCTTCTTTCGTTTAAAAGGTAGTTTATGCTCCCAAGACCGCCGCCGGTATACGTAGGAAGAAATTTAACTAGCATCGTTACCCACGTCTCTCTTTACATAGCAAAAGTATAAAACCAAAAAACGATAAACTTTACCGATAGGTTCCATTACTTGCCCAACATCTCGTAAATTTGACGCAAGACGGCGTTGTCATCGGCTATGATTTTTAGACCGACCCTATCTAAACTTTCGTCGCGGTTTAACCTGGCAGCCACTTGGTTTAGGTTGTTTCCTTGTTTGGATAGCTCAGTCAAAAGCTCCCTTTCAATAGGAAGTCTAATTCGCCTGGACAGCATTGAACTTAGGGCAAATTTTGAAAAGGTCATCCCTGTTTCTTTTAGCTTCTTTTCGATAGCCGACCATTCGTCGGGCGTAAGCCTAAGTCTTTTGAATATAGTTTTAGTGATTTTTCTTTTTTTGTGAAAATTCTGATTCATAAATATCTCCGCGTCTTGATAAAATGCATGATATATGTTTAAGGGCGATAGGTCAAGTTAAAACTAGGATCGCAAATAAAAATTCTGAATATTTTGACAGCAATCGCATACAAACGTATTTATACATGTTAAATAGGTACGGGATCGAAAAAAGAAACAAGCGAGTATTTTAGCTACATACTATAAGAAAACTTTAAAAAACGTATTTTATGGGCTATAGGGCACTTTACACTATGAGTTTGATTAAATTTAGCTTAATTCGGTTTTTACTTTGGCTCACATGATAATAACGTATAGAAAAACATATTTTAAGTTTATGGTACTAGCAGCCAATAGAGAGAATAGATGGATTGTTTTTTAAGCAAGAAATAAAATAAAAAATTAACCTACAATCACTCCGAGCTCTTACGGAAATATGTCCGTAAGTTTAAATATTTATTGAAAACAGCCTACTTAGTTCAGCTGTTTTCAATAAATACACTCGGAGCAAAAGCGTGGGTCAAGGGAGTGGCAAACTCTCCTTGCGAGCCTCTTACGTGAGCCAAAAACGGTAACGTTTTGTGGCCACGTAGAGTATGCTCGCCCTATTAGCAAAAACGAGAACGAGCTAACGTAAGAAGACAAGGAATTTTTACAAAAAAGGAACATATAAACCAGCTACTCAAAGATATAAACTTGATATGACTTATCAAATATTGTAATCAGTAAATTAATCTAGCAACTTAGAAATGACACTAAAACCACACAAATAAAGCTTATAAAGATAATAAATAATATTATAATATTTAATAAATACTTATAGCTGCTCCATTTAAAAAGTTTTACTTAAAGTCGCCATTACTATCTATAAAAAACTCCTTCTCCGCCATCTTTATCAAGAACGTGTTTTCATTCATCCTTTGCACTACTTCAAATTCGCCGTAGAGTTTGTTTTTTATGAGAACGTTGTAGTTTGCATCCAAAAGTCCAAATTTACCATCGCTATTTGACAGCAAGAAGACATTGCCTGATTTGTCTGATATTTCTTTTGTGATTTCTATTTTGCTACCATCTTCTTTTAATGCTACAAAATCACCTTTGATATTGATAATAAACCGTTTGTGTCCTTTTTTAACTATGGCTAAGCCCTCGCTAAAGCCCGAGGCTTCATCAAATTTACACTCTACTACTTGTTCGCCTTTGGTGTTTATGTACCCCCATTTGCCGTCTTTTTTGACTGCAGCTAAGCCTTCGCTAAAGTCATAGACACCGTCAAACTTACTAGATATCTCCATCTGATTATTATTTTCGTCATGAACAACGAAATTTCCTTTGTTATTGATTGTAAATTGTTTGAGACCCTTTTTAACTTTTGCTAAGCCTTCAATAAAGCCCGAGGCTTCATCAAATTTACACTCTACTACTTGTTCGCTTTTGTTATTTACGTATCCCCATTTACCGTCTTTTTTAACTTTTGCTAAGCCTTCGCTAAAGTCATAGACATCGTCAAACTTACTAGATATCTCCATCTGATTATTATTTTCGTCATGAACAACGAAATTTCCTTTGTTATTGATTGTAAATTGTTTGAGACCCTTTTTAACTTTTGCTAAGCCTTCAATAAAGCCCAGGACCTCATAAAATTTGCACTCTACTACTTGTTCGCCTTTGGTGTTTATGTACCCCCATTTGCCGTCTTTTTTAAC
>NZ_LIWP01000027.1:0-5391 GCF_012978775.1 Campylobacter sp. RM15925
GTAGAGCTGATATCCTTATCTGATTTGTTTTGGTTGCGACTTATCTCGATAGCTCCATCTTTACTTACACTGCCTTCTGTGTATTCCATAAATTTGATATCTTGCATATCTAGTAGCTTAGCGCTATCTTCACTGCTTGAGCCATCTTGACCAAATTTATTTGTAAGTTCTGCTTTTACAGAAGTCTCTTTTTTCTCGGTCATATTAATATTGTCAAGTTTGATACTGGTGCCTTCGTATCTTACATTTAGACCTGACAAATCGCCGCTAAGAGTTATCTTTCCGCTATCATCTTTATTGATAGTAAGCTCTTTTACAACCTCGGCTTTACCCGGTTCAGAGATAGTTAATTTTAACTTATCGCCTGTTACTACGTTGCTTGGCAGATTGATACTTACAGTGGTAGAGTTAAATGTTCCATCTTTCATAGCCTCATCTCTACTCATAATTTTATCATTGCTAGCATCTTCATCAAATACGACCTCTAGTTCTTTGCCTTTTATAGTTTCTAGTCCGATTTCAGCTTTTTTAGGATCAATGATAACATTTCCTGCTTTATCTTGAATTTTAGCCTCTACGGATGTTGTTTGACCTTCTTGAACCACCACGCCAGGAATTTTGATCGTGTTATCCTGAACCATAACTTCTCCGATAGTAAATTCCTGAGTTCTTGAAGCAAATGAGCCGTCAGCCTGAGGCTCTGTGATAGTAACTACTACTTTATCACCATTAACAACATCTCTTGGTATCGTTACTCTTGCCACTGTTGTATGCAAGGCTTTATCATCACTCATACTCTCATCTCTGCTTAATATACCATTTCTACTAGCGTTATCCTCATCAAAAGAAACGGTAAGCTCTTGCGTGATACGAGCTAACTCTAAAGAACCTTCAGCAGAGTCCTTGCCTTCCACTTTAGCTTCAAGAGTAGATGTTTTACCGTCAACCATTTTTATACCATCTATCTTTATACTGCCGTCACTATCTACGGGAACATTTTTTCCGTCTTTATCTTGAACGGTTATAGTGCCGTTATCGTTGCTTACGATAGTATATACTCTAGGCTCACTTGTTCCATCTCCATGTTTAATAGTGATTTCTACCTTGTCACCCGCTTCAACATTGCTAGGGATTGTAACTCTGGCCGTAGTGATGTGCAGATCTTTATCCTGCATAGCCTCTTCTCTAGTTAGCTTGCCGTCTTTACTATCGCTATCTTCGTCAAATATGACACGCATCTTTCTAACGCCCGATCCTGTTCCTGTTACCTCTAAGCTTCCTAAAGCGCTAACTTTATTTTCTTTATCACCAACATTAGTAACTTCGGCTTTAACATCAACCTTGCCTTCAGCGATAGGAATTTCTATCTTAGCTATATTATTGGATACATCAATAGAACCATTTGGGCTTTGAAGGGCAATATTGCCGTCTGCATCCTTCTTGATAGTATATGACTGAGTGCTACTTGCACCTCCTTGAGTGACGATCAAGTCAAGCTTATCTCCATCTACGGCATTACTTGGAATTCTTACACTTATAGTAGTCTTATCAGGATCGCTTAAATTTTCATTTGGAGATAAAATTCCGTTTTTGCTAGTATCCTCATCAAATTTAATAGCCATATCGTCATATAGTTTTTCCAGTATGCTGTTATTCTTAGCTTCCGCCTTGCCTATACCTCTACTATCTTGCGTGATAGCTTCAACGATAGTATCTTTGCTAGTACTCATAGGCACGCCATCTACTTTGATTATGCCGTTAGAAATTTCAACCGGTTGTCCGCCGCTATCTTTGACAGTTATATTTCCATCCGCATCTCTTTCGATGCTATAAACCTTTTTAAAGCTTGGATCATCTTTAATTGTTACCGTAACAGTATCTCCGGTTACAACATTGCTTGGAATTTTTACATTAACGGCAGTTTTAATCAAATCTCTATCTTCCGTAGCTTCAGCTCTAGACATGATTGTATTTTTATTGACATCTTCATCAAAATATACCGCCATTTCGTTTAGATCTGCTAAAGTATTTTCGCTTGTAGCTGAAGCTGAACCGAATGCATCTGTTATTTCAGCCGTAACTATAGTCTTTTTACCGGGAAGAGTATCAAGTCCCTTTATCTGGAAGCTATTGTTAGTAGTCATCTCTACTTTAGCTCCGCCTTTTTCGGTTATAGTTACTTTGCCATTATTTTCATCTTTATGTATAGTATATTCTTTGATAGTTACTTTATCAGCTGCATTCTCTTGCGGCTCTTTAATGGTTACAGTTAATTTATCTCCTGTTACTGCATTTTTTGGAATTTTTATAGTTACCGGAGTGTCAAACAGCTCTTTATCGGAAACTGCATTTGTCCTGCTTGTTACATTAGCGCCTTTTGCCTCGTCAAATATAACTTCCGGAGTTTTCAAAGGCTCTAGTCCAATAGTTTTAGTATCTGTTTTTTGCTCCGGAGTTGAACTATTTTGATAATCAATCTTAGCCGATATCGTGGTGTCATTTACACTTGGATTTTTCGGATCAAGATTATCAGCCTCTCTTGGCTTCATAGCAAGATTCTCTAGCTTAAAGACAAAAGGATCTTTTAGATCAGGAACTAAAGCTTCACCTACTCCGCCACCTGTTATAGATGATATTTTTCCGGTATTTTCATTAACTGTTATAGTATACTCTATATCGCGTTCAGGCTTGTCAGGTTCTTTAACGGTTAAGATTAGCTTATCTCCCGTTCTTACGTTATTAGGTATAGTTACAGTTGCATCGGTTTTGTTTATCTCTCCGTCAGATATAGCCTCTTGTCTGGTTAATACATCAAGAGTTTTTATCTCATCAAATTTTACATCAAGATCTCTTAGTTCAGGTGTAACTCTATCTATATTAGAATTTCCGCTTTTTTGAGTATCGGTAATACCGTCTTTTAATATAGCAGAAATTTCCGATCTAACACCCGGAAGTATAGGTACATCTGTAAAAATCTTGGCATCTGTTATATGAGTATCTTCTAGGATAAGCTCTTTAATCTTAAGTTCATTTGGCTTATCAATGTTGGTATAAGACAAGACTAACTTATCTCCGGCTACTGCACCTACAGGTATTCTTATCTCAACTTTTGTATTTTTAAGATTATTATCTTTATAATTTTCATGAACTGTTAAAATTCTATCATTGTTTATATCTTCAGTGAATATAACTACAGGAGCGATCATCACGGTAGTTATATCCGAAGCCTCATCGCTAACACTGCCCACGCTATTTCTTATAGTTGCTTTTACTTCATAGGTGCTACTGTTGGCTAGCTTATCAATTACTACCTTATAACCATTGTCTTGAAGGTCTTTTAGCATAGCTTCGTCTGCAATCTTAATTGATTTTGTATCTATAACACGATTGTTTCTATAAACAGCTATATCTAATATATCTCCCACTTTAACTACATTGTGTTGCGAAGTATCCACTTCACTGTCTTGCGGAACTTTTACATTTACGGTTGTCTTGCTTTGTTCGCCATCGCTATTGTTTTCAGCGTAAGATAGCTTTTTATCATCTTCTGTGGCGCCAGGGGCAACAACATCTTCTACAAACACAACTTTTGGTGGTGGCGGTGGAGTTAAATTTACCTCTATCTTGTCACTTGCTTCTTTACTTACATTGCCATGTTTGTCAGTAATAGTACCTTTTGCTTCATAAATTTCACCATTTTTTACAGGAGTATCAAATTCATAAAATTTATTGTCAAGTATAGTCTTGTCTATCGGGTGATCTTTAATCTCCTTAACTACCAAGCCCGCTTTATCGTACACTTTTACATTTAACTTATCACCTATTTTTGCATCATCAGGGATTATAACTTTAACTTTTGTAGAATTTTGGTTACCGTCTTTAGAGTTCTCAAATCTATTTAGCACTCCATCATTATTTAGCTTAGGATCAGCATTGCCTGCATTGCTACCATCCTCAGAAAAAATAACCTTTAACTCCTTAGCTGAAATATCCACAGTTACTTGATCGCTTCCCTCTGGACTTATATTGCCTGCCTTGTCGGTGATGGTAGCCTCTACTTTAGATGTTTTTCCATCAGCCACAGGAACATTATCTATTTCATGACCTTTAGTTTTAAGTTTAGTTAAAGTAGCTTCATCCGAAATTTCCACTTTTATAGTCCTGCTTGTACCGTCAGGATTTGTAACCGTTATATTTAACGTATCACCAACCTTTGTCTCTTCAGGAACTTTTACTACTGCAGGAGTTTCATTTTTAGTTGCACCTAACTCTTTTTCATCTAATACTCCATCATTATCACCATCTTTTGTAAATTCAACTGTTGGTGCAGGAGTTGGGGTTGTATCGGTAGTTACTTCATCGCTTCCTTTTGGACTTATATTGCCTGCCTTGTCCGTAATAGTAGCTTCTACTCTTGATATCTTCCCGTCTTCCACAGGAACTTCATTGATAGTGTATCCGTTGTCTTTTAAGTCATCGAGAAATGCCTGATTTGGGATAGGAACTTTTATAATGTCAGTATCGCCGTTAGGTTTTTTAACAGTGATAGTTAAAGTATCTCCGATGTTCGTCTCGTCCGGAATAGTGATTTTTACAGGCGTTGTAGTCTTACCGTTTAACTCGTCTTTGCTTAATAGTCCGTCATCTTTTCCTGTTTTAGGATTTATCTTGTCTTCAACAAATTCAACTTTCGGTGCAGGAGTTGGGGTTGTATCGGTAGTTACTTCATCGCTTCCTTTTGGGCTTTCATTACCGGCTTTATCTTTGATAGTAGCTTCTACTTTTGAAATTTCACCGTCTTTTACAGGGATATTATTTATAGTATGGCCATTATCTATAATCTCTTGAGTTATGACTACTTTTTGATTTTCAGTAGAGCCGTCCGGTTTTGTGATAACAATTTCTAAAGTATCTCCTATTTCAGCTTCAGGTGGAACAGTTATCTTAACAGGAGTTGTTGTTTTACCGTTTAACTCGTCTTTACTTAGTAGTCCGTCGTCTTTTCCGGTATCAGGATTTATTTTATCTTCAATAAACTCAACTTTTGGTGCAGGAGGTGGAGTTAAATCGGTAGTTATTTGATCGCTACCTGTGCTACTTGTATTGCCCGTTTGATATTTAATAACAGCATCAACTTTTGAAAGCTTACCATCTTCTACAGGAATATCATTTATGGTATAACCGTTGTCTATAATCTCTTGAGTTATAACTACTTGTTGGTTTTCTGTAGAGCCGTCCGGTTTTGTGATAACAATTTCTAAAGTATCTCCTATTTTAGTGTCGGGCGTAACAATTATTTTAACCGGCGTCGTTGTTTTATCTACTCCTGCTTCTTCATTACTCAATCTTCCGTCATTGTTGCCGTCATCTATAAACTCAACTTTTGGCGCA
>NZ_LIWP01000028.1:0-3611 GCF_012978775.1 Campylobacter sp. RM15925
TTCTAAGCCGTAGGTCAGAGGTTCGAATCCTCTTGGGCGTACCATTTGGTTTATTTAATATTTTTTAGATAAACTTCCATTCTTTATACACGTGCGGATGTGGTGAAATTGGCAGACACGCCAGACTTAGGATCTGGTGCCTCACGGCGTGAAGGTTCAAGTCCTTTCATCCGCACCATCCAAAACTCCCTAAAATACGACATCTCAAGATTTAAGATTTCAAAAGGTAACCCAATGGGTAGCCCAAACTTCTTATTTTTTATTTTTCAAATTTATTTCTCTCGGATTTATTTAATATTCTAGAGTATCCCATATTGGCCCATTTTACCATTAGAGGTTTTGCTTTGATAGGTCGCCTGAATACTTTTTTGTAATTATGTCTATGGTACTCAGGCGTTGCAAAGTATAACGTTTAATTCTAGTAATATTTAAGAGCACCAAAAACAAACTATAGTATAATCATGGTAAACAAAAAATACACTGAGGGGCTAAAATGGTAAAAGTAGGTTTTAATAACTTTAAAGCATTCGGAGAAAATTTGCAGAAATTTTCAGATAAGCCGATAACTTTAGTATATGGCCCTAATAGCTCCGGGAAATCAAGTTTTTTACACGCCATGCTCTATAGAGAACATCTTTTAGGCGGCGGAGATATAAATCTTAAAAAGTCAAATTTTGCCGGAGATGAGCTAGACTTGGGTGGGCTTGGCAACTTTATCCATAAGCACGATACTGATAGATCAATAACCTATGCTTATGAATTTACAGATCAAGAGTCCATAAGATATCTTTTGTATTCCAAGTGTCTTGAACGCTTTGAAGTGCAGTACGAGAAAGGCTCAAAAAACCTAGATCCAAAATATTTATTTCGGCTTATATGCGAAAAAGGCGGGTTGGAACGATTTATGCGAGAACATAAAGACATAAGCATAGACGCCAACATAGATATAGACGAACTAAGAGGCATAGTTGAGAATAACTATGGTATAGAAAAAATCGGAATAAAAGTCAACTCAGGGTTGCATCAAGGCTTCTTAAAACAAGATATATTTATAATGATTAATTCCAAAAAATACGCAAGAATACGACCTATGCTTAATTCAGGCGAATGCTTATGTGATTTGTCTCCGTTTAAAAGAATAGATACGACAAGCAGGTTTTTTCTTATACAGCCCTATAAAGAGCATCCTTTTGTAAAAACAGTAAAAGATATCGCAGATTATAATGAAAACGATGAGGATGTTAGCGAAACAATTATAGATGACAAAGGCATTGTATTGGGTAAAAGTGATGAAGGTATGTATACATGGAGTGAAGAACAAATAAAACGTAAAAATATACACGACATCTTAACCGAATTTGATAAAAGTAAAGGTATCGGCGCTTTGCTTGGAAATGTAGCTCTTTGTATATTCCAAGGACTTAACAACTATAGATACAAGGAAGCAATACAATATTTCTCTCCGCTTAGATTTTATCCCGAGAGAAAAGACCTTATCTTTGATAAATTTAGCGACACGGTAAGCTACGACAAGGTGCATTCCAGTAAAGAGATATGGCAAAAGATTCTACTCAATAAAGACTCAAGAGAAAAACTTAACGTATGGCTATCGGACGACAAAAAGCTAAAATCAACCTACAAGATAGAAGTAGAAAAATTTTATAAAGTCGACGATCCTAAAAATGTAAAGGAATTAGGAGAGCCGGATATTCAAGAGCTAAAATTTTTGGATTTAAGAACAGGGGTGTTTGTGAGTCCTAGGGATATGGGGCTTGGGATATCTCAGTCTTTGCCGATACTGGCTAGTTGTATGGCCCTTGATAACAGCAGTATCTTTATAGAGCAACCGGAGCTACATCTGCACCCTGCTGTTCAGTGCGAGATGGCGGATGAGTTTATACGGTCTAAAAACAATAACAAAAATAACTTTTTTATAGAAACGCATAGCGAGCATATATTGCTTCGTATCATGAGAAGGTTAAGATACTCCAGCGAAGGTAAAATAAGCAAAAACGATGAACTATACATAACTCCTGATGATATATGTTTACTTTACGTTGATAACAACGGCGAGAAAACATACGTCAAAGAGCTCGAACTTGATGAGGATGGGGCTTTGCTTGACGCCTGGCCTAACGGCTTTTTTGAAGAGGGATACAAAGAGAGGTTTGAGTAAAAAATGCTAAAAGAGATATTTTTAACTCCGGAGGTGTTTTTAGAAAGCAATATGTCCGTAAGTAATTTTTACAATCTTAAATCTCTTTTGGAAAATATAAGCAGAAGCGGCTTTGTCCTATCTTTAGAAAATAGAGACTGGATTAAATGTGTTTTATCAAATATATCTTCTTGCGCTAGACATAAAGACCAGCTACTAAAACTGATAGAATATCTTAAGGACAGAGAAAGGATAGAATTTCAGCCCAAAAGCGGAGCAGAGCCGCAAACCGAAGATGATTGGCTTAAAATCGCCGATAGCATAAACAGCATTAGAAGTATAAATTCTATCTTTTCTTGCAAAAAAACCGACCGCACCTTTGTATTAGACGATCTAGAAAATGTAGATATAGGCGACAAGTACGGCTATGGCGGATCTATAGCTAGACTAAAATCGGAAAAAGAGCTAGAAAAAATCTTTTCCGCCGTAGTATCATACGCCAAAAAGCTCACGATAATAGACCCTTACTTTTATCCGGATGTCTATAGATATAAAAGAACCCTGGAAATAATCGCTAAAAACTTCGGCGAGCGTAGAAATAACAAAACTAAAGGAAGCATAATAATACATTGTAAATTTCAGATAGGCGATTATAATCCTTGGAAAAAGAGGCTGGATAAATGGCGAAGCATTTGCCGTCATATACACTCTAACTACGGCCATACTTTAACCATATATGTATGGAAGGAAAAGCAAGGGGGCATAAAGATGCACGAGAGGTATCTGGTGACAAATCAGATTGGGCTAGTCGTAGGAGCGGGACTGGATGTAAACGATAGGAGTACGAGCGAATTTGGGCTAAAGCAATACAATGAACTAAACGATATAACGTCTCCGTTTGATAAAAATAATCCTTCGTTTGATTTGGCTTACGAGATCACGATGTAAAAACACTAAATAAAAAAGGATAATGCATGTTTGATTTTTTAAAATCGCTATTTAGCGCAAAGGATGAAGAAATACTCGAAAAGGTAGCTTCTATAAAAGCCACGGAAGGTACAAGTATAAATAAAACAAATAATCTCACTAAAGAGATAGATGCTAATAAGGCAGGCGAACCATTATTTAAAAATAAAAAAGTCGGTAAATGGGGGTATATAAACGCCAAAGGCGAACAAATAGTAGAGTGTAAATTTGATGAGGCTTCGGACTTTAGCGAAGGCTTAGCTGCAGTCAAAAAAGGTTATAAATGGGGATTTGTAAACGCCAAAGGCGAACAAGTAGTAGAGTGTAAATTTGATTATATAAATGACTTTAAGAAAGGCTTAGCAAAAGTTAAAAAGGGTCTCAAGCAATTTACAATCAATACCAAAGGAAATTTTATAGTTCACGATGAATACAATAATAAAATAGAAGTATCCGGCAAATTTGATTATGTCTGCGACTTCAAAGAGGG
>NZ_LIWP01000029.1:0-2648 GCF_012978775.1 Campylobacter sp. RM15925
TTTGGCTAAAGTCGAAAAAGATTATGAATGGGGATTTGTAAACGCCAAAGGCGAACAAATAGTAGAGTGCAAATTTGATGAGGCTCATGACTTTAAAGAAGGCTTAGCTGCAGTCAAAGAAGATTATAAATGGGGATTTATAAGCACCAAAGGTGAACAAATAGTAGAGTGCAAATTTGATGAGGCTCATGACTTTAAAGAAGGCTTAGCTGCAGTCAAAGAAGATTATAAATGGGGATTTATAAACGCCAAAGGCGAACAAGTAGTAAAGTGTAAATTTGATGAGGCTTCGGACTTTAGCGAGGGCTTAGCCAAAGTCAAAAAAGATGGGAAATACGGATTTATAAACGCCAAAGGTGAACAAATTATAGAGTGTAAATTTGCTGAGGCTTATAACTTTAAAGAAGGCTCAACTGCAGTCAAAGAAGATTATGAATGGAGATTTATAAACACCAAAGGTGAACAAGTTATAGAGTGTAAATTTGATAATGTCTCGCATCCGGGCTTTAGCGAAGGCTTAGCAAAAGTTAAAAAGGGTCTCAAACAATTTACAATCAATACCAAAGGAAATTTCATAGTTCACGATGAATACAATAATAAAATAGAAGTATCCGGCAAATTTGATTACGTCCGTGACTTCAAAGAGGGCTTAGCCGTAGTCGAAAAAGGTGGTAAATACGGATTTATAAACACCAAAGGCGAACAAGTAGTAGAGTGTAAATTTGATGAGGCTTCGGACTTTAGCGAAGGCTTAGCTGCAGTCAAAAAAGGTTATAAATGGGGATTTATAAACACCAAAGGCGAACAAGTAGTAGAGTGTAAATTTGATTATATATATGGCTTTAGCGAAGGCTTAGCCGAAGTCGCAAAAGCTTATGAGAGTCACCGAGAGTCTAGACATGTAAACACCAAAGGAAATTTTATAGTTCACGATGAATACAATAATAAAATAGAAGTATCCGGCAAATTTGATATTGTCTGCAACTTCAAAGAAGGTTTGGCTAAAGTCGAAAAAGATTATAAATGGGGATTTATAAACGCCAAAGGCGAACAAGTAGTAGAGTGTAAATTTGATGAGGCTCATGACTTTAAAGAAGGTTTGGCTAAAGTCGAAAAAGATTATAAATGGGGATTTATAAGCACCAAAGGTGAACAAGTAGTAGAGTGTAAATTTGATTATATAAATGACTTTAGAGAGGGCTTAGCCGCAGTCAAAAAAGATGGTAAATACGGATTTATAAACGCCAAAGGTGAACAAGTAGTAGAGTGTAAATTTGATTATATAAATGACTTTAGAGAGGGCTTAGCCAAAGTCGAAAAAGATGGTAAATACGGATTTATAAACGCCAGGGGTGAACAAGTAGCAGAGTGTAAATTTGATTATATAAATGGCTTTAGCGAAGGCTTAGCCAAAGTCGAAAAAGATGGTAAATACGGATTTATAAACGCCAAAGGCGAACAAGTAGTAAAGTGTAAATTTGATGAGGCTTCGGACTTTAGCGAAGGCTTAGCTGCAGTCAAAAAAGACGGCAAATGGGGGTACATAAACACCAAAGGCGAACAAGTAGTAGAGTGTAAATTTGATGAAGCTTCGGGCTTTAGCGAAGGCTTAGCTGCAGTCAAAAAAGGTTATAAATGGGGATTTATAAACACCAAAGGCGAACAAGTAGTAAAGTGTAAATTTGATGAGGCTTATGACTTTAAAGAAGGCTTAGCCGCAGTCGAAAAAGATGGTAAATACGGATTTATAAACGCCAGGGGTGAACAAGTAGCAGAGCGTAAATTTGATTATATAAATGACTTTAACGAAGGCTTAGCTGCAGTCAAAAAAGGTTGTAAATACGGATTTATAAACGCCAAAGGCGAACAAGTAGTAAAGTGTAAATTTGATGAGGCTTATGACTTTAAAGAAGGCTTAGCCAAAGTCAAAAAAGATGGTAAATACGGATTTATAAACGCCAAAGGCGAACAAATAGTAGAGTGTAAATTTGATAGAGTTGATGACTTTAGAGAGGGCTTAGCCAAAGTCGAAAAAGATGGTAAATACGGATTTATAAACGCCAAAGGCGAACAAATAGTAGAGTGTAAACTTGATTATATATATGGCTTTAGCGAAGGCTTAGCTGCAGTCAAAAAAGACGGCAAATGGGGGTACATAAACGCCAAAGGCGAACAAGTAGTAGAGTGTAAATTTGATGAAGCTTCGGGCTTTAGAGAGGGCTTAGCTAAAGTCAAAAAAGACGGCAAATACGGATTTATAAACGCCAAAGGCGAGCAAATAATAGAGTGTAAACATGATAGAGTCTTGCCCTTTAGCGAAGGTTGTGCTACAGTCGAAAAAGACGGCAAATACGGATTTATAAACGCCAAAGGCGAACAAGTAGTAGAGTGTAAATTTGATTATATATATTACTTTAACGAAGGCTTAGCTAAAGTCAAAAAAGACGGCAAATGGGGGTACATAAACACCAAAGGTGAACAAGTTATAGAGTGCAAATTTGATGATGTCTCGTATCGAGGCTTTAGCGAAGGCTTAGCTGCAGTCAAAAAAGACGGCAAATGGGGGTACATAAACACCAAAGGCGAACAAGTAGTAGAGTGCAAATTTGATGATGTATGGTATCGAGGCTTTAGCGAAGGCTTAGCTG
>NZ_LIWP01000030.1:0-1696 GCF_012978775.1 Campylobacter sp. RM15925
TTTGCGACACAAGCAAACCAAGCTGCTACAACTGCCTATTTAGGCGGTGGAATAAGGATAGTTTTGAATGTTTAAAGTTAAGATAGTTTATAAATTTACGCTTATCGTATTGCTTGCAGCAGGACTTTTGCTCTTAGGTTATTCGGGCTTTAAATTTGCTTGCGGAGATTACAGCGAATTTCTTATACTGCTGCATAGAATTTGCGGTTTTGCGCTTTTGGTTGTGGCTATGCTTCATATCATTATCAAGCGAAGAAAGCTTGTGAAGCTCTTTAACGAGTTTCTTGATGTGGTTTTGGCTAGGAAAAATCCCTCGTTTTGCAACATGGATAGGCTTGTTATGGCGCTTGAAAATCACACTATCCAAACTATCGCCGATACTTTGCGAATTGATGCCGATGATCTTGTTGAAATTTTAAAAGACGGCGAAGTTAAATTTGATGGCAAAAATCAGACTCTAAGGGATATCGCAAGACTAAATGACGAGAAGATTTTTTATACTCTTGTGTTGATAGTCGAAGCTAAATTCGGAGATAGAAGCCAGAAATTTAGAAGTTGTAATATATAAAGATATATTTTAAAGCTTAAATTGTTACTATTGTTTTTACACCTATCCGTTTTTTAAATTTGCCCTAAATTAAGCTGTTTTGCTCTCTAAAAATTTAAATTTCATTAAATAAATTTCAGTTTCTTTTAAATAACTCTTAAATAAAATTATTTTTATATATTTTATATTGTATTACATCTATATATAGTCTATTTAAAAATATAAAAATTAAATTTATATAGGAGTTGGGATGAAAAAGAGCGCATTAATGGCATGTAGTGTCGCCATTGGTTTGGCATGCTCAAGTTTTTGAACTAGGACAGGTTGAAGTTGTCTCAAGCGTTGAAGGTGTGCAAAAAAGCGACACGAATGTTGTTGTGATTGATACCGAAAAGATGCAAAAAGATGAGATCAAAAGACTCTTTCAAGTCGCTTACTCGACACCCGGTGTTTATGTGGATAAGAAAGGTCCAAGAGCTGAGCAGAATTTCTATATTCGCGGCTTTGACGCTAGGCGCGTACCGCTATTTATAGACGGAATTCCCGTTTATATCCCGTATGACGGAAATGCGGATTTTGGTCGTTTTACCACCTTTGATCTAAGCCAAATCGTAATCTCAAAAGGCGCAAGCAGCGTGCTTTACGGTGCAAACACCATGGGTGGAGCGATAAATTTAGTGTCCAAAAAGCCTACGCGCGAATTTGAAGGCAACATCGGATATGGGATTGAACTGGGTAAGAGCAAAGATACTTTCGGCAATAATGTGGATTTTAACTTGGGCTCGCGTCAAGAGATGTTTTATGTGCAAGCCGGCGGAAGCTTCATGGAGGATAGCGGTCAGCAGCTTTCAAGCGGTTTTGTTAAGGACATAAACGGCAATGAAGACGGTAACAGACGTGAAAATTCCGTTCAAAGAGATAAGAAATTTAACATCAAATTCGGCTTTACTCCAAACGAAACGGATGAATACGCAATCGCTTATATAAATCAAAAAGGCGCAAAAGAGCAGCCGTTTTACGCGGGAAGATACAAGGGTTATAATCAAGCCAAGAGATACTGGGACTGGCCTAAGTGGGACAAGGATGGGGTGTATTTCTTGTCTCACACTCAAATATCTGATAGTTTATATATCAAATCAAAGCTTTTTT
>NZ_LIWP01000031.1:0-1029 GCF_012978775.1 Campylobacter sp. RM15925
AAATTCTAAGGATATGAAAAACAATCAAGGAGAGATTAGATGAAAAAAGCTGCGAATAAAATAGCTTTAATTATATTTGTGTTGCTTACTATAGCTTTTGCTATATTTGAAACCGTAAGCTATAAGGGCATGAAAGATACTATCATAGATGTATCTAAAACATCCAAAGAGGCTTCTACGCGCTCTGTGGCGATATATGTAAGAGAGTATTTTAACTCTAAAATAGTTGCTGTTGAAAATTTAGCCAAATATATTCAAGAAAATCCTTATCTAATGCAAGATAGGCAGAGTCTTAAGGATCGTTTAATGACTATGGCTACGACTTTAAATATAGCCGAATTTTACATAGGTTTTGGTGATAACGGCGATCTGTTTGATGCTGTTAGAAAGTCAAACGAAAAGATTGAATTCCTTCATTTGACACCTGAAAAGGATAATTTTGATTCAAGAGTCAAGCCTTGGTATAAGCAAAGTGTAGCAAAGGGGGATTTAGTATTTACTCATCCTTATTTGGCGCAATCAAGCGGCAAATACACTCTTACTATCGTTAAGCCAATAATAATAGACGGCAAAGCGGTAGGTGTCGTAGCTGCCGATATGTATTTAGACGATATAGCAAAAGATGTTGCGCAGATGAAAGAGTCGCAAAGCAGTAGTGTTGCTATCGTTGATATCGACGCAAAGCTTTTGGTCTATCATCCAAATAATAATTTTATATTGTCTGATGAACCAGGTTTAAAAACGGCTATAAATTTGGCTATAGATAGCTACGCAACTACTCAAGGTAAGGCGTATGTCCATACTTTAGGCGGAGACGAGAGGCTTTTTGCTTGCCAAAAATATGATAGAGCCAATTGGCTTATCTGCTCTGATAACTCACTTAGCGATTATGATCCTGTTTTAAATGAAATTATTTATCATGAAACTATATTTTCAACCGTATTTGTTATGGGTATCATAGGTGCATTAATCTTTGTAGTGGGATACTTCCTCAAACCCCTCAACCTAATCTCAACAGGATTAATATCC
>NZ_LIWP01000032.1:0-872 GCF_012978775.1 Campylobacter sp. RM15925
TTTGTCTTATTGGCTACTATTACGTTTTGTCTGGTTAGATCATCTATATTGGCAACCGATTGATTTATCATGTTTATTCCGTCAGCTTGTTCTTTTATAGATTCACTCATCTCGTTTATTGATTGAGCGAGTACATTTGTATTAGCTTCTATCTCTCCTAATGATTTTTGAGTTCTTTCGGCTAGCTTTCTTACTTCATCCGCAACTACCGCAAAGCCACGTCCATGCTCTCCTGCTCTGGCCGCTTCTATAGCGGCATTTAATGCTAATAGATTTGTTTGATCTGCTATATCTCTTATTATTACTATTATGTTTTTTATCTCTTCGCTTTGTCTTATTACATCTTGTGTCTTTTGAGATATGGCAGACATTGACGAGCTCATCTGCTCTACCGCTGCTGCACTTTCTTGAAGTGAATTTGCTTGCTGGTTAGCTCCGCTTGTTAGTTCGTTCATGTATTCAGATAGTGCTTGAGCTTTTTGTCTTAAATTTTCAGCCTGAGACAAATTTGCGCGAAGCATGTTTGATATCTCTTCACCAAGTCCGTTTACTCCTGCCGCCATCTTACCGTTATCATCAAGTCTAGCGGTAAAGTCTTGATTTTTAAATTTATCAAGAAGAGCTATAAGCTCTATACCGTTTTTGGCAATATTATCTTTTAAAGCCTCTTGAAGCTCTTTAAATGTATGTTTTAATTGATTTAATGCAGGGTTTGACGTTTGAGCATTAAGAGTTGCAGTAAAGTCTCCTGATTTGATACTATCTACAAATGTATTTGCTTCTTTTATAAAGTCGTTTTCAGAGATTTTGGCTGATTCTATCTTGCTTATGTTGTCATTTATTAAAGATGCCATTTGTCCGAATTCGTCTTT
>NZ_LIWP01000033.1:0-858 GCF_012978775.1 Campylobacter sp. RM15925
AATTTAACCCAAACACAAACATCCTGCAAGAGTTTCTAAAGGCGGGAATCAGTCCAAAAATCCTACCTCTAAGACTCCATCTGTTTTTATGCATATCCATCATCGTGCCTGTTTTTAGGTGCTTTATCGCGGCTTTATCCCACTCTTCAACCTCGCTTGGATCTTCTATGCCCATCTTAAAATCAACTCTTTTTTTCATAAATTTAAGCGTATCATGCTTCCTAGAATCCATCTTTGCGGCAAAATTATTTATAAGATCAAGCGCAACTATACCTTCAAACCTCCTAGCTAAATTTAAAAAGAACTCTTTAAAAACTTCTTTTTCAAAATACATCGCAACGCCTTCTAGAGCAAAGGCGAATTTAGCATTTGGATGCTTTGCTTTAAGCTCGTCCATCCAAGCGGTTTCAAGCATGGAGCTAGAGATACTAAAGTTTTTCTTAGCTTTTGGCATGAGTTTGTCGCGAAGTGCAATCACATCGGGAAGATCAAGGTCATAAAAGATAGCACTAGGGCATACCGACTCAAGTCTAAGCGGTCTGGTATCAAGCCCGGCGCCAACCTGCACGATAACCACCTCATCGTTATCTTTAGCAAATTTCACAAGTGCATCATCGATAAATTTCGCCCTTATGATAACTCCTACTCGGCTTAGATCGCCAGCTTCAAATTTAGCAAAGTCATAATCTATCTTTTTAACTATTTCTCCTGAAAACTCATCTCTTAAAATCGGTTCTTTTACTTCGTTTTCAAGGCTTCTAAAATACAAATTTATAAGCAGAGTTTCCGAGATGTCATCGTTAAAACCAATCTTTTCCATATCTTTAACCTTTATAATAATCTATATCAGTATTATAA
>NZ_LIWP01000034.1:0-665 GCF_012978775.1 Campylobacter sp. RM15925
CTTTTGGTGAACCCACCATTATATACTTTCAGTGTATTTTTACCTTCTTTTACCATACTTTCACTGTATAAAAAATTACCTAAAATTCGTTTATATTCCACTTTTTAGCTTTTATTTCCATAATTTTGAAATACAATAGTTTTACTTTATTAGGTGACTAATTGGGTGACTAGCAAAGCATTAGGTGACTAGCTTCTTTTAAGTATCTAAAGTATAAAGTTTGAGTAGTCTAAAATAACATTAAAAGTATATAAAAGTGATAGCAAATTTAAAATTTAAAAAGAAAGTATATATAAAGCAGATAAGTAGCGCAACAGAAATATTGCATATCATGCCAAAGAACATATGAAATTATTAAAGTTGAAATTTATACTATAAACAATGCTAACTTAAGACACTCTCTTGTTCACCTAGCCTGTTATAATTATAAAAACAAAAAGGACCAAAATGCTATCCAAATCGCAATATACAAGAGGGTTACAGTGCCCAAAGTCTCTATGACTTTATAAATTTAGACGCGACCTTGAAAACAAATATATCGATAATACAAAATTTGAGATAGGCAATGAAGTAGGTAGGCTTGCACAAGAGTATTTGTAATAAATAATAAAAGAATCAAACGATATATATTTTTAACTCACAATCAAATTTTAAACCACTTTCGT
>NZ_LIWP01000035.1:0-472 GCF_012978775.1 Campylobacter sp. RM15925
TGTTTTATCCTTTTTTGATATAAATACTTAGATAGATAAATTAATAATCACTATTATATTTTGTTTAATATTAGCACTTCTTTTCTTAGACGTAAGTTAAATTTGAGCTATTAGTAAATAATATTTTAATAATATTACAATAGTGATTTATTTTTACTGGTCGGTAGAGATAAATTTGTATGCGAATAAAAAATATATCTTAATTTTTACAAAATTTTAGCTTTTGCGCTTAGAAACTTTATTTTAAGCTCGTAAATATAAAGATGATTTAGCCCGTGATACGCCACAGTTTCAAACGCACTCATATATTCAGGCGTATATTTTTCACAAAGTAGCCGTAAAGCTTTGATTTTCTTAGTATCCTCAGCAACAAGATAAGCCTTAGTCTCAGCTATCGCGCTTTTGTATTCGGTAGTAAAGACCCTGCTTGCAAGTCTCGCTCCATCATCCTTCATCGCCTCAAATTCAGCAT
>NZ_LIWP01000036.1:0-428 GCF_012978775.1 Campylobacter sp. RM15925
CTATAAAATTCATCATTTGCGGTAGTGATAGGGAATGGAATTTTACGCTTATTAATAGACTGCTTTAAAAACAATTTTAAAGCGGTACTTAGATCAAGTCCCATATCCTTAAATAAATTCTCGGCTTCGGTTTTTAGCTCTTTATCAACTCTAAACTGTATAAGTGTAGTCATTTGTATATCCTTTGTATTTATTTGTATACAATTATAGCATAAGTAAATTTAAGTAGTGCTATTTTTTAGGCTATTGCTTCGTTTAAAAATGTATTCTCTTTTTTAGTAAAAATTCACATAACCGTTTTTTACATACTTTTAACTTCCTTTTACCATACTTTCACCTAATTTTATTAGGTGACTAATTAGGTGACTAGCCCTTTGGTTACTTACCTTAAATCCTTATCAATATTGACTTAAAACGATATAGTTCGG
>NZ_LIWP01000037.1:0-417 GCF_012978775.1 Campylobacter sp. RM15925
TCTATAGGAGCGCTTGCGGGCATAGCTCTTAGACTTAGCGGAAATGACGGAAGGATAAAAGGCAAAATAAGACTTCAAAAAGATGAGATGAGCGTACAAGAGCTTTTAAATTTGGGCTTTATAGATGAAATTTTGGATGAAAATTTTAAACAATTGTATAAAGACGAAATAGCCTTAACGGGCTTTGATGTAAAGCTTATAGTTAGAAATTTTAGAGCTGTTTTGATTGTAAAAAGAAATAAAAACGGCAAATTTAAAGCCTACGATATAAAAGATCTTAGAGGCTTTTAGTGGCTAAATTTGACTGTTCTGATGAGCGCGGTGTCTTCTTGAAAGGTGAATTTGATTACTAAAGTGCTAAAATTTCAGCAGGAGAATGCGATAAATTTCTGCTTGACAGCGATGAGGACGAGATCG
>NZ_LIWP01000038.1:0-344 GCF_012978775.1 Campylobacter sp. RM15925
TTTTGCTAAGCCTTCGCTAAAGCCTCGATACCATACATCATCAAATTTGCACTCTACTACTTGTTCGCCTTTGGCGTTTATGTACCCCCATTTGCCGTCTTTTTTGACTGCGGCTAAGCCTTCGCTAAAGTCATAGACATCGTCAAACTTACTAGATATCTCCATCTGATTATTATTTTCGTCATGAACAACGAAATTTCCTTTGTTATTGATTGTAAATTGTTTGAGACCCTTTTTAACTTTTGCTAAGCCTTCAATAAAGCCCAGGACCTCATAAAATTTGCACTCTACTACTTGTTCGCCTTTGGTGTTTATGTACCCCCATTTGCCGTCTTTTTTGACTG
>NZ_LIWP01000039.1:0-336 GCF_012978775.1 Campylobacter sp. RM15925
CCTTCTTTGAAGTCGCAGACATAATCAAATTTGCCGGATACTTCTATTTTATTATTGTATTCATCGTGAACTATAAAATTTCCTTTGGTATTGATTGTAAATTGTTTGAGACCCTTTTTAACTTTTGCTAAGCCTTTCTTAAAGTCATTTATATAATCAAATTTACACTCTACTACTTGTTCGCCTTTGGTGCTTATAAATCCCCATTTATAACCTTTTTTGACTGCAGCTAAGCCTTCTTTAAAGTCATGAGCCTCATCAAATTTGCACTCTACTACTTGTTCGCCTTTGGTGTTTATGTACCCCCATTTGCCGTCTTTTTTGACTGCAGCTAAG
>NZ_LIWP01000040.1:0-313 GCF_012978775.1 Campylobacter sp. RM15925
TTTTCACTCCTAAAATATTCTGAAATAATCCGAGCGAAATTCTTTCCGCTGCGATTTTTGCGGGCATTAGTATCAAGACCCACTTCTACTCCAAATACATAATCATATAAATTTTTAATTTTTCCGCTCGTAAAAACTTCATCAAGTCCAGTTTCGCAAAAAAACTCATAAATTTTTTCAGGACTTTTAAAATATGCTTTAACGCTTGTTAAAACGTTATTTTTATCAAGTATGTCGGTATTGTCTTTATGAACCGCTATAAGTAAATTTAACACTTCAAAGCACTCTTTGTTCTCGTTAAAAAGTCTGTTAA